>WHSR01000017.1 GCA_009379995.1 Streptosporangiales bacterium
GGCTGGCCAGAGAGCACCACGAAGCCCGGGTGATCTCGGCGCTCCGTCGAGGTGCCACCACCTTGGACCTCTTCGGGCTCCCCGGCCATACACCGCCCACCGAACCGGAGCCGTCAATCTGACAGAGGAGCCTGCCACCTGCCTCGTGCGTTCCGTCCACGTATCCCACATCGAGGCGGCTAAGGCCAACTACTCGCTTTCGCCGACTCACTCGCTGGTCCCAAGATCAGCCTGGCCGCGGCGGGATCGACCCCTTGTCGAGGATGTTCCTAGGTACAGTCGGCAGCCTGGAGACTACTCGGCAGAAGGTATGCCAGTAGAGCATCGGCGATCTCGCGCACCAGATCGCGGACTCGGAGAAAGCCGGGCTCAGCGCCCAGGACGCACAGCTGCGCACGCAGCATGACCAGGTCGAACCGCTTAGCGTCTGCCTGCTCTGCGGTATCCGTACCGAAGAAGCACGGGCGCTCAAATGGTCCGAGGTGGATCTCACCGCGGGCACGGTGGCCGTGTACCGCTCCGTACGCGTCAAGGGCGACACGAAGACCCCCGCCAGTCCCGGCGGGTCCTCAAGATGCCCAAGCGGGCGACTCAGGCGCTCCGCGAACTGCACCGACAGCAGGCCGCCGAACGGCTCGCGGCGGGCCAGACCTGGCAGGACAACGACCTCGTGTTCTGCCGCGAGGACGGCTCCCCCATGGATCGGTGGCAGGTACGCCGCGAGTTCCGCAAGATCGCAAAAGCAGCCGGCATCGGCGAGGACTGGACACCACGCGAGCTGCGCCACAGCTTCGTGTCCCTGCTGTCCGCACACGATGTTGCGCTCGAAGAGATCTCCCGCCTCGTCGGCCACAGCGGGACGACCGTAACCGAGACGGTCTACCGGCACGAGATCAGGCCGGCGCTCACCAAGGGCGCCGTGGCGATGAACAAGGTATTCAAGCCCAAATCCGCATAGCGAGTGGCTCCCGTTTTGGCTCCCGAAGGCCTATCAGGAAGCCCTTACACCCCTTCTGACCTGTCGGGACGGCCGGATTTGAACCGGCGACCCCTTGACCCCCAGTCAAGTGCGCTACCAAACTGCGCCACGTCCCGATGCCCGCTCCTCGCGGGGCGGGTTCAACCTTAGCGTAAACGGCGCGCTCAGCGTTCCGCGCGGTCCCGTGTCACCCAACGCGGCGCGGGTCAGCCGGTCTTCCGCGGGCCGGCGGCCTGACCGCCCTTGGCCCGCCGGTCGCGGGTACGTACGGAGATGTTGATTGGGCTGCCGGTGAACCCGTAGGTCTCGCGCAGCCGCCGCTCCAGGAACCGCCGGTAGTTCGCCTCGAGGAACCCGGTCGCGAAGACCACGAACCGCGGCGGCCGAACGTCGGACTGGGTGATGAACAGCACCTTGGGCTGCTTGCCGCCGCGAACCGGATGCGGCCTGGCGGCGACCACGTCGGCGACCCAGCCGTTCAGGGCGGCGGTCGGCACCCGGGTACCCCAGCCCTCCAGCGCCTGTTCCATCGCGGGCACCAGCCTGTCGAGATGCCGGCCCGTCTTCGCGGAGACGTTCACGCGAGGCGCCCACCACACGCGCGCGAGCTGTCGGTCGATCTCCCTGTCCAGGTAGTAGCGGCGTTCGCCGTCGACGAGATCCCACTTGTTGAACGCCAGCACGAGTGCCCGGCCCGCGTCGATCACCATCGAGATGATCCGCAGGTCCTGTTCGGTGAGCGGCTCGCTCGCGTCGATCAGGACCACGACGACCTCGGCGCTCTGCACCGCGCCGGCCGTACGCAGGCTGGAGTAGTAGTCAGCCCCCTGCAGGCCCTGCAGCCGCCGGCGGATGCCCGCGGTGTCCACGAACCGCCACTGCTTCCCGCCGAGCTCGACGAGCTCGTCCACCGGGTCGCGCGTGGTGCCGCCGACCTCGTCGACGAGCGCCCGCTGCTGGCCGGCGAGCTGGTTCAGCAGGGAGGACTTGCCGACGTTCGGGCGGCCGACCAGGGCCACCCGGCGGGGCCCGCCCTCCTCGCCGATCACCTCGCGCGGCGCCGGCGGCAGCGCCGCGAGCACCGCGTCGAGAAGGTCGCCGCTCCCCCGCCCGTGCAGCGCGCTCACCGGGACGGGCTCGCCCACCCCCAGCGACCACAGCGCCGCCGCGTCGGCCTCGGCGCGGACGTCGTCGACCTTGTTCGCGGCCAGCACGACCGGCTTGTCGGAGCGCTGCAGCACGCCCGCGACCGCCTGGTCAGCGTCGGTGGGTCCGACGGCCGCGTCCACCACGAAGAGCACGGCGTCGGCCGCCTCGACGGCGATCTGGGCCTGTTCGGTGATCTGACCGACCAGGCCGCGGGCACCCGGCTGCCAGCCGCCGGTGTCGACCACGGTGAACCGGCGTCCCCTCCAGTTGGCGTCGTACGTGACACGATCGCGGGTGACGCCCGGCACGTCCTCCACGACCGCGGCCCGGCGCCCGAGGATCCGGTTGACCAGGGTGGACTTGCCCACGTTGGGCCCGCCCACCACCGCCACGACCGGCGAGAAACCGCCATCGTCGGCGGCCGGAAGGTCTCCGTCGGCGGAAAGCCCCTGCTGGTACTCGTCTACGTGGTTCACGACGCTCCCGCCCGCTCGATCGCGAGCTTGCAGACGAGCTCGATCACCTCGTCGAGCCCGATAAGCGTGGAATCGATCTCCACCGCGTCCCCGGCCTTGGTCAACGGCGAGGCCGCACGGGTGGAGTCGAGCCGGTCCCGGCGGGCAAGCTCGGCCTGGGTCACATTGAGGGTCGCGCCCTGGTCGGCGACGAGGTCTCGGGTACGGCGTTGGGCGCGTTCCTCGGCGCTCGCGATGAGGAAGACCTTCATCTGCGCGTCGGGAGCGACCACGGTACCGATGTCCCGCCCCTCCACCACGATGCCGCCGGAGCCGATGATCTCCCGCTGCAGCGCGACGAGCCGCCTGCGCACCTCGGGCACCGCGCTCACCGCGCTCACCGCGTTCGACACCTCTCGGGTCCGAATCGGCTCGGAGACGTCGACGTCGTCGACGCTCACCGACGGCTGCTCCGGGTCCGCGCCCACCCGTAGCACCGGCCCTCCCGCGTGCGCGGCCACCGCTACCGCGTCGCCGACGTCGACGTCATGGCGCAGCATCCACCAGGTCACCGCGCGGTACATCGCGCCGGTGTCCAGATAGCGCAGGCCCAGCCGACGGGCGACGCCCCGGGCGGTGCTGGACTTCCCCGACCCGGATGGGCCGTCCACGGCGACGACCAGCGTGGACAGCGCCCCCGGCGCGGGACGGTTCGGGCGCGGCGCCACGATGTCTGCTTCTCCTAGTGCTCTCACGCTGACGGAGATTACCGGTGCACCGACCATCCTTGAGCACCCAGCCTGCGAACCAGCTCGTCGGCATCATCGGGGCGTACGCTCAGCTCGGCGACGCCGACCGGCAATCCGGGCGAATGTTCGATCGCGACGTCCTCGATGTTGATACCCGCCTCCCCCACGGCGTCGAACAGCCGCGCCAGTTCGCCGGGCCGGTCGCTGATCACCACCGGGACGATCGCGTACGACGGCGCCGGCCCGCCACGCTTGCCCGGTATGTGCGAGCGGCCGGCGTTTCCGCGACGCAGCAGCTCGGTGACAATGCCGGCGGCTTCCGCGTCTCCGCCCTCGGCACCCTCGGCACCCCCGGCCGACCGAAGCGCCGCGGCCGCCGCGACCAGGTCCGCGGCGATCCGGTCCAGCACGTCGGCGACGGGGCCGACGTTCGCCGCGAGGATGCCGGTCCACAGCTCGGCGTCGCCGGCGGCGATGCGCGTCACGTCCCGCAGCCCCTGACCGGAAAGGGCCAGCGCGGCCGGATCGGCGTCGCTCAGCTGCGCCGCCATCGCGCTGGCCACCGCGTGCGGGGCGTGCGACACCAACGCCACCGCGCGGTCATGGTCCTCGGAGCTGAGCACGACAGGTTCGGCGCCGCAGGCACGGGCCAGGCTCATGGCCGCGTCGGTCGCGTCGCTCTTGGTGGTGGGCGTCGGGCACAGGGCCCACGGCCGGCCGAGGAACAGGTCGGCTCGCCCCGCGGCCGGGCCGGAGCGTTCCCGCCCGCCGAGTGGATGGCCGCCGACGAACGTGGCGAGATCGCACCCCAGGGCCTCCGCGCCGGCGATCGGCTGCATCTTCACGCTTGCCACGTCGGTGTACCCGCGCGCCAGGTCGGCGCGCTGGGCGTCGAGCAGTGCCGCGGGCACCGCGCTCGGCGGCACCGCGAGGACCGCCAGGTCGAGGTGGTCCTCGCCGTTCCACGGCACGCCAGCACCCAGCTCCGCGGCCAGCCGTACCGCTGCCGCGTCCCGATCGCGCAGGTAGACGTCGATGCCCCGGTCACGAAGCGCGAGGGCGACCGACGTGCCGATCAGACCGGCGCCTACGACGAGGACCCGGCCGAGATCTCCGGACGAACCAGCGTTCATTGGGCGATGTCCTGGCGAAGTGCCGCCGCGCCGTGCAGGTAGACGTGTCGCAGCTCGGTACGGGGACGGTCGGTTTCCACGTGCGCGAGCAGGCGTATCACCCGGGGCAGCCCACCCGGAACGTCGATCTCGGCCGCGCACATCAACGGGACCTCGCCGAAGCCGAGCCGACGGGCCGCCAGGGCCGGGAACTCCGCGGTGAGGTCCGGCGTCGCCGTGAAGATCACGCTGATGAAGTCGTCGACGTCCAGCTCGTTGCGCTTCAACAGCTCGGTCACCAGCTCGGTCACCCCGTCGAGGATGTCATCGCGCTCGTTGCGATCGACCTGTGTCGCCCCACGCAACGCCCTGACCGCCACGCCGACCTCCTCCCGCTTCTTCGACCTACTGACCCGTGATGTCGTGCAACGTTACAGCCCGACCGCCCGGTACAGCTCCATGACCTCCTGCGGGGTGAGGGTCCGGGCGGTGCCGGGGCGCAGCGAGCCCAGCCGGATCGGACCGAACTGGGTACGGACGAGATGCTGGACCGGATGCCCGACCGCGGCGAGCAGCCTCCGCACGACGTGCTTGCGTCCCTCGTGCAGGGTGACCTCCACCAGGGCACGGGGGCCGGCGCGGTCCAGAACCCGGAAACCGTCGACCCGTACGGTCCCGTCGGCCAGCCGGACGCCCGCGCGGAGCCTGCGGCCGACGTCGCGGCGGAGCTGGCCGCGCACCTCTGCCACGTACACCTTGGACAGGCCGAAGCTCGGATGCGCGAGGCGGTGGGCGAGGTCGCCGTCGTTGGTGAGGAGGATGAGTCCCTCGGTGTCGGTGTCGAGCCTGCCCACGTGGAAGAGCCGCGTCTCGTAGTCGGCGACGTAGTCGGCGAGGGACCGCCGTCCCCGCTCGTCGGACATGGTGCTGACGACGCTGCGCGGCTTGTTGAGCGCCACGTGCACCAGCCCGGGGGCGGTGGGGATGCGCGCGCCGTCCACGCGTACGACGTCCTGCCGTTGGTCGACGCGGGTACCCAAGACGGCGACCTGCCCGTTCACCTCGACGCGCCCGGCGGCGATGAGGTCCTCGCAACGCCGCCGGCTGCCCAGGCCGGCCTGCGCCATGAGCCGCTGGAGCCGGATCTCGCCGGTCTCGTCCGGTGCCGGGTCCGGTGCCGGGTGACTCAACGGCCGTCCTCGATGTTCTCCACGTCGTCCGGCAGGAACGGCGCGAGTTCCGGAAGCTCGTCGAGATCGCGAAGACCGAGCCGTTCCAGGAAGTAGGAGGTGGTGCGGTACAGCGTGGCTCCCGTCTCCTGCTCGGTGCCCATCTCCTCGACCAGGCCACGCAGCACCAGCGTTCGCATCACCCCGTCGCAGTTCACGCCGCGTACCGCGGAGACCCGCGCCCGGGTGACCGGCTGGCGGTACGCGACGACGGCCATGGTCTCCAGCGCGGCCTGGGTGAGGCGGGTTTGCTGACCGTCCAGTACGAACCGCTCCACCACCGCCGCACAGTTATCCCGGGTGTAGAAACGCCATCCCCCGGCGACCTCGCGCAGGTCGAAGCCCCTGCCCTGCTCGGTGTACTCCGCCGACAGCTCCCGCAGCGCCGCGCCGACCTCCTCCCGCGGTCTCTCCAGCACCTGCGCGAGCGTCACCTCGGCGATCGGCTCGTCGACGACCAGCAGGATGGCCTCGATGGCGGCGCGCAGGGGCGGCAGCTCGTCGTCACTCATCCGCGGTGGCCTCCTCGGCCTCGTAGTCGTCGTAGTCCTCGTAGTCCTCGTAGTCCTCGTGGTCGTCGTCAGCGACCTCGGCCTCGTCGGTGTCGCTCCAGCTCACGTACAGCTCACCCAGGGGCTGGATCTGCTCGAAGGAGACCGCGCCCTCCCGGTACAGCTCGAGGAGCGCGAGAAAGCGCGCCACGATCTCGTACATCCCCGCGCAGTCCGACGTCAACGAACGGAACGTGGCGCGCCCTATCCGGCGTAGCCGGCCGACCAGCAGGGTCGCCTGTTCCCGGACGCTCGCCCGCGGTGTGTAGATGTGCTCGATGGGCACAATGGGCGGCTGCTTCGGGGTGAGCACCCGGCCGGCGAGCCGGGCGAATTCCGTCGCACCGAGCCCGAGGATGACCTCGGGCAGCAGCTCGGCGAAGCGCGGCTCCATCGGCACGATCCTGGGATAGCGTCGCGCCTGCTCCGCCATCCTGGCGGCCAGCAGGCCCGCGACCTCCTTGTAGGCGCGGTACTGCAGCAGCCGGGCGAACAGCAGGTCGCGGGCCTCGAGCAGGGCCAGGTCCTCCTCGTCCTCGACCTCACCCGAGGGCAGCAGCCGAGCGGCCTTGAGGTCGAGGAGGGTGGCCGCCACCACCAGAAAGTGGCTCGCCTGGTCGAGATCCCACTCCGGCCCATACGACTGGATGTAGGCGATGAACTCGTCGGTGACCTTGTGCAGCGCGACCTCGGTGATGTCCAGCTTGTGCTTGGCGATCAGGCCGAGTAGCAGGTCGAACGGCCCCTCGAACACCTCGAGGTGGACCTCGAACCCACCCGAGCCCGAGGTTTTGGGAGCCGACTGCTCGATCACGTCCCTGACGTTAGCCGACTTGAGCCGTTTCCTCGCCACGCCGCCCCGCTACGCTGGCCGGCCAACCGAGGTAGCCGACAGCGGCCGAGGTTCCGGGACGCCTACAACGCCAAGCTGGACGAGATCAAGAAGTCCGGCGAGTTCGCCCGCATCCTCGACCGGTGGGGTTCTCCGCGAAGCTGGCCAACAGCGTCACCACCGAGGGGCTCTGCCGACAGGGCGCCTAACCCCTTTGGGGAGCATCAGGACTCCGGGGCCGCATCCGTCGACAGCCGGGCCACCGCGTCCGCCATGTGCGCGTCCAGGACTTCCAGCAGCCGCTCCTCGTCCGCGGCTTGGATCGCGTCCACGATCGCGCGATGCTCCCCTACCAGGTCGACCGGGTCGCGGTACTTCTTCTCCAGCGCCGTCATGCACATCCGGGTCTCGATGAGCAGCGTACGGGCCATGCGTTCGAGGCGGGCGCTGCCCGCCAGCTCGACGAGGGTCTCGTGGAACACGAGGTCCGCGTTGCCGAGCGCCCGGAGGTCGCCGATTCCGGCCGCGCCGACCATGCGCGCGTGCACCTCGCCGAGCCGCTCGGCGGCCTCCTTCGGGTCGGTACGGAGGATGAGCAGGCACGCCGCGCGCTCCACGCCGGTGCGTGCCATGTAGATGTCGTGCACGTCGTCGACGTCCAGCGTGGTCACGAACAGACCACGGTGGCGTTCGCTGTGCAGCAGCCCCTCCTGGACAAGGCGTTGCATGGCCTCCCGGAGCGGGCCCCTGCTCACGCCGAACTTGCCGGCGAGCTCGGCCTCGGCCATCTGGGTGCCCGGCGGAAACGTTCCGTACATGATGGCCGAGCGGAGCTGGTCGGCGATGATGGCCGCGGTCGACTCCCTGTTGACCGGTTCGAGCTCACCCGGCTGCCCCACGGCACGCACCTCCCATTCATCGACTGCGGCGGAACAGAGCGCCCGCCCCGGGCCTCGGCGTATCGTCCCCGGCGAGGCGCAGCCCCCACCACACGCTCACCTGGTTAGCGGTCAGCACCGGCTTGCCGGCCCGATTCTCCAGCTCGTCCAGCCAGGCGACCGTGCGCAGCGCGGTGTCCGGCACCAGGACCGCCTCGGCGTCGGGGTGGTCCCCCTCGGCGACGAGGTCGAACACCGCGTCCCGTCCGTGGCCTCCGACCTCGTCAGCGGTGACGATGTCGCCGACGGACAAGTGCACCACGTCCAGTCCGCCGCGGCGCAGGAACTCGACGAAGTATCCCGCAACATCGCGGGGGTAGGTTGCCGCAACCCCCACCCTGCGAACGTCGAGCCGGCGGGCCGCCTCGACGAAGGCGAACGATGTGCTGGAGGCCGGGGCGTCCAGGAGCTTGCCGAGATCTTCCACCTGCTCGCGGGCACCGTCCCAGCCGAACACGAAGCTCCCGCTCGTGCACGCCCACATGGCCGCGTCCACGTTCAGCGTACGCAGCTGCTCGGCCCCTTCGGCGAGTAGGTCCGCGCGCCCGAGGTCGAGGAGCGCATCGAGGCGGTGGGCGTCCTCGGGCACCGCGGTGTGCACCACGCGCAGCGCGACGGAGCCGGCGAGGATGCGCTCCATGAGCGGATAGTCGCCCTCCGCCGCGTACCCGGGATAGAGGAAGCCCACGGCCGTCGACACAGCCACCGCCACTCCCGGACCGATCTGACTACAAATTGTCAACAATCATACACAAGAAGTACGCGCCTTGCGCCGGCGGCCCGCAGCGAGGGGAAGCACCCAACTCGGCGGCGCTTCGGCCGCCGACGGCAATCCGGCCGTCCCGACACTGATCGACTCCGGTCAATGACGACGGAAAAATCGGGAGATCTTTACCACCAGATCAGCTACCGGTGCAAGTCGGACGATAACGAAGTATCAACGTTCTGTTAACGAGCACACGACCCTTGACGCCGAGCCCTCGGAGTGGATTGATTACACGGTTTAAGATCTTGGCTAGTCTCTTGCGGCGAGCATCGGCATGCGACAGGCTCGCCCGACGTAACCCCGAACCATCGATCGAAGGATTCACAGCTGTGATTGACGGTACCTGGTCCCGACGGGACCTTCTCAAGCGAGGGGCCGCGGCCGGCGGGCTCCTGGCAGTCCCCGGCATCCTGGTCGCGTGCCAGCGCACCCAGCCCGGCACCGGCGAGTCGGTCCAGAACACCCTGGACAAGATCAAGGAAGACGGCAAGGTCAGGATCGGCTTCGCCAACGAGGGCCCCTATTCCTACAAGGACGCAAACGGCGAGCTGGTCGGCGAGGCGCCGGCCGTACACGCGGAGGTCTTCAAGGCGCTCGGCGTGCCGGAGCTGGAGCCGTTCCTCACCGACTTCGGCTCGCTCATTCCCGGTCTGGTGGCCAACCGCTGGGATGTCGTCACCGCCGGCATGTTCATCTTGCCGGACCGATGCCAACAGGCCCTCTTCTCCGAGCCCGAGTACCGAGGCGACTCCGCCTTCCTGGTAAAGGAGGGCAACCCGAAGAAGATCACCACATACGAGGACGTTGCCCAGAAGAAGGCCACCATCGGCGTGCTTTCCGGCGCTGTCGAGGCCGACTACGCCGAGAGCGCGGGGGCATCAACGTCGCAGCTCAAGACGTTCGAAAGTCAACAGGACGGTCTGGAGGCGGTGGTCGCGGGGCGGATCGACGCGTTCGCGCTGACCAGTCCTTCGCTGAAGTACACGGCCGAGACCAACGCTGACGCCCCGGTCGAGGTGACCAAGCCGTTCATCCCCACGGTCGACGGCAAGCCGCTTCCCGACTACGGCGGTGCGGCCTTCCGGCGCCGGGACACGGAACTGCGCGACGCGTTCAACCGCGAACTCGCCAAGCTCCGCGACTCCGGCCGGCTGCTCGAACTGATCAAGCCGTACGGATTCACCGAACTAAACGTTCCGGAGAGCGACGTCACAACCCAGCAGCTCTGCAACCGTTAACCGGCGGCGAACTCTTCTATGAGCGGCTTTCTTTCCCAGTTCGGCGAGGCCCTGCCGTTTTTCGCGCAGGGGGTCGTCATCACCCTGGAGCTCACCATCCTCGGGGCGGCGCTGTCGGTGGTGATCTCGTTCATCTTCGGGCTGATGGCACTGTCGCAGTCGGTGGGTGTGCGGTTCGTCTCCCGGGTGTTCGTCGAGTTCTTCCGCGGGACCTCGTTGCTGGTGCAGATGTTCTGGTTGTTCTTCGCGCTGCCGCTGGCAGGCATCCAGCTGGTGCCCGTCGCGACGGGCGTCATCGCCCTGGGGCTGAACTACGGTGCCTACGGCTCCGAGGTCGTCCGGGGTGGCATCAACGCGATTCCCCGGGCGCAGTGGGAGGCGACCATCGCCCTCAACATGGGCCGAGTCCAGCGGATGCGGCGGGTGATCCTGCCACAGGCAGTGGTGGGGATGATTCCGCCGTTCGGCAACTGGCTCATCCAGCTCCTCAAGGGCACCGCGCTGGTATCGCTGATTGGCTTGGCGGACCTGACCTTCGAGACCCAGGCGTTCCGGGACGCCACCGGGAACACCGTCGTGGCGTTCACCGGCGCGCTCATCATCTACTTCATCCTCGCTCAGATCTTCGCGGTCTTGATGAGCCTGCTGGAGCGCCGCTCCAAGGCATCGATCGGCCAGCCGATGGAGCGGCGGGCCCTCGGGGGTCTGGGGTGGAGGCTCGGTGGGAGTGAAGCCGCATGATCTGGGACTGGAACTTCGCCCTCAACGAGGCCCTGCCACAGATGCTCGGCGCTTTCCTGAAGGTCACCCTGCTGGCCACCATTCTGGGGTCGGTGGTGGCGATGGTGCTGGGCTTGATCCTCGCACTGCTGCGCCGGTCGCGGATTCAGCTGATCAGCCGGCCGACCGGATGGTTCATCGAGTTCGTGCGCAGCACCCCATTGCTGGTGCAGCTCCTCTTCCTCTTCCTGGTGCTGCCACGGGTCGGGATCACGCTGCCGGCGTTCACGATCGGCATCATCGGCCTCGGCGTGCACTATGCGACGTACACTTCGGAGGTGTACCGAGCTGGCATCGACGGCGTACCGAAGGGCCAGTGGGAGGCGGCCACCGCGCTGTCGCTGCCTCCCCGGAGGAAGTGGCAGGATGTGATCCTCCCGCAGGCGATCCGCAACGTGTTGCCGGCCCTCGGCAACTACGTGATCTCCATGTTCAAGGAGACGCCGTACCTTCTCGCGATTACCGTGCTTGACATGGTGGCCATCGCCAAGAACATCGGCTCGTTGAACTTCAAGTACCTGGAAACGTTCACGATCGCCGGGCTCATCTTCCTCGCGGCGAGCTATCCCGCCGCAGTACTCATGAGAAAGCTGGAGATTCGCCTTGGTCACTGAACCGACGACGAACGGGAACACGACCGGCAAGGGCCAGTCGGCGCCGGACAAGATGGTCCGCTTCGACAAGGTAGTGAAGCGCTTCGGCGACCTCGTGGTGCTGCGGGAGCTCGACTTCGAGGTGGCGCCGGCCGAGCACGTGACGCTCATCGGCCCCAGCGGCTCGGGCAAAACGACGATCCTGCGGCTGCTGATGACGCTGGAGAAGATCAACGACGGCTACATCTGGGTGGACGGGGAGCCGTTGTGGCACATGGACCAGGGCGGCAAGCTGGTGCCCGCGAACGAGAAGTACCTCCGCCGGATGCGCCCGAAGATGGGCATGGTGTTCCAGCAGTTCAACCTTTTCCCCAACATGAAGGTGCTGCGGAACGTCACCGAGGCGCCGATCTACTCGCTGGGCATGTCGAAGGACGAGGCGGTCCAGCGGGGGCGCGAGATCCTGGAACTGGTCGGCCTCTCCGACAAGGTCGACTCCTACCCGTCCCAGCTGTCCGGTGGGCAGCAGCAGCGGGTCGCCATCGCCCGGGCGCTCGCGATGAACCCGAAGATCCTTCTCCTCGACGAGGTCACCTCCGCGCTCGACCCCGAGCTCGTGGCCGAGGTCCTCAACGTCCTGCGGGACATCGCACACACCACGGAGATCACCATCCTGTGCGTCACCCACGAGATGCAGTTCGCCAAGGACATCTCGCACCGGGTGATGATGTTCGACCACGGCCAAATCGTCGAGTATGGGCCACCGGAAAAGATCTTCAGCGATCCGGAGCACGATCGTACGAAGTCGTTCCTGCGGGCCGTCCTCGAGGCGCGGTGACGGGAAAACCGGCCGCAACGTGCTCGAGAGGTAGCAGGTGATCACGGCCGTCCTGTGCGACGAGTCGGGAGCGCCGGACCTGTCCGAGGTCGAAGACCTCACCGAGCTGCGCCTGGCCACCGGTCATGATCTGGCCAGCGTCCTGCCGGGGGCCCAGGCGCTGTTCGTGTGGGACTTCACCTCTGCCGCGCTGGCCGACGTATGGCCCTCGGCCAGCACCCTGCGCTGGGTACACACGGCCAGTGCCGGCGTGGACAGGCTGCTGTTCCCCGGGCTGGTCGGCAGCGACGTCGTGGTGACGAACTCCCGCGGTGTCTTCGAGCAGGCGATAGCCGAGTACGTCCTCGGCTGCATCCTGGCCTTCGCCAAGGATCTGACCGGGACCGTAACCCTGCAGGCCGAACGCCGGTGGCGGCACCGCGAGTCGGAGCGGATCGCGGGGCGCCGCGCCCTCATCATCGGAACCGGCCCGATCGGGCGGGCGACCGCACGGTTGCTGGCAGCGGCCGACATGCGGGTCGCCGGCCTGGGGCGCCGCTCCCGTACCGGGGATCCGGACTTCGGCCGGGTACATGCCCAGGGGGACCTCCTCGAGGTGCTCGGCTGGGCCGACTACGTGGTCATGGCCGCTCCGCTCACCGAGCAGACCTGCGGCATGCTGGACCGGACCGCCTTCCGGAGCATGAAGCCCTCGGCCCGCCTGGTGAACGTGGGACGCGGCCCGACAGTCGTCGAGGACGACCTCGTCGACGCGCTGCGGAACGGTGAGATCGCGGGTGCCGCGCTCGACGTGTTCACCGAGGAGCCGCTGCCCGCCACCTCCGCTCTGTGGGACATGCCGGGGTTGATCGTGTCACCGCACATGTCCGGCGATGCGGAAGGCTGGGAGGACGAACTCGTCCGGCTGTTCGCCGAGAACCTGCGGCATTGGCAAACCGGTCAGCCGTTGCGCAACGTCGTCGACAAGCAGCTGGGCTACGTGCCGACATCGGGATAGGAGCGCCGCGTGTCAGACGACATCGCCTTCCGCACGGCCACCGATCTGGTCGCCGCCTACTCCCGGGGTGAGCTCTCCCCCGTGGAGGCAACACGCGCGGTGCTCGACCGGATCGAGCGTCTGAACCCCGCGGTCAACGCGTTCTGTCTGGTCGACGCCGAGCGTGCGGCGCAGGGAGCGCGGGACGCGGAACGACGCTGGCACCGTGGGCAGCCGAGCGGGCTCCTCGACGGCGTACCGGTATCGATCAAGGACGTGTTCCTCACCCTCGGCTGGCCGACGCTGCGCGGCTCCCGGGCCATCGATCCGGACCAGCCGTGGCAGGAGGACGCGCCGGCGGTGGCCCGGCTGCGGGAGCAGGGCGCGGTGCTGGTCGGCAAGACAACCACCCCGGAGATCGGCTGGAAGGGCGTGACCGACAGCCCGCTCACCGGCGTCACCCGCAACCCGTGGGAAACCGGCCGTACCCCCGGCGGCTCCAGCGGCGGCAGCGCGGCAGCGATCGCCCTGGGCATGGCGCCCCTTACGGTCGGCACCGACGGTGGCGGCTCGGTCCGCATCCCCGCGGCGTTCTGCGGCGTCTTCGGGTTCAAGCCCACCTACGGACGCATCCCGCTCTATCCGGCCAGCCCGTTCGGCACCCTTGCACACGCCGGCCCGCTGACCCGGACCGTCGGAGACGCCGCACTCATGCTGGACGTGCTCAGCCGCCCGGACAGCCGGGACTGGTCAGCGCTCGAGCCGCCGGCGTCGTCCTACGTGGGCCGCCTGAACGACGGCGTGTCCGGGCTGCGCGTCGCCTACAGCCCCACGTTGGGGGGTGCCTCCGTCGACAAGGAGGTGGCGGCGCTGGTACAGGAGGGCGTACGGGCGCTCGCCGAGCTCGGCGCGCACGTCGACGAGGTCGACCCGGGTTTCCAGGACCCGGTCGACGCCCTGCACGTGCTGTGGTTCTCCGGCGCCGCCAAGTCGGTCGCTTCGTTTCCTCCGGAGCGGCGCACGGACCTCGACCCGGGTCTCGCGGAGATCTGCGAGGTCGGCGCGCGAGCGTCGGCGATGGAGTACCTGGACGCGACGGTTCGGCGGATGGACCTCGGCCGGCACATGGGTGTCTTCCACGAGACGTACGACCTTCTGGTGACGCCGGCGATGCCGATCCTCCCGTTCACCGCCGGGCAGGAGGTGCCCGGCGGATGGCCGAGCCGGCGGTGGACGAGCTGGGCCCCGTTCAGCTACCCGTTCAACCTCACCCAGCAGCCCGCTGCCAGCCTTCCGTGCGGCCTCACCGGCGGGAGTCTGCCGGTCGGGCTGCAGATCGTGGGACCGCGGCACGCCGACGCGCGGGTGCTGGCGGCCAGCCGGGCGCTGGAGGAGGCACGCCCCTGGGCCCACCTGCGCCCGCCCCTCGCGGCTGGCTGAGGTGGCCCACGCTCGGTCCGCTGGATCCACGAAAACTCGGGGTCACACCCTTGTGACGAACCGCACCACTGCGTCATCGAGAGTGCCGGTTACCATCCAGCAACCACGCTCGGGAAAGTTGATCACGGTGGGCCAGAATTGAACGCCCCGGCTTGCGGTGGCATAACCCCCGTGGGTGGCTTCGGCTTCTCCCGGCGCGTCGAGGCGTTTCGCGCTTACGGAGGGCGGCCCCTCGCGCGAGGTGAACTTCCCATCGTCGAGGGTGAACCACGGATGCTTGAACCGGAAGCCGTCTTCGCGCCTGGGTAGGCGCTGGTCGGCAGGCAACCCCGCCCACAAGTCTCCATTCCCGTACCAGCGGGTATCTCCGTCCGAGCGTCGCACCGACACGGGGACGGCGGCGGGTTCCCTGGGCACGGTTTCGCGGCAGGTTGTGTTACCGGCTGACGTACTGCCCCCCTGTGGCGAGCAGGCGACGGCGAGGAGAAGAGGAATCGCCAGCATCACCGGCCACCGACCCATCCGGACGACAACGGGTCCGGAGTGCGGTCGGTGACGCGTATCTACCATGTGACTCCCAGCAACGCGGTGGTCAGGAGGGCGGTGGTCGCGGTGATCGCCACGAGACCGCCCGTTTGCACAACATGTACCCGGCGTTGGAGCAGCCGCGGAATCCACCGGGGCTCACGTCTCGTTCCATCCTCCGCGTCCGGTCGCCATCGGGGCACGAGTATGGCGGCCATGATGGGTAGCGCGAACCCGAGGCCATACGAGATGCCCGTCCACACCGGAGCGATGTGCAACGCGGTCAGCCCCAGGGCCGCCCAGGTCGTGGCCGACACCCGATACGTGGTGACCGACAGCCCCGTGTCCAAGCCCCAGACGAACGCGCCAATGCGGGGACCGCGGGAGTAGTAGAGCCGCTTGGACGTCTGCCGAGGCAGCGCGAGCGTGCACGTACGGCCGCGGCGTACCCCCCACGCATCGACGAGGAACAGCAACACGCAGACCACCGCAGCGGTTCCCTGCCTGGCCGCGAGCGGGACGCGCTCCACACCGAACGCGTCGCTCAGGAGATACAGCACGGCGAACGCCACAGTGGCGGACGCCACGAATCCGACGCCCAAGAGGAGCACCGGCTGCTGCCGAGTGAACCGCCGGGTTGCGCCTCCCTGGACCAAGGAGGGCGGCACGCTCTTCGCCCGGGGCCGCAGCGTGCCGATAAAGGAGAGACCTCAAGGGCTGAACAGCTGTGCAAACCCGGCCACCGCAGCAAGGAGGACGACCGAAATCGCGGGCCCAGTGAGATCCATACCCCGCCCTCAAATGTCTCCCCGGCGAATTCAACCTCGAAATTCGAAAGATATTTGCGCTAGTTACAGCTGGATGAGTGCCTGGCCTGAGAGCAATGGACGTCCGTGGTCCAGCATGTGTTGACGTTTTGCCTTGTGCATTCGTAGCATATGTAGTAACCGCCCGAACCATCCGGGCATTGCCAGGACTCCAGGTAGCCAGAGCAGTTCACCTGCTCGCAGGCCGGACCATAGACACCGCAGGTATTGCACTCGACCAAGTCGCAGCAGCCATCGGAGCAGCCCGCAGCGGCCGACGCCTCTTCCCTTCTGGTCTGCGTGGCCGCCAGCGCTCCGACCAGGGCCAATCCGCTGAGGGAAACCCGTCGAAGGATGTGCCGGCGAGATGTCTCTTCGTGGCTCGGTGTCACCGGTGCCTCTAGCTGCGGCTGGGCCGTCGTCGTCGGTGTCGTCATGTCAGGCTCCTTTCGACTTTACAAGTAGCTTCGGCTGTTGCCTGGTGATCGGACGGGCGGCCCCCAGGAACTCGTACAATTGTCGCGACGAAGGGATAGTCGCGGCGCGGGACAGGCGCCCGTTCTCCACGACGACTCCCAACGGAGTCGCCTCTATCCCAATCCGGTGTGTGATCTCTCTACCCCAGTCGATGATCACGTCATCCGGATCGAAGCCCAGCTCTTGGGACAGTTCGGCATCCCTGGGGGCGGTGCCGGGCTCGAGAACAAGCCAGAGGCCACGGGGAATCGTTCCGTCGAGCGAGGCTGCGATCGAGCGGCATACAACGCACTTGTCCGACAGGAACAGCACTACCGCACTGATCTCCGTGTCAAGGGTGGCCGGCAGACCGACCTCGCTCGGTGCAAGACCGCGGACCTTGCCCAGGTCCACGGGAGTGACCCGGTCGATCAGCCCCGCCTGTTCGCGGACCTGCTCAAGGCCGCGGAACATCTCCACCTGCGCGCCGAGGAGAAGGAAGAGCAGCACACCCAGGCAAGTCCCCAGGACGAGTGCAACGACTGCCATCAACGACCTCCATCAGGGGCGACGAACATCCGAGCGCGTCGCGGGTAAAGGACCTCTCCCACGGCACGGCGGTTGTCGGCGGCTCGCCGCCATGCCGAGACAAGGACGGCCGCCCGAAGCCCGCACAGCACTCCCACGACGACGGCGAGGTGTGCGACCGCCTGCCGCGGTGGCCAGGCGGAACCCATCCGGTCCAAGGCGACGACGGCGGCCAGCCAGATGGGGAAGGCATAGAGTTGACGCCACCCCAGCACCGCATTTCCCGTAGCTCCGAAGCACGAGCATGTGACGGGCCGATCGGCTCGAAGCCCTCGCAGGCCGGCCGCGGCGAAACCCGCCGCGAGACCAGCGACAGCCAACCGTGGCCACGTTTGCCCGGGCAGGAGCACGACACCGAGCGCCGTAATGATCTCGGCGAACGGCACCCCGAGTCCGACGGCCCTGCGCAGACCACGCGGCAGTCCGAGGGCCGCCAGGGTGGTGTCGAACGCAGCGAACGCTCGGAGCTTCTCCAGTCCCGCCCACAGCAGGACACCAGACACGCCGTAGGTCAAGACGAGCGCGGCTGCCTGTACCAGCATGCGTCATCACCCCGTTGCCGGATGTGCCGGTCAGCTGTTGCCAGCGACGCCCTACGAGCTGCGCCTAGGCTTCAACGCGACACACGACAGCGGGCGACCACGCACGTTTTCGATGCAGTCCGCCACGTAGGCCACGGAGGCGTCGGAACGATCAGCGCCCCCCACGACTACTGTCTCCTCGCCGATCACCACGTTCTGCCCGGCCATCTTGAGGGACCGACCGGCGGTCGGCTGTCCTTCGATGACGCCCTCGACCGGCCGCACCCAGGGCGTGGCTTGCTTCTTACCGGCCGTCTCCCGCAAGAAGACCCGGTCTCCGGGGCGAAGCCGCCATCCGGCGGGAAAGCCCTTCACCGGGACGGTCATCGTGCTCTCGGCCTCGTCAACTGCCACCTGCGCAACAGATCCCATGTGACGACGCACCGTCGCAAGAGGCAGACTCCGCCGGGGCGAAGCGGCCGCGGTAGCGGCCGACCCGCTCCCCAAGACGCCGCCCGCGGCGACCCCTGCCGCCATCACCCCGACGGCCTTAGTGATTACTTCGCGCCGTCCGTACCGTTTCTCCATGGCTTCTCCCGGTTTTCCCCAGCCAGCTTTCCGGGCCCCGGAACGTCTTCTGGTGTTTCTTCCTTACGTCCCGAAGCCGCTTCACGATGCGAAATAACGAGACCCAGCGTCAAGAGGCACGAACGCCTCCTAGAGACATTTATGCCTTCAGGAGACAAAGTAGTCTCTTCTGTTCGATGACACGTACGGTCGGCACTTGGTCACGAAGAGCGCTGGCAACTTGCGGGGTACCCGGTCTACTCTGAGCGTCCGTGGCCTTCGGGGGACACTCATGATCGATAGTGACGCCGCGCGGGCGGCCGTCGAAGTAATCTCCGGGAAGTGGGTCCTAGTAGTGCTGGTCGAGCTGGCCAAAGGTCCCAAGAGACACAACGAGCTGGCGCGGGAGACGGGGCTAGAGCAGAAGCCTCTCGACAGGGCGTTGCGTCGGCTGGAGGAAGCCGGGTTAGTTGCCCGTAACGTGTCAACGACGGAGTCGCCCCCTCGGGTGCGCTATCGCCTCACCTCCCAGGCAGAGGAGCTGCTAGGGCCGCTCGGCGAACTCGCCGGCTGGTGGCATCGAGAGATGGCGGGGCGCCTCGACACGCGAACTTGATTTCCAATTCGCGACATCGAGTTCCCTGGCCGATTGTGGTCCCATGCTTGGCGTGGTCTTGCTTCGGTCGTGGCCCGAGCGGGAACACTGGGCGCTGCCGGAAGGCTGGGCTTTATCGGGGAGACGAGGGACATGGGCTTGCTGGATCAGCCGCATCGGCCATTGCGGCGTCGGAGTCTTTTCGCCGCAGCCCTGGCTGGTGTCGCGGGATCGGTGGTGTCTGGACGCGGCGCCCGGGCGGCGGTCGAGACAGCGGATTCGCCCTCCGCCGAGGGCGGGGTGCCGACGCCGGTGGTGACGGGCACGGTCGTCGATGGACTTCAGGTTCCCTGGGGCGTCGCGCCATTGCCCGGCGGCGGCGCGTTGGTCGGTGAACGCGACACAGCCCGGCTGCTGCAGGTCGACACCGACGGCGCGATCCATGAGGTGGGGCGAGTTCCCGGGGTGGAACCCGATGGAGAGGGCGGTCTGCTCGGTCTCGCCACCTCCCCGCACTTCGCCTCCGACCACCACGTGTTCGCGTACTACTCCACCCCACGGGACAACCGGATCGCGCGATTGAGCTTCCGGGGCGGACGCCTCGACGGACCTAGTCCGATCGTGACCGGTATCCCGCACGCTTCCTTCCACAACGGCGGCCGGATCGTCTTTGGCCCCGACGAGATGCTGTACGTCGCCAGCGGGGACGCCACCGTCGGCGACCGCGCGCAAGACCTAGGGTCGCTGGGCGGGAAGATCCTGCGCATGACCCCGGCGGGGAATCCCGCCCCCGGCAACCCGTTCCGGGATTCTCTCATCTACAGCATGGGCCACCGCAACGTCGAAGGACTCGCGTTCGACTCCCGCGGCCGGCTGTGGGCCTCTGAGTTCGGCGAGGACACTTGGGACGAGCTCAACCTCATTCGGGCGGGCGGCAATTACGGCTGGCCGGACGTCGAAGGCCGCGGCGACAACCCCGACTACATCAACCCGGCGGCGCAATGGCGGCCCGCAGAGGCGTCCCCGTCCGGCATCGCGATCGTCAATGACGTCATCTATCTCGCCAACCTGCGCGGTGAGCGGGTGTGGCAGGTCCCCATCCGCGGCGATCACGTCGGTACGCCGCGGAGGTACCTCACCGGCGGATACGGGCGCCTGCGCAGCATCCAGCCCGTCGGGGAGGGCTCACTGTGGGTGACCACCAGCAACCGTGACGGCCGCGGTGAACCCCGCGCCGGCGACGATCGCATCCTCCACATCGCCCTGCGGAGGTGACACCAGCGGGTGACACGGCCAGGCAGCCGCCGACGACCTCAACGTTTGGGCAGCACCGGGGTGCTGGCGAGCCCCGCGGCGTCGCTGAACGCGAAGGCGTGTCCCTCCCGTTGGTAGAGCTCGGCGTAGCGGGCCACCCGCTCGGTGTCCAGCCGCACCCCGATGCCGGGCCCCTCCGGCACCGCGAGGGTGCCGTCGGCGTACTGGGGCACCCCACTCTCGACGACGTCGTCGGCCAGCAACGACGCGTACGACTGGTTGGCGTAGAGGAAGTTGGGCGTCGCGGCCATGACGTGAACGGCGGCGTACCCGGCGACGCCGAGCTCGCCGAGGCTGTGCTTGAGCACGGGCAGCCCAGCGGCCTCGCACATGCCCGCGGACCGCTTGAGGTTGAGCAGGCCGCTGTCCATCTGGTTGTCCACCGACAACACGTCCGCCGCGCCGTGCCGGATCACCTCTAGCTGGTCGTAGCGGGTCCAGGACGCCTCGTTGGCGAGCAGCGGGGTGCCGATGCGTCCGCGCACGTACGCCATCTCGGTGAGGTTGCGCCCGGAGACGGGCTGCTCGACCAGCTCGAGGTCGTACCGCTCCATGGACCGTACGATGCGGATCGCCTCCCCGGCCGACCACGCCTCGTTCGCGTCGACCCGGATCCGAGCATCCGGCCCCGCCGCGTCACGTACGGCCTCGATCCGCTCGATGTCCTCGGCGGGATCGTCCGAGCCCACCTTCAGGTAGAAGGTGCGGAAGCCGCCGTCGTGGCCGCGCCGCACGTCGTCGGCCATCTTCCCGGGCGGACGGCGGGAGAGATAGTAGAAGAACTCCACCCGGTCACGGACCCGCCCGCCGAAGAGGTTCACCAACGGCTGGCCGCACACCCTGCCGACGACGTCCCAGCACGCCATCTCGACGGCGGCGATGGCCGGGCTGGTCGCCTTGACGTGGTGCCAGGTTCCGGCGACGTTGATCCGCTTCATGATGCGTTCGACCGCGAACGGGTCCTCGCCGATCACGAACGGCTCGATGGAACGCAGGACGGCCATCACCACGTCGGCCGAGGGGTAGGCCGACGCCTCCCCGAGCCCGGTGACCCCCTCGTCCGTCGTCATCTCGAGCAGGATCGCCACCAGCCCACGTCGGCCGCCGAACGCCCACAGCTCGTCTTCGTGAAACGGAACGGCCACCGGCGTGGCGGTCAGCCCGGTGATGCGCAACAGCTCCTCCTCGGGACGGGTTCACACGATCAAGGGCTCGCGGGGGGTCGCGGTGAGCAACTCGCAGCCCTCCGCGGTCACCACCGCGGTGTCGGACACCACGTAGTCCGCGGGCTCCTGGCCGATGATCCAGGACAGCACATGAAAGACCATTCCCTCACGCACCACGAAGTGCCCACCGCGGCGGATGCCGACAACCGTACTGCCGCCCACCCAGCTCGGTGGATAGCCGATGCCCACCGCGTAGCCGCAGTGGTGACGTCGGTAGAGCTTGTGGCCCAGCCCTTCGTCGACGATCCGCTGCCAGGCATCGTAGACGTCGCCCACCACGGCGCCCGGCCGCAGGTTCTGCCGGATCTCCTCCAGCCCGGCAAGCGCGATCTCCGCGACGTCGGAGGTACGCGGAGGCAGCTTGTCGAAATGCACCATACGGGTCAGTGGCGCGTGGTATCGCCGGACCGAGGCGGACAGCTCAAGGAACAACATGTCACCGGAGGCGAGCCTACGCCCGCTCCAGGTCACGTGCTCCTGGAGCAGGTTTCCGTTGGACCGGATCAGCGGAGCGAACCCGGGATACTCACTACCCGACCGCACGAGTTGGTGGTAGACGGCGGCCGCTATCTCCCGCTCCGACACGCCGGGACGCGCTGCCTCGATGCCGGCCCTCATCGCCTCGTCCGAGGCCAGCGCCGCGGCTCGTACCCAGGTGAGCTCCGTTGGGGACTTCACCGCACGAAGCTGCTCGACGAGACCGGACGCGTCGGCCCACTCGACGTTGTGGACCTCCTCCATGAGGCCGCGCACGATCCTGGGCGGGAAGAACATCGTGTCCAGCTCGATGCCGACACGGCTACCCGCGGGGACGCTGCTGTTGACGGCGCGGATCGCCGCGGCGGTCGGATCCTCGTCGTCCTCGAACGCCTCGTGTACGCAGCCGGGTACCTGGGCCGCCACAGTCGAACGCTCCATCGCGCGGCTGACCAGCACCGGCTCGCTCTCGACGTGCAGGATCAACATCGTGAACGCGAAGTAGCCCTGGTGGTCGAGACCAACTAGGTAGTAGATGTTCTCCGGGCTCACGATGAGCATGGCGTCGAGTCCGCGCTCGGCCATCGCCCTTTGCGTCGAGCGCACGCGCTCAGCGTGTTCTGCGAGCGGGACGCTCGCAGACTCTTGTGCCAGGCGAACCATCCTCTCCTCTTCGTGCGCGCTCGTAGTGGACGGACGGACGGCACGGGCCCTAGACACAGAGTAGATCGTCGGATCGTCGACAATCCTGCGACACGGGCACCATTCAGGTGACGCGTCACGCGGGCGGATGGTTTGCGGCCGGTTCTAGCTCTCCGCGGCACAAGCCTTGGCCGTGATCTTGCAGGAATTTCACGACAGGTCTTGAAATTCCTGCAAGATCACGGCCAAGAGAGGGAACTCTAGCTCACTACCCGGTGTTCCACCGCCCGAGCACCTCTTTGGCGAGCTCGCGGTAGGCGTTGGCGCCGGCGGACGACGTGTCGAACTTGGTGATCGGCTCGCCGGCGACCGTCGCGTCCGGGAACCGCACAGTCCGGCTGATCACCGTATGGAAGACACGGTCGCTGAAGGCCTCGACGATGCGGCTGAGCACCTCACGCGCGTGCAGAGTCCGGGCGTCGTACATCGTCGCGAGGAGGCCCTCGATCTCCAACTGCGGGTTCAACCGCTCCTGCACCTTCTGGATGGTGTCCATGAGCAGGGCCACCCCCCGCAGCGCGAAGAACTCGCACTCGAGCGGAATGATCGCACCATGGCTCGCGGTGAGGGCGTTGACGACGAGTAGGCCGAGAGACGGCTGGCAGTCGATGAGCACCACGTCGTACTCGGGAATCACCGGTACGAGGGCCCGGCCGAGCATCTGCTCCCGGGCTACCTCGCCGACGAGCTGCACCTCGGCCGCCGACAGGTCGATGTTGCTCGGCAGCAGATCCATCCCGTCGACATTGGTCTTGAGCAGGATGTCCTGGGCGTCGACGCCACGATCCATGAGGACGTTGTAGATGGTGAGATCGAGCTGGAGCGGGTTGATGCCGAGCCCAACCGACAACGCGCCCTGCGGATCGAAGTCGACGAGCAACACCCGGCGCCCGAAGTCGGCGATCGCCGCGCCCAGGTTGATGGCGGTGGTGGTCTTGCCCACGCCGCCCTTCTGATTGCACATGGCCACGACCCGAGCCGGGCCGTGCTGTGAGACCGGAGGCGGATCGGGGAACCGCGGCCGCGAGCGCCGAGCGAGGCTCCTGTCGCCACCCGACGTGCTCGACGACGTAGTCGTGCCCCACGGGTTGTCGGTCGTACGCCCCGCCGCAGCCTGCGGTTGCCGGTCCTCGGATTTCGACCTAGTCACAAAGTCCCTAACCTCCCTGACGGCAAAAAAGAGGCCGTCGGAACGGGGACTTTAGGCCGCCCACCGTCCCACTGCAAGGCGACTCACCCGACTCACCCAGACCGGCGGAAAGTACCCGTCCTTCGCTCCTCCGTTCCGAGGGCTCGAGGGTGCGCCGCGACGTAGACCTCCCGCAGGGTCTCCACCGTCACCAAAGTGTAGACCTGCGTCGTCGTCACCGAGGCATGTCCGAGTAGTTCCTGTACGACGCGGACGTCCGCGCCCCCGTCCAGCAGGTGGGTGGCGAACGAATGCCGCAGCGTGTGCGGAGACATCGCGGGCAGGCCCGCGCGTTCGGCCGCGGCGCGCAGCACCGACCACGCGCTCTGCCGGGACAGCCGTCCACCGCGCGCGTTCAGGAAAAGCGCGGCGCCGTGGCCGGACCCCCGCGCGGTTCCTTGGCCGGACCCACGGGCTCCCCGTGCGCCCGCGAAGAGCGCGGGGCGGGCCCGCACCAGATACGCCTCCAGCGCCTCCCGCGCGTAGCGCCCGATCGGCACCACCCGATCCCGGCCGCCCTTGCCGTGCAGCCTCGCCACCCCGTCCCCCAGATCGATGTCGTCGACGGCCAGGCCGACGGCCTCCGAGATCCGCGCCCCGGTCCCGTACAGCACCTCGAGGAGCGCCCGGTCGCGGATGCCCAGCGGCGAGTCGGCCGGCCCTGTGGCACCCAGCAGGCGCTCGACGTCGGTGACGGAGATCGCCTTGGGGAGCCGCCGCGGTGGCGTCGGCGGGCGTACGTCGCGCGCCGGATCGGCGGTGGTCAGTCCCTCGCGGAGGGCGAAGCGGTGCAGCCCTCGTACCGCCACCACCGCCCGGGCAGCCGAGCCCGCACCCAGCGGCGGGTGCTCCTGGTCGCCTTCCCGAAGCCCGATCAGGAAGGAGACGACATCCTCCTCGGTGACCTCGTCGAGGGACGTGCGGCCCCGTCCGGCCAGCACGTCCTGGTAGCGACGCAGGTCCCGACGGTACGAGGCGAGGGTGTTCGCGGCGAGCCCGCGCTCGACGGCGAGGTGGTCGAGGTAGCCGCGCACGGCGACCTCGACGGTCACCTCGCGCGGAACACCCACCTTCACTGTGCCACCTCCGCCGCGCAGGGTCGCACGGTCCCGTTGCCGTGCGAGACCGCGCCCACGCAAGTCCACCGACCATCCCGGCGCCGGCCGGGTCGAGCTATGCCGGGATCACTCCGGCGCGTCGGCCGAGCGCAGATCGCCGTATCCGGCCGCCCGGACGACGTACGCGGCGAGGATACCCATGACAGCCGTCGGGTTGTGGATCTCTCCGGCGAGCACCTTCGCCGCGGCCTCGTCCAGCTTCACCCAGGCGAGCGGAAGATGAGTCTCCTCGTGGATGCCCTGGAAGTCCCGCTGCTCCTCGGGCACCTCGACCACCCCTCGGGCGAGGAAGATCCGGATCCGCTCGTCGCACATGCCCGGGGAGGTGAAGGCGTCGACGAGCGTGTGCCACTCCTTCGCCCGGTAGCCGGCCTCCTCCAGCAGCTCCCGCTCGGCCGTGTCCCGCAGCTCCTCGCCGTCGACGTCTCGCAGGCCGGCCGGCGCCTCCCACAGCTGGTGGCCGGCCGGGTGGCGGTACTGTCGGATCAGCAGCACCCGGTCCTCCTCGTCGAGGGCGAGGACCGCCACCGACCCGGGATGCTCGACCACCTCGCGCGCGGCGACGTCACCCGCGGGCATCCGGACGAGGTCCGTACGCAGCCCGATCACCCGCCCCCGGAAGCGCCGCTGGGACTCCGTGACCTCCCAGCGCTCCACGGCGTCGCGCACCTGTGAGGCCTCCATCAGACCGACGTCACCGCCTGCCCGTCCGGGAGCCTCTCGGGGTCACGCAGGCCGCGGGCCGCCCGCCGACGCTCCTCGGCGTGCTCGATGGCCGCGGCCACCAGCCCACCGAACAGCGGATGGGCGCGGGTGGGACGGGAGCGAAGCTCGGGGTGGGCCTGCGTGCCCACGTAGAAGGGATGCACCGTCTCCGGCAGCTCGACGTACTCCACGAGCCGTTCGTCCGGGGACGTCCCGGAGAACACGAGTCCGGCGGTCTCCAGCCGCTCCCGGTAGGCGTTGTTCACCTCGTAGCGGTGCCGGTGGCGCTCCTCGACGTACCCGGCGCCGTACAGCCTCCGCACCAACGTGCCCTCGGCGAGCCGGGCGGGGTACAGGCCGAGGCGCATGGTGCCGCCCATGTCGCGCTCGCCGGCGACGACGTCGAGTTGGTCGGGCATGGTCGAGATCACCGGATGCGGCGTGTCGGGCGCGAACTCCGCGCTGTTGGCACCGGCCAGGCCGGCGAGCGAGCGGGCACCCTCGATGACCATGCACTGCAGGCCCAGGCAGAGGCCGAGCAGCGGGGTCCCGTTCACCCGGGCGTGTCGCGCGGCGCCGATCTTGCCCTCGATCCCACGTACGCCAAAGCCGCCGGGGATGACTACCCCGTCCACCCCGTCGAGCTCGCGGGCGGCGCCCTCGGGGGTCTCGCAGTCGTCGCTCTTCACCCAGCAGATGTTCACTCGCGCGTCGTGGGCGAAGCCACCGGCGCGCAGCGCCTCCATCACCGACAGGTACGCGTCGGGCAGGTCGATGTACTTGCCGACGAGCGCCACGGTGACCTCGCGGCCCGGGCGGTGCACCCGACGCAGCAGGTCGTCCCAGTCGGTCCAGTCGACGTCCCGGAACGGCAGGCCCAGCCGGCGCACGACGTACGCGTCGAGGCCCTCGGCGTGCAGCACCTTGGGGATGTCGTAGATGGACGCGGCGTCGACCGCGGACACCACTGCCTCGTCGTCGACGTCGCACATCAGGCTGATCTTGCGCTTGAGGTTCTGGCTGATCGGACGGTCGGACCGGCAGACGATGGCATCCGGCTGCACACCGATGCTGCGCAACGCCGCCACCGAGTGCTGGGTCGGCTTGGTCTTCAGCTCCCCGGTGGGCGCGATGTACGGCAGCAGCGATACGTGCAGGAACAGACAGTTGTCGCGGCCGACCTCGTGGCGCACCTGGCGTATCGCCTCGAGGAACGGCAACGACTCGATGTCGCCCACGGTGCCGCCGACCTCGGTGATCACGATGTCGACGTCCGGTCCGGCCATCTCCCGGATCCGGGACTTGATCTCGTTGGTGACGTGCGGGATGACCTGGACGGTGTCACCCAGGTACTCGCCGCGACGCTCCTTGGCGATCACGCTGGAGTAGATCTGACCCGTGGTGATGTTCGCCGAACCCTTGAGGTCGGTGTCGAGGAACCGTTCGTAGTGGCCGACGTCGAGGTCGGTCTCCGCGCCGTCGTCTGTCACGAAGACCTCGCCGTGCTGGAACGGGTTCATCGTCCCCGGGTCGACGTTCAGGTACGGGTCGAGCTTCTGCATCATCACCCGGAGACCGCGCAGCTTGAGCAGGCGTCCGAGGCTCGAGGCTGTGAGGCCCTTGCCGAGACTGGAGGTGACGCCGCCGGTGACAAACAGGTACTTGGTTGTCGCGACCGATGGCAAAGGCCCTCCCGTGGTCGTTGTCAGGCGGTGTTCCGCCTTCTCCACGGGCTATCAGGTTAACATCCGGTGGCCGGTGACCGAGCCGACGCGCCGGGCACGTGCGCCGGGCGTCGGGCCGTGCGTCGGGGTGCGTCGGCGCCGGATGACGATCACGAATCGGTGTACACGCCTTGACAGCTTGCCCCACACCGTGTGTGCTGCGCGGTTGTCCGCGGGTCGGGAGAGCTACCGCCACACGAGACGCCGCAGGGGGAAACCACCATGGTGGAGGCGCTGCTCGAAGCCAGGAACGTGGTCAAGCAGTACGGAACCGTGCGCGCGCTGCAGGGCACGGACTTCAGTGCGTACGCCGGCACGGTGACGGCGCTCATCGGGGACAACGGTGCCGGCAAGAGCACCTTGGTGAAGTGCCTGTCCGGCGTGGCGATGCCCGACGGCGGCGAGATCTTCCTCGACGGCCAACGGATCCTGCTCGACTCACCGACGAGCGCGCAGAGGCTCGGTATCGAGACCGTCTACCAGGACCTCGCGCTCGCCTACGACCTCGACGCCGCCGCCAACCTGTACCTCGGCCGGGAGCTGCGCCGTCCGGGCCTGCTGGGCATGCTCGGCGTCCTCGACAAGGCGGCGATGCGCAACGGGGGCGCTGGCGCGCTCGCGAACCTGGGAGTGCGGCTCCCGGCGGCGGACGCGCCGGTCGGCTCGCTGTCCGGCGGGCAGCGGCAGAGCATCGCCGTGGCCCGCGCGGTCGCCTGGGCGTCCAGGGTGATCTTCATGGACGAGCCCACCGCGGCGCTCGGCGTCGTGCAGCGGGAGCGGGTCCTCGAGGTGATTCGTCGGGTCCGGGACAGCGGGGTGGCGGTCGTGCTCATCAGCCACAACATGCCCGAGGTGCTCGCGGTGGCCGACCGCATCGAGGTGCTGCGGCTGGGCCGGCGGGTGGCGCGGTTCGCGGCCGGGGACGTGGACGTCGAGGACCTCGTCGGCGCGATGACGGGCGCCCTAGAGGCGAGCGCCTTGGGGGCGAACGACGTGGAGGCGAACGACGTGGAGGCGGGGGCGCAGACGGGGGGCGAAGGGAACACCAACGGCGGGAACGGGCGGTGAGGATGGACCGGCCAGCGGAAACCGACCCCAGGCCCGTGGCGGCTCGGGCCGACCTCGAGGGGGAACCGGAAGCGGGTGCCGGCGAGACGCTGCTGAGCCGGACGCTGCGGGCGAACTCACTGTGGATCTTCTTGGTGCTCGTCGTCCTGGTGTTGGGGTTCTCCGTCGCGCGCCCGCAGGCGTTCCTCTCCCCGTTCAACATCCAGAGCATCTTCACCAACGCGGCCACACTGCTCGTCGTCAGCGTGGGAATGACCTACGTCATCGTCTCGGCCGGCATCGACCTGTCGGTGGGCTCGGTGCTGGTCTTCTCCGGCGTCGTCGCGGCGAAGACCATGACGGGGATCGGCGGGCAGGACTCCGGTTGGGGTCCCATCGTGATCGGTCTGGTCGTCGGGCTGCTGGGCGGGCTGGCGTGGGGTATCACCAACGGCATCCTCGTCGCCAAGGCCCACATCCCGCCGCTCATCGTGACGCTCGGCACCCTCGGCATGGCGCTGGGCTCCGCCCAGATCATCACCGGGGGCACCGACGTGCGCAACGTGCCCGTACAGCTCACCGCGGTGCTCGGGCAGGGTCGGCTCCTCGGGGTGATTCCCTGGCTCGTCGTCATCGCCGTGGTCGTCACGATCGTCGGCGGTCTGGTCCTCGCGACGACGCGGTTCGGCAGGTACACCTACGCGATCGGCTCCAACACCGAGGCCGCCCGCCGCGCCGGCATCGCCGTCGACCGGCACCTGCTCAAGGTGTACGCGCTGAGCGGCCTGCTCGCCGGGCTGGCCGGCGACCTCTCCCTGGCGTACTTCACCACTACCACGATCGGCGGGCACACGACCGACAACCTCAGCGCCATCGCTGCGGTCGTCCTCGGCGGCACGAGCCTCTTCGGCGGCGTGGGGACGATGTTCGGAACGGTCGTCGGGGTGTTCATCCCCGCTGTGCTGGGAAGCGGCTTCGTCATCATCGGCGTCCAGCCGTTTTGGCAGTCCGTCGCCGTTGGCGCGGTGCTCGTCGCGGCGGTGTTCGTGGACCAGTGGCGCCGACGGGCACGCGAAAACAGGTAAGAGCGCGGTTGACATCCGCGCGCCGACAGGAGGTGGCAGGTGACACCGAGACCGATCAGAGCAGCGGCAGGGTTAACGAAAATGAAGTCCTCACGCCCGATAGCTCTTCTCGCCGCCGTGCTTCTCGCCGCCGCCTGCGGCGGAGCCGGGGAGACCGGCGCGGGCCCCGGTCAGGAAGGCGAACGGCGCCAGCTGACGCTGATCACCGGGCTGAAGAGCGACGAGTTCTACATCACGATGGGCTGCGGCGCCATGGCCGAGGCGAAGAAGCTCGGGGTCGACCTGGACGTCCAGGGTCCCGAGGACTTCAGCGCCCCGCTGCAGATACCCATCGTCAACTCGGTGACGGCGCAGCAACCCGACGCCGTACTCATCGCTCCCACCGACCGCAACGCCCTGATCCAGCCCATGCGGCAGATGAAGAGCGCCGGGATCACCACCGTCCAGGTCGACACGACGATCGACGACCCGTCGATAGCGGTGTCCTCGATCGCGTCGAACAACGAACAGGGCGGCCAGGTCGCGGCGCAGACGTTGGCGGAACTCGTCGGCGACAAGGGGAAGGTCTACGTCATCAACGTCAAGCCCGGCATCTCCACTACCGACGCCAGGGCCGAGGGGTTCATCAACGAGATGAAGAAGCACCCGGACATCGCGTTCGTGGGCCAGGACTACGACGAAGACCAGGCCGACATCGCCACCCAGAAGGTCAGCGCCACCCTGGCCAAGCACCCCGACCTCGCCGGCATCTTCGCCACCAACCTCATCGCCGCGGAGGGGGCAGCAACGGCGCTGAAGGCAGCGGGCAAGACCGGTGACGTCAAGCTCGTCGGCTTCGACGCAGGCCCCAAGCAGGTCGAGGACCTCCGCAACGGCTCCCTGCAGGCGGTAGTCGCGCAGGAGCCGTACGCCATCGGCCAGATCGGCGTGCAGCAGGCGGTCAAGGCCCTGAACGGCGAGCCGACCCGGAAACAGATCCAGACCAACCTCGTCCCGATCACCGCCAAGGAATTGGAGAGCAAGTCGCGGTACCTGTACAAGAGCGAGTGCTGAGCACGTCCGAAGATCGACTTGAGGGCGGCGCCCCCGCACAAGGACCGCAGGTGCGTGAGCCGGCACTGAGGAGACAGGTATGCCGGGTTGCGACGATATGACCTTCTCGGGTGATCGCCCTCCGTACGCCCTCGTGGACCGCGAGGCGCCGACGTGCGCTGAGGCGATGGTCTCGGCGATCCGCAACATCGAGTCGGTCGGCGACCTCCGTGTCGTCAAGGTCGAGGCCGATCCCCTCGTGTCGACCCTCGACATCGCCGAGCGACTCGGGATCACCCGGGAGGCCGTCCGGCTCGCGACCAACGGCAAGGTCCGCGGCGGCGGCTTCCCGGTCTCGGCACTGTCCCCGAACGGACGGCACCGGCTGTGGCGCTGGTCGGACGTTGCCGCCTGGTACGGCGTGGACACCCCGCGGCTGCTGGAGACGATCCGGGCGGCACGCGCCGTCAACGCCTGGCTCGAGCTTCGCGCGGTCGTGCCTTCGGTCGCCCCGGATCTGGGTGCGGTCGCGGAGGCCCTGCAGACCGCCGCTTGATCCATCTGGCGCGTTCCGTCACTTTACTGGAAATATGTCGTTGACCAGCCTGGAGATGGGAAGCCGGTTTTCGTCGGACTCGGGAGGGGTCAGATGCGTGGACAGCGCAACCTTGGCCGCGCCGGCATGGTGTCCGTTGGCACTCTGGCGCTCGTGCTCGCCGGTGCGGCCTCACCCGCCGCCGCGGCTGAGGCCAACGAGGACCAGAAGTGCAAGGACGGCGACGGGCTGCTGTCCACCGTGACGGGTGTGGTCTGCGACACCACCAACACGCTCACCGGTACCACCAAGAGAGTTCTCGACGGAGGTACGGGTGGGGCGACGAACGACCTCACCGGTGGGGTGAAGAACACCGCCGACGGCGCCGCGGGCGGCCTGAACGACACGATCCGCGGGAGCGAAGGCGGCGGGGACGATGCCGACTCTCCCGACTCCCCTCCGTCCACCGAGCCGGGCGGCTCCGGCAACGACTCCCCCGGCGGTGCTTCCGGCGCGGGAGGCGGCGGCGGTTCCGGAGCCGGCGACGTCGCTCGAGGCAGGGTGGTGGGCGCCGGCGGCTCACCCGCCGGCGCACGAGGTGAAGCCCTGGAGGCCGGGGGCAGCGGTGGTAGCGGTAGCGGCAGCTCCCCTCACCTGCAGCCGCTGAGCCCGATGGCCGGGCTGCACCCGGACCGCTCGCTGGACAGCGGTACCCGAGAGGCCGAACCGCAGCTTCCCGAGATCGCGCCCTCCCCCATCCCGAACCCGGCGCCGCCCGCCGTCGACGTGCCGAAGCAGTACGCCGAACCGGCCAGCCAGGCGCAGGCCGATAGGGGCGAGGCGAGTCCGGCGCTCATGGTCATCTTCGCGATCATCGCGGCCGGAGTGGTGACCGGAGGCCACGTGGCAGTTGCCCAGGCGCGCCTGCGCAGCCGCCGGGTGGACTAGGCCCCTCTCTTTGGCCGTGATCTTGCAGAAATTTCAAGATAGGTCTTGAAATTTCTGCAAGATCACGGCCATACGAGGAGGGCTCAGCCGCCCATGGCGTGGACGCCGCCGTCGACGTGCACGATCTCCCCGGTGGTGGCCGGGAACCAGTCCGACAGCAACGCGACGCACGCCCGACCGGCGGGCTCGGTGTCGGTGACGTTCCAGCCGAGCGGGGCCCGTTCCGCCCATACACTTTCGATCCGCTCGGAGCCGGGGATCGACTTCATCGCCATGGTGCGCAGCGGGCCCGCGGCCACCAGGTTCACCCGTACCCCCTGGGGACCGAGATCTCGGGCGACGTACCGGGCACACGACTCCAGGGCCGCCTTGGCCACGCCCATCCATCCGTAGAGCGGCCACGCCACGGTCGCGTCGAAGTCCAGCCCGACCACGCTCGCCCGCTCCCCGAACAGCGGCAGGCACGCCCGCGTCAGCCCGGCCAGAGACCAGGCGGACACTCGGAGCGCCACCGACGCGTCGTCCCACCGGACCTCGCTGAACCCGTGGTCTCCCATGGTGTTCTGGGGCGCGAAGGCGATCGCGTGGACCACGCCGTCCAGCCCGTCGACGTGCTCACGGAGCCGGTCGGCGAGCGAGTCGAGGTGTGCGGCGTCGGTGACGTCGAGCTCGACGACCGGCGCCTTTTCCGGCAGCCGGGTGGCGATGCGCTGCGTGATCGAGTACGCCCGCCCGAAGCTGGACAGCACGACCCGCGCCCCCTCCTCCTGGGCGAGCCGGGCCGCGGCGAAGGCGATCGAGGCGTCGGTGAGAACCCCCGTCACCAGAATCCGTTTGCCGTCGAGAAGACCCATCGGTTCAGTGCCCCATTCCCAGACCGCCGTCGACGGGGATGACCGCCCCGGTGATGTACCCCGCGTCGTCGCCGGCGACGAACCGGACGATCCGCGCGACCTCCTCCGGGGTCGCGTAGCGGCCCAGCGGGATGCTCGCGCGGATCTCCTCCTGACGTGCCTCCGGCAGCGCGGCCGTCATGTCGGTCTCCACGAACCCAGGGGCCACCACGTTCGCGGTGACCCTCCGGGAACCGAGCTCGCGGGCCAGCGAGCGGGCGAAACCGATCAGGCCCGCCTTGGACGCAGCGTAGTTGGCCTGGCCGGCCGAGCCCAGCATGCCGACCACCGACGAGACGAAGATGATGCGTCCGCGGCGCATCCGCATCATCTGCTTCGTCGCGCGCTTCGCGACCCGGAAGGCACCGGCGAGGTTCGTGTCCAGGACGGAGGTGAAGTCCTCCTCGGTCATCAGGGCCAGCAGCTGGTCCCTTGTGATTCCCGCGTTGGCGACGAGGACCTCGACAGGCCCCTGCGCGTCCTCGACCTCCTTGAAGGCCGCGTCCACCTCTTCCGCGCTGGTCACGTCGCAGCGTACGGCGTGCATGCCGTCCGGCGGCTTCCCGGTCCGGTACGTGACCGCCACCGCGTCGCCCCCCTCCTGAAACGCCCTGGCGATGGCCAGGCCGATGCCCCGGCTGCCGCCTGTGACAAGGACGGAGCGCCCCATCAACTCACCTCCGAACCTTCGGGGAGTCGGGGCGAGGCTACCGGGTAGAGCCGCCCACCAGTACCCCACCCCTCGGCCCGCCAGGCGGCCGTCTACCGGTAAGTTGCGGGACATGCCGGAGACCGACAGCGCTGGCAACCGCGCCATCGACGAGACCTTCCTCGCCCTGCCGCTACGTCAACTCGCCGACGCCGCGCTGCAGCGGGCCCGTGATCTCGGGGTCGAGCATGTGGACTTCCGCCTGGAGCGGGTTCGCGGCGAGATGCTGCGGCTGCACGACGGGGCCGTGGAAAGCGCCATCGACGCCGACGATATCGGGCTCGCGGTACGCGTCGTCCGGGACGGGACCTGGGGTTTCGCCGCAGGGATCGACCTCACGCCGGACGCGGCGGCACGGGTAGCCGAGCAGGCGGTGGACGTCGCGACGGTCAGCCGCTCGGTGAACCGTGAGCGCATCGAGTTGGCCGACGAGCCCGTACATGGCGACGTGACGTGGGTCTCCGCGTACGATGTGGACCCGTTCACGGTGTCCACCAGGGAGAAGGCGGACCGGCTCAAGGAATGGAGCGAACGGCTCCTCGCCGACGACCGCGTGCACCACGTCGACGCCACGCTCTTCCAGGTCAAAGAGAACAAGTTCTACGCCGACTCCGCCGGCACGGTGACCACGCAGCAGCGGGTGCGCCTGCTGCCGCAGGTGACTGCGGTGCGGGTCGACTCCGAGACCGGTCAGTTCGAGACGATGCGCACGATCGCGCCGCCGGTCGGCAGGGGGTACGAGTACCTCACCGGCGCGGTGCGGGACTGGGACGCGGAACTCGCCGAGATCCCCGAGTTGCTCGCCGAGAAGATGGCGTCCCCGTCGGTGGAGCCGGGCAGCTACGACCTCATCGTGGACCCGTCGAACCTGTGGCTCACGATCCACGAGTCGATCGGCCATGCGACCGAGCTCGACCGGGCGCTCGGCTACGAGGCGGCCTACGCCGGCACCTCGTTCGCCACCTTCGACAAGCTCGGCACCCTGCAGTACGGCTCCCCCATCATGAACGTCACCGGCGACCGTACGGCCGAGCATGGGCTCGCCACCGTCGGATACGACGACGAGGGCGTGGAGACCCAGCGCTGGGACATCGTCCGGGGCGGGCTCCTCGTCGGCTACCAGCTCGACCGGCGGATGGCACGGCTGAAGGAGCTCGGACGCTCGAACGGCTGCGCGTTCGCCGACTCCCCCGGCCACATGCCGCTGCAGCGGATGGCCAACGTCTCGCTTCAGTCCGCGCCGGACGGCCCGTCGACACAGCAGCTGATCTCCGGAATCGAAGACGGAATCTACGTCGTGGGCGACAAGAGCTGGTCCATCGACATGCAGCGGTACAACTTCCAGTTCACCGGGCAGCGCTTCTACCGGATCCGCGGCGGACGGATCGTCGGGCAGCTCCGCGACGTGGCGTACCAGGCGACGACTACCGACTTCTGGAACTCGATGGAGGCCGTCGGCGGGCCGCATACCTACGTCCTCGGCGGCGCGTTCAACTGCGGGAAGGGACAGCCCGGCCAGATCGCACCGGTCAGCCACGGCTGCCCTTCCGCGCTGTTCCGCGCCGTCCGCATCCTCAACACCGTGCAGGAGGCCGGTCGATGACCCCACAGGAAATGGTGGAGCGTGCCCTCGCCGTCGCACGGTCCGACGACTGCATCGCCATCGCCGACGAGTCGAGCACCGCGAATCTGCGCTGGGCCAACAACACCCTGACCACCAACGGGGTGGCCCGCTCCCGGCAGCTCACGGTGATCGCGATCTCCCGCCGCTCCGACGGCACGGCGGCCGGTGTGGTTTCCCGCGCCGGGGTACGGCCCGACCAGGTCGAGGACGTGGTTCGGGCCGCCGAACAGGCGGCGAGGGACGGCTCGACCGCCGAGGACGCGCGCCCGCTGGTGGACTCCTCCGGTGCCCCGGCCGATGGGTCCGGCAACTGGGAGGACCCTCCGAACGAGACGACGATCGGGGTGTTCGAGGGCTTCGCTCCCTCGCTCGGCGAGGCGTTCCGGGCGGCCGCGGCCGCCGATCGCAGGCTGTTCGGTTTCGCCCAGCACGAGGTGGTCTCCACCTACGTCGCCACGACCAGCGGGCTGCGGCTGCGTCACGACCAGCCGAGCGGCAAGGTGGAGATCAACGCGAAGTCGGAGGACTTCGCCCGGTCGGCCTGGACCGGCGTGGCCACCAGGAACTTCGGCGACGTCGACGTGGCAGCGCTGGACGCGCAGCTCACCCAGCGGCTGGAGTGGGCGCGGCGACGCGTCGACCTTCCGGCCGGCCGGTACGAGACGATCCTCCCGCCCTCGTCCGTCGCCGACCTCATGACCTACATGTACTGGTCCGCCGGAGGGCGTGACGCACACGAGGGCCAGACCGTGTTCAGCAGGCCGGGCGGCGAGACGCGGGTCGGCGAGTCGCTGGCCGCCGTCCCGGTCACCCTGCGCAGCGATCCCGCGGCCCCCGGCATGGAGTGCGCGCCGTTCGTGGTCGCTCACGCGTCGGGACGCGATTCCTCGGTCTTCGACAACGGGCTGCGGCTGGGCGCCACGGAATGGATCAAGGACGGGCGGCTCGCCGCGCTCCTGCAGACCCGACACTCCGCGGCGCTGACCGGCCTGCCGGTCACCCCCGCGATCGACAACCTCGTCCTCGAGGCGCCCGGCCAGCGGCCGTCGCTGGAGGAGATGATCGCGCAGACGGATCGAGGGCTCCTGCTCACCTGCCTGTGGTACATCCGCGAGGTCGATCCGCAGACCCTGCTGCTCACCGGGCTCACCCGGGACGGCGTGTACCTCGTGGAGCGGGGCGAGGTGGTGGGCGCCGTCAACAACTTCCGGTTCAACGAAAGCCCGGTCAGCCTGCTCGGCCGGCTCGCCGAGGTTGGGCGAACCCAGCCGACGCTGCCCCGGGAGTGGAGCGACTTCTTCACCCGCGCGGCGATGCCGCCCCTGCGCATCCCCGACTTCAACATGAGCACCGTCAGCCAGGCGTCGTGACCCACCCCGGCCGTGATCTTGCAGAAATGTTCGAATCTGATTCGAACATTTCTGCAAGATCACGGCTATTCAGGCGACGGATAGGGGCGGCCGAGACGTCGCGGGCGAACCGCAGCTGGTGGGACGCCGCTGCCGACGCTTACCAGGAGGAACACGGCGAGTTCCTTCGCGACGTGGGGTTCGTGTGGTGCCCGGAAGGCCTCGACGAGGCGGAGGCACAGCTGCTCGGTGACGTCGCACGGCGGCGGGTGCTCGAGGTCGGCTGCGGCGCCGGGCAGTGCGGGCGCTGGCTGGTCTCCCGCGGCGCACGGGTCGTCGGCGTCGACCTGTCCTGGCGCCAGCTTCGGCATGCCCGCCGCATCGACGCCCGCACCGGCATTCGGCTGCCCGTGGTACACGCCGACGCCCAGCATCTGCCCTTCGCCGACGCCTCGTTCGATATCGCCTGCTCGGCGTACGGCGCGCTGCCGTTCGTCGCGGACTCGGCCGGCGTCCTCGCCGAGGTGAGCCGGGTGCTCACACCCGGAGGACTGTTCGTCTTCTCGGTTACCCACCCCATCCGGTGGTGTTTCCCCGACGACCCGGGGCCGGCGGGTCTCCACGCCCAGCGTTCCTACTTCGACCAGCAGGCGTACGCGGAGCGCGACGACTCCGGACGTCTCACCTACGCCGAGCATCACCGCACGCTGGGCGAGCGGGTACGCGAGATCGTCAACGCCGGACTGCGGCTGGTCGACCTCGTCGAGCCGGAATGGCCGGACGGACACGAGCGGATTTGGGGCCCCTGGAGCCCGCTGCGCGGCCGGATCCTCCCCGGCACAGCCATCTTCGTCTGCGCCAAGCCGTAGGCCGGCGCCCTCCCCCTCCTGCCCGCGAAGTTGCTGGTTGACCTGCCCGCTGTGCGGAGAGATCGTCGGGTCGAGGGGACGAAACGCGCGAAGGGGGTTGAGGGTGAGATGAAGGCCGTTCGCCTCCACGCCTACGACGAAAGGCCCGTCGTCGAGGACGTCCCGGACCCGCGGATCTCCGGGCCGTTCGACGTGATCGTCGAGATCGGCGGGTCTGGCCTGTGCCGCACGGATCTGCACATCGTCGAAGGCCAGTGGGCAGAGAAGACCGGCGTGTCCCTTCCGTACACGCTCGGTCACGAGAACGCGGGTTGGGTCCGGGAGGTGGGACCCGCGGTCACCAACGTCGCGCCGGGCGACACCGTGATCCTGCATCCGCTGGTGAGCTGCGGCCTGTGTCGGTCATGCCGGGCCGGCGACGACATGCACTGCGGCAACTCCCGCTTTCCCGGCATCGACAGCGACGGCGGGATGGCGGAGTACCTGGTCACGGGCGCTCGCTCGGTCGTCAAGCTCGACCCCAGCCTGCAGCCCGTCGACGTCGCGGCGCTCGCCGACGCCGGGCTCACCGCCTACCACGCGGCGAAGAAGGCCATCCCGCTGCTGTACCCCGGCACCTTCTGTGCGGTCGTCGGTTCCGGCGGGCTCGGCCACATCGGGATCCAGTGCCTGGCGGCGCTGACCGCGGCGGAGATCATCGTGGTGGACCGGTCCACTGCCGCCCTGGAGTTGGCCAAACAGCTCGGCGCCCACCACACGGTGGCCGCAACCGCCGATCCGGTCCCCGAGGTGCTGCAGCTCACCGACGGTCAGGGGGCGCACGTCGTCCTGGACTTCGTGGGAGAGAAGGGCACCGAGGCCCAGGGCGTACGGATGCTGCGCCGGGCCGGATCGTACTTCGTCGTGGGGTACGGCGGAGCCGTCAACATCCCCACCATCGACATCATCTCGACCGAGATCAACGTCGTCGGGAACCTCGTCGGCACCTACAACGACCTCGACGAGCTCATGACGCTCGCCGCCCAGGGCAAGGTTCGGCTGCACACCCGCACCTATCCGCTCGACGCGGCGGGCTCCGCCATGGAGGACCTGGACGGCGGGCGGCTTCAGGGGCGCGGGATCCTCGTGCCGGCCGGACGATGAGGCAGAGGAGAGGACATGTACCAGAAAAACGGCGACAGGTACTTCGTCGTCGACGGCCACGTCCACTTCTGGGACGGTAGCCCGGCCAACCAGCGCAACAAGTACGGCGAGGGCTTCATCGGCTGCTTCTACGACTACCACCGGAACCTGAGCCCGGAGGAGTACGTCTGGCCGCGGGAGAAGTTCGAGCGCTACGCCGAGGACGACCTTATGTCGGACCTGTTCGACAGGGGGCACGTCGACGTCGCGATCTTCCTGCCCACCTACCTGACCGACTTCTACGTGAACGGTTTCAACACCACCGAGCAGGACGGCGCGGTCGCCGAGCGGCATCCGGGGAAATTCATCGTCAACGGATCGTGGGACCCGCGGGACGGCGAGGACGGGCTGCGCGCGCTGGAGGCTCTCGCGAAACGGTGGAACCTCAAGGGCGCCAAGCTCTACACGGCCGAGTGGAAGGGAAACTCGAAGGGCTGGAAGCTGTCCGACCCGTGGTCGTACCGGTACCTGGAGAAGTGCCAGGAGCTGGGGATCACCAACATCCACGTACACAAGGGCCCGACGATCTGGCCACTCAACCGCGACGCCTTCGACGTCGCCGACGTCGACGACGCGGCCACGATGTTCCCGGACCTCAATTTCATAGTCGAGCACTGCGGCCTGCCGCGGCTGGAGGACTTCTGCTGGATCGCCGCCCAGGAGCCGAACGTCTACGGCGGCCTCGCCGTGGTGATGCCGTTCATCCACAGCCGGCCGCGGTACTTCGCCCAAGTGATGGGCGAGCTGCTGTACTGGCTCGGCGAGGACCGGCTGTTGTTCGCGAGTGACTACGCGCTGTGGCACCCCAAGTGGCTCATCGAGCGGTTCGTCGACTTCCAGCTGCCGCAGGACATGCAGGAGGAGTACGGCGCGCTCACCCCGGACATGAAGAGCAAGATCCTGGGGCTCAACGCGGCACGCCTGTACGGCCTCGAGGTGCCGGAGGGCACGGCCGCCGCCGAGGAAGAACGCCTGCAGCCGACGTAGGGGTGTCCGATGGATCTTTGCTCGGCCGTACGGGACGCGCTCGGCACGGTCCGCGATCCCGAGCTCGACGAACCCGTCACCGACCTCGGCTTCGTCGCCGAGATCACCGCCGACCGCGGCGCGGTCCGGGTGCTGCTACGGCTGCCCACGTACTTCTGTGCGCCGAACTTCGCCTACCTGATGGTCGCCGATGCCCGTGACGCCGTCGCGGGCATCCCGGAGGTGCGGCAGGCCGACATACGGCTTGTCGACCACTTCATGGCCGACGAGATCAACGCCGGGGTCGCCGGGGCCCGTGGATTCGAGCTGTCGTTTCCGGGCCTGGCCGACGGGGAGCTCGCCGAGCTGCGGCTGAGCTTCCTGCGTAAGGCACACCGCGCCGCGCAGCACCGGCTGTGTCGTGCCGTGCTCCGGAAGGGAGAGGGCGAGTCGGGGCTGACCCGACTGCGCCTCCGCGACGTACCCGAGTGCGACGAACTCAGGTCGCTGCGGCGGCGCCGCAGCGACCTGAACCTTCCGGCCGGACCGGACGCTCCCCTGCTGGTCCACGACGACGGCCGTCCCGTCGCCGCGGACGAGCAGGGTTCCTACCTTCGGCTCGCTCGGGCCACCCGGGTCAGCATCGACGGCAACGCCGACCTCTGCCGAGGCCTTCTCGCGACGAGGTACGCCGGCCGCTGACCGGCACTGGCGCATTAGAGGTCCCGGCAATAGGGCTGCCGGGACCTGTTAGTCGGCGTCCTAGTCGGTGTCCTCGAGACGGAAGCCGACCTTCAGCCCGACCTGGAAGTGCGCGATCTGGTCGTTCTCGATGTGACCACGGATCTCGGTGACCTCGAACCAGTCGAGATGGCGCAGCGTCCTCGAAGCACGGTCGATGCCGTTGCGGATGGCGTGCGCCACGCTGTCGGTCGAGGTCCCGACGATCTCGGTCACGCGGTAGGTGCGGTCGGTCATGGTGCCTCCTTGTCGTCGCCGGTCGAATCCGGAGAACGCTACCTGTGGCATTTCCGCGAGACGCGGGGAGGAATCCGCCGCGATTCGGCGGGTACCGTGGGAGGGTGCGTCTGCGGAGGACGAATGTCCATACGATCACCGACGCTCGCCGGTCCATGTCGGACGACATCCGGTATCGGCAGAAGCGTTACGTGATTCACATGGGCATCCGGACCGTGTGCATCATCCTCGCGGTCGCCGTGCCGATGCCGCTGCCCCTGCGCGTCGTCGTCATCGCGGCCGCGATCGGACTGCCGTACCTGGCGGTGGTTTTCGCTAACGGCGGACGCGAGCCGGAGCGGTCACAATTCGACCCCCGCGAGCCGCCGAAGAAGCCCAGATCGCGCCGGTCACCCGACGCACCCGACGAGGTTCCGACCCACCGACACGAGATCGGGTCCCGAGGCCCTCGCCGGCCCGAAGACGAGGACTTCCCCAGCGCGAAACCGTGACTTACTCTTGACGTTGACCATCAAGAAGCGGTGTACATTGTTAATGGCGCTCTGGTCCCCCGTCGGAGCGCCCGTGCCAGCGTTCCGGGCCCCCGCTGGAACGCTGATGTTGCGACGCCGGGTGGTTGCCCCCGTACCACCCGGCGTCGCCTCTTCGTAGAGCCATGAACGAAACCGAACCTGACCTCCCCATCTGCTCCGCCAAGGGCTGTCGCAGCGAGGCGACCTGGGTACTGGTCTGGAACAATCCGAAGATCCATTCGCCGGAGCGGCGCAAGACCTGGCTCGCCTGCGACGAGCACCGGACCTACCTGAGCGATTTCCTCTCCCTCCGCAACTTCCTGCGGGAGGTCGTGGCCCGCGCGGATTTCACCGGCTAGTACTCCAGCCGCACTTTGAGACCGGCCTGGTCGGGGGCGGTGACCGCTGCACCGTCGAGCTTGACGGGGTCACCCGTGAAGTTCCCGTGAGCCAGCAGTGAGGCCCCGTGTTCCGACGTCAAGGTCCGTGAGGATGAGCCTCACGAAGGGACGATCCGGCTAGGCGCGCCGCGACCACGCTGCCGAAGTTGGGGCAGTCGAGGATATCTTCGTGCGGGCAGGCCAAGGCGTGGGCGATAGCGGCGCGCGCCGCCTGGGCCTGGGCAATCCGTTGGTCCAGCTCGATGAGCTTGCGTTGGGCCAGCTCCCGCCAACCGTCGACGGCTGACGAACGAGACGCGACGAGCGCTTTGAGGTCGCGCAGCGTGAAGCCGACGTCTCGCAGGAGCAGGATCACGCCGACCAGCCCAACCGCGGACGGCGGATAACGCCGCTGGCCCGAGACCCGGGCCGGCGCCGGTAGCAGGCCGAGCTCCTCCCAGTAGCGCAGGGCGGAGGTGGCGACACCGGTGCGGTTCGCCAACTCACCGATCGTCAACTGATCGTCGGGCATCTTGACTTCAAGCGTACTTGAAGCCGTTGACTGGCGATCGTGAAAACAGCGGGTGCAGCTCTCAAGCGGCGTGCGATCAGCAAAGTGGTGCGCCAGTTCGGTCACCCCCGGGGCATCGCCGGACGCATGGCCGGTTGGGTCATGGCTCATCGCCGCTCCAACCAGCAGCGCAACGGCTGGGCGGTGTCGTTGCTGGACGTGCAGCCCACGGACCGAGTGTTCGAGGTCGGCTTCGGCCCCGGCGTCGCCATCGCCGAGCTCGCCGGCCGTGCCACCCGAGGGCAGGTGTATGGCATCGACCACTCCGAGGTCATGGTCCAGCAGGCCAGCGGGCGCAACGCCGCCGCCATCCGCGCCCACCGCGTTCACCTCGCTCACGCCTCTGTGGACCAGTTGCCAAGCTTCGACGATCCGCTCGACGCCATCCTCGCCGTCAACTCCGTGGGGTTCTGGCCCAACCCGGTGGAACGGCTCCACGATCTACGGCGCCTGCTCCGCCCCGGAGGACGCATCGCGCTCGCCACCCAGCCCCGCTGCCCCGGCGCGACCCAAGACACCACGGCCCGAGCCGCCCAAGACCTCCACGACCTGCTCACCCAGGCAGGCTTCACCCAGATCCGGGCCGAAACCCTCGGTCTCGACCCGCCGGTTGCCTGTGTCCTCGCCACCAACCCGACCGACGAGCCGTCCTGACCAGCGGTGGGCCAGCGCGACTGGCGCGGACCACGAACGGGTGCCGGCTGATCGCCAGCCCTACCCGCGCGAGCTCTAGCCTCGATCAAGAGGTATCACCGCGGAAGAGGGAGCACCTCGACCTCGTTCCCGCGACGCGCGTCCCACCCACCCGGCGGTACTACCGCAAGCGCGTCGGCGCCCGCCGCCCCCCACAGCACCGCTGGACTGTCGTGCCCCACCGGAAACGCCGATCCGCCGCGACAGGACACCGGGACCAGCCTGGTGTCGCGGGGATGCGGGCTCACCCGCTCGACCAGCCTGGCGAGCTCGGCCGGCGTCGGCGAGCGGCCACACAGGGCCGCGAGCAGCGGTACGAGCAGGGTGAGGGCGGCCGCCAGCGCGGCAAAGGGGTTGCCGGGCAGCCCGACCACGAAGCGGCCGTCCGGCAGCCGGCCGAGGGTCTGCGGATGTCCCGGCCGGCAGGCCACCCCGTCGACGAGAGTCCGGGCACCCAGGGTGTCCAGCACGCCGCGCAGGTGATCGGCGGGGCCGGCCGAGGAAGCACCGCAGACGACCACCACGTCGGCCTCGTCCTCCCCTTTCACCGTCCCGGCCAGCGCGTGCGGATCGTCGGGGAGACAGACCAGCTGCGCCGCGGTGCCGCCGGCCCAGCGCACCAAGCCGGGCAGGAGCGGGCCGACCGCGTCCCGTACCCGGCCGCGGCCGGGTGTCCCGGAGTGCAGGAGTTCGTTGCCGGTGACGACGGGGGCGACACGGGGAACACGCCGCACGCGCAGGACGTCGTGGCCGGTGCTCGCGGCCAGGCCGAGTACGGCCGGGGTCACCACGCGGCCGGCCGGCAGCAGCTCGACGCCGGCCGGGCACTCCTCGCCGGCGCGGCGGATGTGCGGACGCGGGCCGAGCTCCCCGGTGAGCCTGCTTCCCTCCCGGCGGCCATCCTCGTACGGCAACACGGCCTCGCTGCCCGCGGGGACCGGCGCGCCGGTGGCGATCTCCAGGGCCTCGCCGGTACGCAGCGCCGGCACGCGCGACTCGCCGGCCAGCACCCGTCCCACGACCGTCCACGGCGAGCTCCCCGCGACCGCGTAGCCGTCCATCGCCGCGGTGTCGAACGGCGGCAGCGGGACGAGGGCCCGCAGCGGCTCGCCGAGCGTCGCGGCCAGGGCGTCGTCCAGCGCGACCGTCACCGTCTCGAGCGGGTCGGCCGCGCGGTAGGCCGCGGCTCGGGCGTCCGGCCACGGGGTGTGCCCGGTCACTCCCGGTCGGCGCCTCCCTCGGCGGTCGCGTCACTCGGACTCGCCCAGTGCAGCGCGAGCTCGGTGACGCGGTCGGCGACGGCGCGGCGGTCGGCGCCGCGGCCAACTGCCAGCCCGATCAGGTACGCCGTGAGCGGCGCGGCCGGGCGCGCAACGGAGTGCGCGACGTCGCGCGACAGATCCAGCACCAGGTCGCGGTCGACCTCGGCAGCGTCCAGGTTCAGCTCGAGGCAGATCGCTTCGGTCCAGTCCCGCAGTGTGTTCACATCCAACCTTTCGCGCTCGTGACATCCCCTATCGTGTCGCAATCCAGCCACGGAGGAGGGGCACCCTCCGACACGCGGAGCGCCAACCGCTCGGGGCGCAGCGGGCCGAGCAGTCCACGCAGCGAGACGCCGTCGTAGGCATCCAAGGCGGCACGCAACGCCGCCGTCCGCCATACCCCGGTGAGCCACTGCTCGCGACCGGAGCCATCGAGGAGTACGGCACCGGCGTGCTCGCGCGCGGCCGTACGAAGCGCATCGATGTGGGCAGCGACCAGGAACGGCAGATCCGCCGCCAGCACGGCGACCCACGCGGCCTGCACGTGGGCCAGCCCGGCCCGCAGCGCCGGCACCGGCCCCGCGCCCGGCGGCCGCTCACGGGTGACGATCGCTCGGCTCAACCGGGGGCGGGACGGACCCACCAGGATGAGCCGGCGCGCGCCGGCCGCCGCCTCGGCCACGCGCTCGACGAGCGTGCGCCCACCCAGCTCCAAGCCGGGCTTGTCGACGCCGCCGAGGCGCTTCGCCCCGCCTCCGGCCAGCAGCACGGCGTCGTACTCCTCAAGGGAGCCGGTGCCGGCCACGAGACGTCCCCTAACCTCCAATCGCCGACATCGGCCGCGTGGGCTGCAGGAAGCCCGGGTCGTCGATGCCGTGGCCCGGCTTCTTCGCCCAGACGGCCGCGCGCCAGCGATCGGCGAGGTCGTCGTCGCTCGTCCCGGCACGCATCGCCCCGCGCAGGTCCGACTCCTCGCGGGCGAACAGGCAGTTGCGTACCTGGCCGTCGGCGGTGAGCCGCACCCGGTCGCAGGCGCCGCAGAACGGCCGCGTCACCGAGCCGATGATGCCCACCCGCTCCGGTCCGCCGTTGACGATGAAGGTCTCGGCCGGGGCACTACCCCGCTTCTCGGGGTCGTCCGGGGTGAGATCGAAGCTGCGAGACAGCCGATCGAGGATCTCGTCCGCGGTGATCATGTCGTCCCGGCTCCACCCGTGCTGGGCGTCGAGCGGCATCTGCTCGATGAATCGCAGCTCGTAGGAGTGGTCCAGGCAGAACTGCAGCAACTGTTCGCCCTCGTCGTCGTTCACGCCCCGCATGAGCACCGCGTTGACCTTGACCGGCCGCAGCCCCGCCCGGTGGGCGGCCGCCAGCCCGGCGAGCACGTCGTTCAGCCGGTCGCGGTGCGCCAGCCGTACAAAGGTGTCCGGCCGCACCGTGTCGAGCGAGATGTTGATGCGGTCCAGCCCGGCGTCGCGGAGCGGCTCCGCGAGCCGCGCAAGGCCGATGCCGTTGCTGGTCAAAGTGATCTGTGGGCTCGGGCTGAGTTGCGCGGTCCGGCGCACGATCTCGGTCAGCCCGCGACGCAGCAGCGGTTCGCCTCCGGTGTAGCGGACCTCCTCGATGCCCAGCATGGTGACCCCGATTCGAACGAGCCGAACCACCTCGTCGTCGGTGAGGATCTCCGGCCGCGGGAGCCAGTCGAGGCCCTCCGGCGGCATGCAGTAGCTGCACCGCAGATTACATCGGTCGGTGAGGGACACCCGAAGATCCGTCGCGACGCGGCCAAAGGGATCGATCAGCATGGGCGTCACCTCCTTGGTCACAACGCCAACCCTAAGCGCTTCACCGACCCAAGATGTCGACCGACTTTTTCGGTCATACTCATCGGTCGACGTCCGGGTCTCGGCATCTCCGGTGCGTGGTATCGATGCGCCGGGTGATGCCCTTTCGGTCGAGGTGCTCCAGCAGCGGGATCGCCACCCGCCTCGTGGTGTCCAGCGCCTGCCGTGCCTCGCTCGCGGTGAACGGCTGCTCGAGCCGGGCAAGGGTTCGGGCCGCCTGTAGATCCGCGCCCGGCAGCAGCACGATGTCGTCGCCGATCCGCAGCAGCGCGCCGGCGCGTACCGCCGCCGCGAGCAGCTTCGACGTCAGGCCGAGCTCGGCCAGCCTGCCCGCATCCGGCGCACGGTACGGCGAGGCGGTCAGCTCCTTTCGGACCGCCTCGACGGCCGCCGCGACCTCGGGCGGCAGGACGGGGTCACGCTGTGCGCCGTACACCCGCCCTTCCCGGATCCGCAGCGGCGGCTCCACCAGCGCCTCGACGAGCCGACGATCGGGCAGGCCGAGAAGGCTCCGGGCCGCCTCCATCGGGATACCCGGATCCAGCGGGTCGGTGGCCGACCTGCGTTTCACGGCGTCGGCGAGCTTGTCCCGCAGCCGGGCCCAGTACTCGGCGTCCACGTGCCACTCGCCGGCGACGGGTTCGTTCGGCGGTACGCAGCCCATCGCGACAAGGTCGGCACCTCGAAGGAAGCCGAACCTGCGCAGCAGGGCGGTGCCGTCGCCGGCGCCGTCCCCGGTGCCGTCGAGCCGTGCGAGCTCGCGGGCGCGCGCCGCGGCGGCACCGCGACGCCGCAGCGGCGGCGGCCGCACGTCGAGGATGGTCACGCCCGCCGGGATCCGGTGGCGGCCGGGGTCGCGCAGCAGCGCACGGTCCCCGATGTGCAGCGGGAGCGGGGAGGCGAGGACCAGTCGAGCGCTGTCCGGCCCGAGCGGACGTACGTTCGCCGCCACGCCCGCGGCACCGATGTGGAAGATCAGCTCCCGGGGCAGCGACGAGGGCTCGTCCCCGCGCAGCCGTACGTCGACGACGTTGGTCATGTACCAACGTCCGGGGGTGACGAGTGCCATGCCCCGGCCCACCTCGGTGCGACCGAGCCCTCGGATGTTCACGGCGACCCGCGCCACCGCCGACGCCTCCTCGGCGGACTCCTTGAGCGATTGCAGCGCCCGGATGCGGGCCCGCCGGCCGGTCGGGGCGAGCACGAGCTCGTCACCGACGCGGAGCCGGCCGCCCGGCAGGGTGCCGGTGACCACGGTGCCGCTGCCGCGGATGGTGAACGACCGATCGATCCAGAAACGTACCGGTGCGTCCGTTTTCGGCTCCGGCAACCCCGCGGCCAGTCGTTCGAGCGCCGCCCACAGCAGGTCGATTCCCTGACCGGTGAGCCCGCTCACCACCACCGACTCGACGTCTCCCAGGCTGGTGTCTCGGATCTCGGCCAGGGCCTGCCGGCGGGCCTCCTCCGGGTCGCAGATGTCCGCTCGGCTGACGACGAGGAGACCGTGCCGCACGCCCAGCGCGTCGATCGCAGCGAGGTGTTCCGCGGACTGCGGCTTCCAGCCCTCGTCCGCGGCGACCACCATCATCACCGCGGGTACCGGGCCGACGCCGGCGAGCATGTTGGTGACGAAGCGCTCGTGGCCCGGTACGTCGACGAACGCGAGGCGTTCGCCGGAGGGCAGCGTGGTCCACGCGTAGCCGAGGTCGATGGTCAGGCCGCGTCGCCGCTCCTCCGCCCACCTGTCGGGTTCCATCCCGCTCAACGCGCGCACCAGCGTGGACTTCCCGTGGTCGACGTGCCCGGCCGTGGCGATGACGTGCATCACCGCTCACCCTCTCCGGCGGTCCCCGCCCGCACACCGGGTGCCAGGGCAAGGACCGCGTCGCGTAGCGCCTCGTCCATGTGCTGCGGTACACACCGTAGATCGAGCAGGCAGCGCCCTCGCTCGACGCGGCCGACCAGGGCGGGGTCGCCGCGGCGCAGCGGTTCCGCGTACGCCCCGGGCAGGCTCACCGCCGCGCTCGGCAGAACCAGCCCCGGCGCTCCCCCGCCGCCGACGGTTGCGTCGGAGCGCACGGCCTGCGCGGCGACGCCACGCGCGACGAGGTCGCCCGCGACGTCCTCGGCGCGGCGCAGCAGCTCGTCGGGATCCGCGTGCAGCGCCTCGGCGGTGGGCGTCGCCGGGCCGCGCAGCGTGGCCCCCAGCGCGGCCAGGGCGAGCTTGTCGACCCGCAGCGCGCGGGTCAGCGGGTGCCGGCGCAGCCGCTGCACAACGGAGGCGCGCCCGAGCAGCAGCCCGGCCTGCGGTCCGCCGAGGAGCTTGTCGCCGCTGGCGGTGACCAGATCGGCGCCCTCGCGCAGCACGGTGGCGGCGTCCGGCTCCTCGGGCAGCAGCGGCTCCGGAGCGAGCAGTCCGGAGCCGATGTCGACCACCAGCGGCACGCCGAGCCCGGCGAGCTCGCCCACCCCCACGCTGGACGTGAACCCCTCTATCCGGAAGTTGGACGGGTGCACCTTGAGCACGAACCCGGTCTCACCGGTGATCGCCTCGGCATAGTCACGCAGCGTCGTGCGGTTGGTGGTACCGACCTCGCGCAGCCGCGCGCCGGTGGAGGTCAGCAGCTCGGGTATCCGAAAACCATCGCCGATCTCCACCATCTCTCCCCGGCTCACCACGATCTCCCGCCCGAAGGCCATGGCCGTGGCGGCCAGGACGAGGCCCGCCGCGTTGTTGTTCACCACATGCACGTCCTCGGCGGCGGGAACCGCTGCCGCGAGGGCCGCGAGCGCGGTACGCCCGCGCCTGCCGCGGCGGCCGGTCTTGAGCTCGAATTCGATGTCGGTGCAGCCCGCGGCGTCGAGAACCGCCTCCCGAGCCGCCGCGGACAGCGGGGCGCGGCCCAGGTTGGTGTGCAGGATGACCCCTGTGGCGTTGACGACCGGACGCAGGCCGCCGGCGCCCGCCGGCAGGGCGGCCAGCACGGCGTCGGCGACGGCCTCGGGTGGGATCTGGCCCGCGCGGGCCCGCTCCTGCGCGGCCACGATGGCGGCCTTGACCAGGGCCTTGCCGAGCCGGGTCTGCGCGTCAACGAGACGCGGATCGGCCAGGAGAGCGTCGGTGCGAGGAACACGTCGACGCGGATCCACCACGGACACCTTCTAACCCGGTGCAGCCTCGTCGAAGCCGCCGCGGACGTGCGGTGCCCGGTGGGCAAGCGCGGCGATCCCGCCAGCCATCACGCCGAGCGCGAGCACCTCGGCAAGCACCGCGAACGCCGACGCGTCGATCTGTTCGCCCAGCCACAGCAGCCCGATCCCGATGCTCACCAGCGGGTCGGTGGTGATGATGACCGCGAGCGCCGGCGCGACGATCGCCCCGGCCTGGAAGGCGCTCTGGTTGAGCAGGAAGCCGAGCGGTCCGATCACGCACACAATGTACAGCGCCCAGCCCTGGAACGGCTCGGTCAGCCCGCGCTCGAGGTCCCGGGCAACCACCTTGATCAGGCCGGCGGTCACCCCGTACAGGACACCGGTCGCGAGCGCGAGGGCGAGAGACCGGGGCAGCCCGGTGAACCGCAGCGCCAACGTGATGCATGCCCCCAGGGCGAACGCCAGGCCTGCGGCCAGCGGGACCACCTCTGTGAGGGTGAGCTGCCCCTCCCCACGGGAGGGCCTCGCGGCGAGGAGGAAGGCGGCAAGTCCGACGACGCAGCATCCGGCACCCGCCAGCAGGACACGGTCCGGGCGCTGCCTCTGCAGCGCCGCGCCGAAGACGACAGCGAAGAGCAGGCCGGTGACCAGCATCGGCTGCACGAGGACGAGCGGAGCGTAGCTGAGCGCCACGACCTGGGCGCTGATCCCGACGAGCATGGCCGCCATCGACGCCATCCACAGCGGCTGCCGGGCAAGGTCAACCAGCAGCCGCGGACGGGCCGGACCCTGCCAGGGCACCCGTCTCGTCGCGCGGTACTGCATCACGCCGGCCAGCCCGAAGCTGGCGGCGGCGACGACGGAAGCCGGCATGGCCAGAAGCAGATTCGCCGCAGCCACCACACCTCATCCCTTCACGGGAACACCGCCGACACCCAGCGCGGCAACGGCGCGAAGATCCTCCTCACGGGTCCGGGCCCGTACGTGTGCGAGGGCGGACCTCTCCAGACGTGCCCGTGCCCGCGGCTCCTCGACCAATCGCCGGACCTCCCGGGCAAGATCGTCCGAGCTGGGGCACAGCAACGCCAGACCGCAGTCGGCCATGAGGGCGGCACTCGCCCGACCGTGGGCCGCGATCGGGTCGAACATCACGACTGCCCGACCGCAGCTCAGTGCCTCCATAGCCGTCACACCGCCGTTGTTTGTGACGAAGGCGTCGGAGGCGACCATGTAGGACGGCATCTCGTCGGTCCAGCCTAGAACGAGCAGGCGGCGCGGCGGGCAATCCCACGCCGCGAGCCGCTCCCGTAGCTGCTCGTTGCGGCCGCAGACGGCGACGACCTGGATCCCCGGGTCGACGCTGAGCAGGATCCGTACCGCCTCATCCACCGCCCCGAAACCGAGCGATCCACAGGACAGCAGTGCGACGAAGGCATCCTCGGCAAGACCGAGGCGACGGCGTGCCGCCCTTCGGTCACCCGGCGCGTACGCGTCGGTCACCGGAGGAGCGCAGACCGCTACGGACGCGCCCGGCTCCGCGGCCTTCGCCACCGGAACACCGCTGTCGTGCATGACGTAGTAGAGGTCGAGGTCGGGGTAGAGCCAGAACGGATGCGGCGCGAAGTCCGCCACCCACGCCGCCACCGGCACGTTCAGACCACGATGGCGACGAAGCCACTGCAGGCCGGCGTTCCCGAGCGGATAGGTGGAGACGATCAGGTCGGGGTCGTACTCCTCGATGGCCGGGGCGAGGCCACGGCCACTCCATGCCGCCACCACCTGCTTGGACGCGCTGGAGAACCAGCGGCGCCGCCACAGGGATCCGTAGAACAGCTCGTACAACGGCGGGGTCGTCTGGACATTCGTCACAAAGATCCACCGGAACGTCGGACCCACCCCGCGGCCCATGGCCTCCAGCGCGTCCACCCAGCGGATTCCGCAGTCCGGCCACAGCCGGCGGGCGGCCTGCTCGATCGCGCGGGCCGTGGCGTTGTGCCCCTCCCCCATGTCGGCGGTGACGATGAGCAGCCTCTTCGGGCTGGTGTCACGGTCCTGCGACGACACGGTCACCGGGCTCGACACACCGGCCATGTACCCCGGGAAAGGTTCGGTGTCACTGTGACGTCGGTCGCTCACGCTCATCTCAAGGCGACCTGGTGCAGGGCGACGAACGACTCGCGCACGCCGTCGACCAGCCGGTCCGCGTCGGACACCAGGGTGACGTCAGCGGTGATGCCGACGGTGAAGGAGTCCCCCCAGGACAGTACGCCCACCGAGAGCCCCACCTCCTCGGCCAGCGGAAGCACCGGGTAGACCTCTTCCAGCCGTACTCCCACGAAGGAGTACGGCTGGCGCGGCCCCGGGATGACCGACACGATGAGGTTGAACCAGCGACTGCGGTAGGTCCACCGCGCCAACCACGCCTCGAAGGGGGCGGGGAGCACGCCCATCGCGCGCATGAGGAACCTCGCCGCCTCGGGCTCGCCGTGCCGCAATCCCCGCCGAAGGCGCGCCTGGGTTTCCTGGAGACGGGACAGCGGGTCCATCGGCCCGACGGGTAGGTTCACCCGCACCCCGCCCGTCCAGTTACCCGACATCATGCGGCCGTCCATGGTGCGCATGGTGCGGGGAACGATCGCGCGAAGGGAGCGCTCCGGCTCGCCGCGCTCGGCGAGCAGCCGGTGTACCGCGTCCGCCACGATGGCCAACAGGAGTTCGCTGCTGGTCACCTTGAGGTTGCGGGCCGCCTCGCGGATCTCCCCGGCCGGCAGGGAAACGGACACGTAGTGCCGGGACGGTGTGCCCATGGGCCCGTTGAGGCTGCTGATAGGCGCCCGTCCGGCCCGTGCCAGGCTCCAGAACCCACTGACGACGAGCGCGGCGTCCCGTATCTTCGTCCGGGCGGGCCCGAGCCGCTTGCCGTTCACCGAGCCCTGCGGCTTCGGAGGCGGTTCGGCGGCCCGGTCGTTGGGATGGCGCGCGTCGTCCAGCAGCCCACTCAAGGTGTCGATGACGGCGAATCCGTCGCCCATCGCGTGATGCAACTTCACGACCAGGGCGGAGCCACCGTGGTCGAGACCGCGGACGAAGTGCATCTCCCAGGGTGCCCGGTCCAGGTTGACGGGGGTGGAGAAGAAGTCGTCGACCAGCTCGGCGAAGGTTTGCGGCTGGCCGACCGCCCCGATCACCCGCTCTTTGAGGTGCTCCGACAGGTCGATCGACTCGTCGACGATCCAGGACGGGCGGCCCCACCGCCGCCTCGGTGGGATAAGCCGGCGGCGCAGGTTCGGCAACCCGTCCATCCGGCGCTCCATGTCCGCCATCACCTCGGGGAAGGTGAGCGAGGAGCGCTCCAGTATGGCGATCCCACCCACCTGCTGTGCGACGGCAGGAGTCTGGGTGTACAGGAAGAACGCGTCCTCGGGACGCACGACCTCGCGACGGGGCTTGCCCTGTCGCGGTCCGCCACCGGTTGGCCGATGCCCGTTTCGATGCGGCCGAAATCGGCGGGACCGTGGTCGCAGTGGGCCTCGCCGCTGTGCCCGGGCCGTCGCGAGCGGAACCAGCGCGCGCAGGTCATCCGTGCGGTTGCGACGCCGGGCAAAGGCGAGCGACCGTTCCTCCTGCTCCGACCGCCGGCTTGGATCATCCATCAGCTGCCTGACCACACGAGTGAGCTCCCTAGGACTGCTGCACAAGAGGGCGAGCCCGGTGCCCGCCATGATTTCGGTGTTGGCGCGGCCGTGCGCTGCGATGGGCTCGAACAGGACGAGCGTGCGGCCGCAGCACAGCGTTTCCAGCGCAGTGGCGCCCCCGGCATTGGTGACGACCAGGTCGGACGCGACGATATTGGAAGCCATGTCATCGATCCATCCCAAAAGGAGCAAGCGCGCCGGAGAGAGCCCACGCGCCGCGAGCCTCCTCCGCAGCCGCTCGTTTCGGCCACATATCGCAACCACCTGGACCCGCGGATCGATGTCGAGCAGGGTGTCGACCGCCCTCTCCACCGTCCCGAAGCCAAAGTACCCACAGGAGAGCAAGACAACGAAGGACTCGGAGGCGAGCCCGAGCCGGCTCCTCGCCGCCGCGCGATCGCCCGACCGGAAAGCGTCGCCGACCGTGGGCGCTCCCACCCGGAGCGAGATCCCGGGCTCCGCCGCGCGGGCGATCTCCGCACAGCTCTCGTGCATGACGACGTGAAGGCCCAACCCGCGATAGAGCCAGAACGGATGGGTAGCGAAGTCCAACACCCAGACGCCGACCGGCACCTCGAGGCCGCGGTGTCGGCGCAGCCAGTCGAGCCCGGCCGAGGCGATGGGGTGCGTCGAGACGACGAGGTCGGGATCGTACGCCTCGATGTACGTGGCAAGCTGGCGTCCGCTCCAGGAACCGACCAGACGCTTGGATGCCTTGGCAGCCCAGCGGTACGCCCAGAGCGCACCATAGAAGAACTCATAGAACCACGGGGTGAGCTGAACGTTAACCACGTAGAGCCACCGCAGGATGCCGCCCACGCCGCGACCCATCACGTCCAGAACGTCCAGACGGCGCAGGTCGCTTTGCCGCCATAGCCACCGTGCGGTCTGCTGGATACTGCGTGCCGCCGCGTTGTGGCCGGCGCCAATCGTGGCGCTGATCACGAGAACTCGCCGAGGAGGCCGACCATCCTGGCCACTCGGAGGCTCGACCGAGCCGGTCGGGACGGACACGATCAGCACTCTAGCGACGCTACGGAACACCGGGCGCGATAAGGTCACCACTCAACCCGTGTCGCAATATGCTTTTTGGCACTCTTGGCCTGTATACCCTGCCGGGGTAGAGTATTTCAATGATCACGTACGGCTCGAGCGACCGCAGGGAGCCGGAAGGAGGAGGTATGCCCACGAGCGCCTACACCGTCAAGGGCATGACGTGCGACCACTGCGTCAACGCGGTCAGGTCCGAGGTTGCACAGATCCCCGGGGTCACCGACGTCGCCGTTCACCTGGAGACCGGTCGGGTGACCGTGACCAGCAGTGAGCCGCTCGACGACGCCCGCCTCGCCGAGGCCGTAGATGAGGCCGGCTACGAGCTGGTGGGCTGATCAAACCCGCCACGAGCCCCTGGCCGGGGAGGCCCGCCGATGAGAGGCTGGTTATGGAGGCCGTGACGGGCGACGACGGAGAGGCGTTGGGGACGCTATGACTCAGACCACGGGGCTCGTGGAGATCACCTCTGAGGCCGAACTACGGGAGTTGGTCGGCGAGCCGATGCCCCGGGCGGTCGCCAAGGTACGCACCCGTCTGCACGAACGAGACAGGGAATGGCTCGCGGCCTCGCCGTTCTGCTTGATAGCCACCGCGGACGCGACCGGAGCGTGCGACGTCTCACCCAAGGGCGACCCGTCCGGCTTCGCCCACGTCGTCGACGACGCGACGATCGCCATCCCGGACCGCCCCGGAAACCGGCGCGTCGACGGTTTCCGCAACGTGCTGGCCAACCCCCAGGTCGGCCTGATGTTCCTGGTCCCCGGACGCGGCGACACCCTGCGCATCAACGGCAGGGCCCGACTGGTGCGCGACGCCCCCTTCTTCGACGAGATGGTCGTCAAGGGACACCGGCCCAGCCTGGCCCTTCTCGTCCACATCGAGCAGATCTTCTTCCACTGCGCCAAGGCCTTTATGCGCTCGTCCCTCTGGGAGCCGCAGACCTGGAACCCGGACGCCCTGCCGTCGACCGCCCGCATCGTCAAGAGCGTCCAACAGACCGAGGAGACGCTGGAGGAACTCGAGCGCCACTACGGCCCCGATTTCGCCAAGCGCCTCTACGGCTGACCTGGTCTTTCTGCCCGGAGAACGTGGAGCTTCTCGGCCCAGGGTTCGACGCCGATCCCTATCCCGCCTACACCCGGCTTCGTGACTCGGGCCGGGTACCTCTGCTGACGGTCCGCGACGGTCTCTACGGCCGGCTGGTGTCGCGGTACGACGAGGCCCGCGCCGCGCTGGCCGGCCGACGGCTGAGCAAGGACCCGCGTCACGCGCCGCCGGACTGGCAGGCCGCCGGCCGTGGCCGCCCGCTGGAAGACCGTTCGGGGCTGGGGGCTCATCTGCTCACGGCCGATCCGCCCGATCACACCAGGCTGCGCCGGTTGGTCTCCCGGGCGTTCACGTCGCGCCGGATAGAAGGTCTGCGCGGACGCGTACAGGAGATCACCGACTCGCTCGTCGACGCCATGGCGGTGAAGGGCACCGCCGATCTCATCGCCGAGTTCGCGGTCCCGCTGCCGATCACGGTGATCTGCGAGCTGCTAGGTATTCCGGTCGCGGATCGCGGTAACTTCCGGCGATGGTCGACGGACGTCGTCTCCTCCACACCCCGCCGAAGCGGACGCGCGACCGGACGCGCGACCGGACGCCCTGCGGAGCCTCAGCACCTACATCGCCGATCTTCTCGCCGCGAAGCGCCGCGCGCCGGGCGATGACCTGGTCAGCGCGCTCGTGGCGGCCGGCGACGAGGATGGCCTGCTCAGCGAGGACGAGCTGGTCGCGATGATCTTCCTGCTGCTGATCGCGGGCCACGAGACGACCGTCAACCTCATCGGCAACTGCGTGCTCGCCCTGTTGCGCCACCCCGACCAGCTCGCACTCCTACGACGTCGTCCCGAGCTGCGCGGCGCGGCGGTGGAGGAAGTCTTGCGGTACGACGGGCCGGTCGAGATGGCGACCTGGCGATTCGCCACAGAGTCCCTGGACATCGGCGGGACCCGCGTTGCCGCCGGCGACCCGGTGCTCGTCGTTCTGGCGGCGGCGGACCGGGATCCCCGCCGGTTCGTCGGTCCCGACCGGTTCGACATCGCCCGCGCGAACAATCCGCACCTGGCGTTCGGGCACGGAATCCACTACTGCCTCGGCGCCCAGCTCGCCCGCCTCGAGGGCCAGATCGCCCTCGAGACGCTCGTGCGTCGGTCGCCCAGCCTCGCCCTTGCCGTACCTCCGCACCGGCTTCGCTGGCGGCACAGCCTCACAATCCGTGGCCTGCACGAGCTCCCCGTCATACTCACGCCGCCGCGCAGATCCGGCTGACCGCAAGCCAGGGGTGTACTTTCGTTGGCCATGCGGCTTGGCTTCAGCATCGATCCCCGACAGGCCCTCTCCGAACCGGACGAGCTCACGCTGGTGGAGCTCGGGGCGCGGCTGGGCTACGAATCGGCGTGGACACCCTCAGGGCCGGACGCGGCGGCCTTCGACCGCTGCCTCCGCTGGTACCGGGCATCCGGCCTGCCCACCGGGATCTCGGTAGTCCCGGCCTCGGGGCAGCCGCCAGCGTTCTACGCCGAGCAAGCGAGACGGGTATGGGAGGAGACCGGGGGGCGGTTCACGCTCGGCGTGGGAAGCGGGCAGATGCCGAACGCGGCGGCCGGGATGCGCCGGTACGTCACGGAGCTGCGGGCGCTGCTTCCGGACGGTCCGCCGATCTACCTGGCCGCGCTGGGGCCGCTGATGCTGGGCGTTGCCGGCGAGCTGGCCGACGGCGTGGCGCTCAACTGGTGCTCGCCCGAGCAGGCGGCCACGTCACGGGACCTCGTAGAGTGCGCCGCGCGCGACGCCGGCCGTCCCGACCCCGTCGTGGCCGCCTACATACGCACCAGCGTCGACCCGAACCCGGCGGCCGCCCGCTCGGCTCTGGGCACCGCCGCACTGCGGTACGCGCTGGGCCCGGGCCACTACCGCCGGCACTTCGCGCGCATGGGTTTCGAGGAGGAGCTTCGCCGACTCGAGGCGGGCGACGGCGAACCCAGCGACACGCTGCTCGCCGAGGCGGGCGCGGCCGGCGCGCCCGGCGAGGTGCGGCCACAGCTCCAGCGCCTGGCCGAAAGGCTCGACCTGGCAATCGTGCGGGTGCTGGTGACGCCGGCGGGGGACGCCGAGTCGGCGCGCCTCACGCTGGAGGAATGCCGCCCCGCATAGGCCGCGACAGGGCGGCCGGCAGGTCACATCGGTGCCGCCACCACCCACGTCAGCGGAGGGGGCGAAAGAACCTGCGTACGGCGACAAGGAGCCGCTCTTCCTGTCGGTGATCGAGGACACCAGCGCCGCTCAGGCCGCGGCGTTCGACGAGATGTTGAACCGCACCCTGGGCGAGGTCCACGACCCGCAGGCCGCCCTGCTCACCTTCGGCCGCGAGTTCGCCACGGCCGTCGCCCGCTCACCCCAGCGGTCAGCGGTCATGCGGCTGCTGATCTCCGAGGCGGCCCACGGCCAGTCGGCTAGTCGGCTAGTCGGTGTACTTGTCGTGGTGACGGACCCAGTTCATGATCCCCTCCTCTTCCTGCCGGCCGAGTGGCGTCAGGTCGAGGTAGTTGAATGTGCCGAGAAGAATGTCGCCGCCGCGGGCGTACGAGGAATAGGTATGGAAGATGCGGTCGCCGTCGCGCAGGAAGACGCTCGTGCCGGGAACCTCACCCTCGTAGTCGGCGGATTCGTAGTTGTACTCCATGGGCGCGACGTTCTTGTCCAGCGTGACGTGGAAATCGTAATTGAAGTCGCTGCCGTACGAGGAGTAAAAGGGAACGGTCCAGCCCATTCGGGCCTTGAAGCCCTGGAGCTTCGACCACGGTCCACGGGAGACGACCGCGAGCGTCGTGTTGGCCGCGTGCAGGTGCGAGAGGTGGCCGATGCTGTCGACCAGGAACGAGCAGCTCGGGCACCCTGCGTCCAGGTCCCACCTCCACATGAAGTGGTAGACGATGAGCTGGCGGCGCCCCTCGAACAGGTCCGGCAGACTCACTTTCCCATCCGGACCCTCGAAGACGTACTCCTTCTCGACCTCGACCATCGGCAGGTTGCGGCGCTCGGCGTTCACCGCGTCGCGCGCACGGGTGGCTTCCTTTTCCTTGGTGAGCAGCCCCTTACGGGCAACTAGCCATTCGTCTCGGGACACGATCTTCGGGAGGTTCATCTTTCACTCCTTTGGTTGATCCTCTGAACGGCGCATCGGCGCCACGGTGGGTACGGCTCACCCTCGCCCCGCTCGTCGTACCAGGTGCGCACGCCGCCGGGAGGTTCCACGTAGCCCGCCATCTCACTCACCTCGCCTCGGTAGATAGGACTCCGATGCGCGACGAAAGTCATCGGTGCGGAGGCGACGGGAAAGGTCGGCCGTATGCGCGCTGCGTCTCGACCGGCAACAGATCTGGTTTACGGTCGGCCTATGGCCGGCATCTCCGGCCGAGGAGCGATAGGGAGCTTCCGCAACCTCGGCCCAGGACGCCTCGAGCTGGTCTGCATCCACGCGGCCGAACGCGTGGTCACCGAGTGGCTGACCGCCCCAGAAGCCAAGACAGACGAGACAGAAGAGTCCGCGAAACCCGTACAGAGCGCACCCTGACCTTGCAGGTCATGCCTTTGTCCCCCTGCCCGGCCAAGGAAGGGCGCCTGGAGCGGTCAGGGCACTCTCATCGGTTGGGTTGCGATGACGTGGCGTCTTCCAGGAGTGAGTCGACCAGCGCGCGGTACGACGTCACCGCACGGCGCAGGTCTTCGGTCTCGGCTTGTCCGCGTTCATGCGCGACGACCACGGCGTGCGCGGCGCGATAGTGCTCGACGATGTCGGGGTGCTCGACCGAGATGTCGGCGGCGCGCTGCTCGAAGTTATCCATCGGATAGCCGACCTCACGCATGATCTGGGTGGTCAGCTGGTCGGCATCGTGTACCGCCGACCCTGGCGTATCCACGAAGCGCTCTTGGACGCTGTTCCACTCCTTCTGGTACCGGGCGCGGGACTCCGCCGGCAGCGGGCGCAACGTCAGCTCTTCATGGCGCTTCTCCCGTTCCCGAAGACGGGCCTCGTCCGAACGTCGGTCGCCCGCCTCGGAAACAGTGTGTTCGTACTCGGGGCCGAACTGCCGTTGCAGCCGCGCGGAACGCCGCCGCCTGGCCATCACGGCAAGGCCACCTGCGACCACGACGGCCGCGACGATGATGACAATCGTTGTGGTATTCATACGTGAGCCCTACCCAGCCGGGCCGCAGCCTCACATCCTCGGTGCGGACGCACCAGGTTGCGTGGATCCCCGTGCCACCGTTCCCCGAGAGAGCGCCCGTGCCGGAGGCCTGGCGGCCTGGGCGGTGATTTCGTGGAGGCCGAGGGGACTGGTAGCGGCGGCGGGCCGCATGTTGCCAGAGGACTCGCGAATGGCGACATTTGCCGCTCCCCTGGGGGTGCGCCGCTACCATTTGAGCTCGAACCTGCGGGGAGTGAAGCGCCACGAGCAGGTCGGCGGGCCTGTTACGGCTTCGAGAGGGACGGAAGGCCGAATAGCTCATGCAACGCGTATCGGGGTACGCCGACGGAGAGACCGACGACCGTTCGGTCGTCTTTCTGCACGTCGGCGCTCCCAAGACCGGGACCACGTTTCTCCAGACCGTGCTCTGGAAAAACCGTGAAGCCCTCCGGGAGGACGGGGTCCTTTACCCGGGACACCTGTTCGCGGCTCACCTCCACGCGGCCTTCGACCTCCGGAGAGCGGGGTTTCACGGGTACGCGGACCCGTACGTGCCGGGTGCATGGGACCGCATCGTCGACGAGGCGCGTGACTGGCGCGGCACGGTGATCATCTCTCAGGAGGCGTTCAGCCCGGCGACCCGCGACCAGATCGCCCAGGCCATGGCCGCACTGAGTTTTGCCGAGGTGCACCTCATCTATACGGCCCGCGACCTTGTGCGGCAGATTCCGGCGGTATGGCAGGAGGAGATCAAGAACCGTTTCACGCTCGGGTTCTCGGACTTGATAGAGACCTTGCGCGCTCCAACGGAGGAGAGGCATCCCCTGGGGACGATGTTCTGGCGCACCCAGGATGCCGTGGAGGTCCTCGATCGATGGGCACATGACCTGCCCCCCGAGCGGGTGCACGTGGTGACCGTTCCCGCTCAGGGATCTTCCTCGGGTCTGCTGTGGCAGCGGTTCGCCGGGGTCGTGGGGCTCGACACCGACCGATACGACACGACGAGCGCCGCCTCCAACCCCTCCCTGGGAGCCGCGGAAGCCGACCTACTCCGGCGCGTCAACATCGCGCTCGAAGAGAGCATCCCGTGGCCGGTGTACAACACCTATGTCAAGCACTTCCTCGGGCAGGAGGTGCTCGCCGGACGCCCCGACCCAGTCAAGATCACGCTGTCGGCGGAGACACATGACTGGGTGGTGGGGAGATCGGCTGAGTTGGTGGACGGGCTGAAGGGTGCTGGCTACGACATCGTCGGCGACCTCGCGGAGCTGATCCCCGGGCCGTCGACCGCCACGCCGGGCGGACCCACGTTCGAAGACATCCCCGCCGAACTCCAGCTGAGTGCGGCGGTCGACGGGATGGTCGGCCTGATCCAGCGCATCGCACGCCTGCCCGACCCGCACGGGCCACTGCCCGAATGGGTCCGGCATCTGGAAGAGGAGTTGGCCCGGCGAAAGCGCCAGCCGGCTAGGAGCCTTATTCGCGACATCAGCGAACGAAATCGTGCGGTGATGCGGGCGCGGGCGGCGTGGTGGCACAGCGTCGAGCGGGCCCGGCGCCTCAGGGCTTGGCTGGGCCGTCGCGCTGGCTCGGACACGGCCACTCACCGTGTAGGCCAGTGAGCCGGCAACTGACCCGGCGAAGCGAACGCATCGGCCAGCTCGCCGGCCAGCTCGCCGGGCTGGCTGGACGGCATTGGCTGTTCTTGCTGTTCTTCGTCCTCGGCACCGCGTTGCGAGCGATGGTGCAGCTCACGTACCAACCCGTTCTCTTCGCCTTCTTCGACTCCTTCGCGTACTTCAACCACGTATACGGGCCGCCACCGGACAGCCAGCGCCCGCTCGGATACCCGATCGGCTTCATGCGGCCCCTGTTGCTCACCGGCCAGGTCGCGGTCATCCCCCTCGTACAGCACCTGCTGGGTCTCGGGATGGCTCTGGCCATCTACGCGATGCTCGTCCGCCGCGGTGTCCGAGGATGGCTGTCCGCCCTCGCTGTGGCCCCTGTGCTCCTCGACGGGTACCAGCTGCAGATCGAGCAGGCGATCGCCTCCGACCCGCTCTTCCAGGCGCTCGTCGTCGCCGCGCTCGTGCTGATGGCATGGCGAAGGCGTCCTTCACCCGTCGTGGTGGCGTGCGCCGGTCTGCTCATCGGAGCGGCCGCGACCGTTCGCTTCGTCGGCCTGCCACTCCTGGTCGTGCCGCTGCTCTACGTGCTCGTCGTCAACCCGGGCTGGTGGCGGCGCGTCGTCGCGGCCGGGGCCCTCGTCGCGCCGGCGGTGCTTCCGCTGCTTGTCTATTCCAGCTGGACATACGCGCATACCGGCGACTTCCGGCCGGGCGGCGACCAAATGTCGGCACGGGCTCTTCACGCTCGGGTGTCCCCCTTCGCGGACTGCGGTGCACTCGCCGCTGACGGAGCGCCGGCGTACGTCGTCGGCATCTGCCCCGACGCGCCGCGCTCGGAGAGGCCGCAGTCACCCAAGTACTACATGCGCCAGACACTGCTCGGCAAGCCGGATGTCGACCTCCCTCCCGGTGTTGACGTGAACGGCGCGCGGCGCGAGTTCGGCCGCCGCGTCGTGCTCAACCAGCCGGTCGACATGACCAAGGCGGTCGTAGACGACTTTCTGCGTGGCTTCGCGTGGCAACGCATCCGCAAGCCCGGTGAATACTCGCTCGAGGTCTGGCGGTTCGACGCCCAGGTACGCCCTCCGAAGACCGACCACAAGTGGGCGGTCCTGCGAAAGTACGGCGAGGAGCCGACCGTCAACCCGTCGGCCGGCAGCTTCCTCCGCGACTACCAGTCGATCGTGTACACGCGGGGGCCCATGTTCGCCGCCGGCCTGATCATCCCTCTGCTCGCCGCGATCGGCCTCGGCGGGGCGCGACGTTCGGACCTGCGGACGCCGGCTCTGCTCGTCGCGGGGACCTGTGCGATGTTGCTACTCACCGCCGCGGCCTTCACCTTCTCCTGGCGCTACCAACTCCCGTCGATCCCACTGCTACCGTGGTCCGCCGCGCTGGGGCTCGCCGCGCTCTTCCCGGGAGCGCTGCGGGCACGTCCGACCAACGATGTGGAGAACACGCCTGACCCCGAGAATCGGCCAGGTGAGGATGCTGACGGCGGAGCTCACCACGGGAGGGAGCGTGCCGAGCATCACGGGCTCAGGTAATGTTGCCGTCTCCAAGCAGTGGACGTGCCAAGGAGGTGAGACCCGTTACCGCCAGATCAGGCCGGGTGCTCTCACCTCACGGCCGTGCGGTCCAGCCTGTATAGGTGCCGAGAGAGCGCCCGTCGGCATCCCGAAAGGCGCCTATGTCGGCTTCCCCGTCACCCCGCCCTCGATCCGTCATCGTCACCAGGCTTCGGGCCGCCGGCTGTGTCTTCGCCGAGGACGAGGCGCGGTTGCTCGCCTCCGCGGCACGGACGCCGGCCGACCTCGCCGCGATGGTGGACCAGCGGGCCGCCGGCCTACCCCTCGAACACGTCCTCGGCTGGGCGGAGTTCTGTGGCCTGCGGATAGCCGTGGACCCTGGAATCTTCGTGCCCCGCCGCCGCACCGAATTCCTCGTCCGCCAGGCCGTCGACCTCGCCCGGCCACGAACTGTCGTCGTCGACCTGTGCTGCGGCTCGGGCGCCGTGGGCGCCGCTGTGGCCGCGGCCCTGGACCGGGTCGAGTTGTACGCCGTCGACATCGACCCCGCCGCGGTGCGGTGCGCCCGCCGCAACCTCGCCACCGTCGGTGGCAAGGCATACGTCGGCGACCTCTACGGGCCGCTGCCCGCTACGCTGCGGGGCCGCGTCGACGTCCTGGTCGTCAACGCGCCCTACGTGCCCACCGAGGCCGTCGGGCTGCTGCCCCCGGAGGCCCGCGTACACGAGCCGCGGGTGGCGCTCGACGGCGGCGCGGACGGGCTCGACGTCCTGCGGCGGGTGATCGCCGCGGCGCCACCATGGCTGGCACCGGGCGGCCACCTGCTGGTCGAGGCGAGCGAGCGCCAGGTCGCGCAGACCGTCGAAGCCGTCGCCCTGGGCGGGCTGGTCCCGCAGGTGGCCAGTTCCGACGATCTGAACGCCACGGTCGTCGTCGGAACCAGGCCAGCCCTGCAGGGCGGACCGGATGGCTAGGGCCTCTTATTTCCCCGCGTACGCCCTCTGGAGTGCGGCGATGTCGAGCTTGGTCATCGCGAGCATCGCCTCGGTGGCCCGCTTCGCCTTCTCCGGGTCCGGGTCGCTGACCATGTCGATGAGCACAGCGGGGACGACCTGCCAGGACACGCCGTACTTGTCCTTCAGCCAGCCACAGGCGACTTCCTGCCCACCCTCGGAGAGCCTGCTCCAGTAATAGTCCACCTCGTCCTGGTCATCGCAGTCGATCTGGAACGAGATGGCCTCGTTGAACGTGAACTCGGGCCCGCCGTTCAGCGCGACGAACTTCTGGCCGTTGAGCTCGAACTCCACGGTCACAACCGAGCCGGCGGGACCCGGTCCGGCCTCGGTGTAGCGAACGACGCGTCCGAGCTTGGAGTCCTTGAAGATCGAGATGTAGTGGTTCGCCGCCTCTTCGGCCTGCCCGTCGAACCACAGGCACGTGGTGAATCCGTCGGTGGTCATCGGTACCTCCTCGCAGGTGAGCATGTCCACCCGTACCGACTGATCTCGTGCCACAAACTCATCTGTGGCCGGCCAGATGGTCGCGGAGTCTCTCGGAGTTGACATGCAGGCATTCGGCTGCGTATTGTTCAAGCAGCCAAATGGCTGCATGTTTGGGATGGCGAGAGATGGACGAGGTGTTCAAGGCGCTGGCCGACGCCAGCCGCCGCCGACTGCTGGACAGCCTGAACGCCCGGAACGGGCAGAGCCTGCGTGAGCTGTGCGCCGGGCTGGACATGGCCCGGCAGTCGGTCAGCAAGCATCTGGCGGTGTTGGAGGCGGCCAATCTGGTGACCACGGTGTGGCGTGGCCGGGAGAAGTTGCACTACCTCAACGCGGTGCCGATCAACGCCATCGCCGAGCGCTGGATCAGCCGGTACGACCGCGAGCGGGCGAGTGCGCTCGCGGATCTGAAGACAGCATTGGAGCAGGAACCGATGGGCAAGCCCGAGTTCGTCTACACGACCTACATCAAGACCACGCCGGAACGGCTCTGGCAGGCACTGACCGACCCGGCGTTCACCCGTCGCTACTGGGGCGTGACCTTCGAATCGGATTGGACAGTGGGGTCGACGATGACCTGGGAGGAGGCCGGTGTGACGATCGCCGATCCCGCTCAGGTCGTTCTGGAATCCGAGCCTTATCGCCGGCTGTCCTACACCTGGCACACCTTCACGCGCGAGTGGGCCGAGGCCCACGGATTCGGCGAGGAGGTCCTCACCAAGGTGGCCAGCGAGCGCCGGTCGAAGGTGACCTTCGAGATCGAACCGCTCGGCCAGGCGGTCAAGCTCACCGTCGTGCATGACGACTTCGACCCCGGGAGCACCGTGCTCGAGATGGTCAGCGAAGGTTGGCCGCATCTCCTGTCCGACCTCAAGACCCTGCTCGAGACCGGCGACACCCTCCCCGCGGGCCCGGAGGTGGCACGGCAGGAGGAGAAGAGCCCGCAACCGTGACTTCGCGGTCTTTGTCTAGGCAGAAAGGTGCATGACCATGTCCGTGGATACTCTCCAGCTCACACATGTCCCGACCGTGAAGGTGGGAATGCTCATCCGCAGGCCGCCCGCCGAGGTGTTCCAGGCCTTTGTCGACCCCGCCATCACTACCAAGTTCTGGTTCACCAAGAGCAGCGGCAAGATGACGCCCGGCGCTGACCTCCAATGGGACTGGGAGATGTACGGCGTCTCGGCCAAGGTCCGGGTCAAAGAGGTCGAGGACAACAGCCGGATACTCTTCGAGTGGGACGACGACAATCCCATGACCGTCGAGTTGCGCTTCACCCCTTGGGCGGACGGCGCCACCTACGTCGAGGTCACCGAGGCCGGGTTCAGCGGTGCCGGGGACGAGATCGTCTCCTACGCCGCCGGCTCCACCGGCGGCTACACCATAGCCCTGTGCGCCCTGAAGGCGCTGCTCGAGCACGACGTCGTCCTGACCGCCGTCCTGGATCGCTACCCGAAGGGCCTCGAACACTGAGGCGCGTCGCCCGGCTCGAGGCCCATACGACCGGCTATGGGGCTGTGGTGGGGTGAACACCGCACCGCAGCCCCGGTCCGCGTCGACCGTTTCGAGGGCGATGTTCACGTCCGGCTGCGCCGGCGGTCCCGGGTCGCAGACCGGCGAAATCGCTGATTCGGAGTGGCCGTGCGGGTACTAGTGTCGGCTGCGGACGGGTGGACGGGTGGACGGGTGGACGGGTGGACGGGTGGACGGGTGGACGGGTGGAC
>WHSR01000164.1 GCA_009379995.1 Streptosporangiales bacterium
ATACTTCATCTGCGATGCCATCGCCACAGCCCTGTCCAGCAGGGAAGAGGGGAAGAAGGGGAAGACCCTGCCGAATCCTAGGCTGGACCAGGATCAACCGCGATTAGCGGCGACACGCTACTAGGTCGCGATGTGGGCAGGACTCAGTCCGGGACACCTCCCTCTGGGCGGCGTGGACGCAGTCGCCGCCAGGGCGATCCGACGCTCAGCCTGGGGCAACATTCGGTTAGACCCCGGCGACGTAGGCGGTGAGGAAGTGGACGCCGTGGCGGTCGAGGTTGCCGCGGGCGCGGTCGTAGTGCTCGGTGGTGCGGGGGTCGGCGTGGCGAGCCAGGATCTGGGCATCGCGCAAGGGCACGCCGGCGTCCAGGGCGTTCGTGATTGCGGCATGGCGCAGGGAGTGCGGGCTGATGTGGCGCGGGATGCCTGCGGTCTTGGCGATCCGGACGACCATCCGGTAGCAGTCGCGGCGGTCGATCGGGTTGCCGGTGAGCGGGCGTAGACGGCAGGGTCGTAAGGGATCATCCCGTCGATGTGGGCGAACCGGAAGTAGCCGCGGATGCCATGCATCATCGTGTTGATCGACGACGGCATCAGCCCGCACTCGCCGAGATGCCGGATGAACAGCTCCACGTGGGCCCGCTGGATCCCAACCAGCGGGTCGAGGTGGTTGCTCTCGCACCAGCCGAACCAGCGCCGCAATTGGTCGGCGTAGAGCTTGTGGGTATGGCCGGAGTACCGCGCCAGGTATGAGACAGCAGCAAGCTGCGCCGGCGTCATCGAATCGGGCTGGAACGGCAGCAGGGTCTTGGTTGACATGGGCGGCTCCGGGCGATCTGGCGACCGTGCCTCATCACGGATCGCCACACACGGTGAGGCAACTTGCCTGACGCTAGCCCGGCGTCGCCACCCTGCCGACACCGTTGACCACAGAGCCCAGGCGGCGGTATGACGCAGTTAGGGGCGAGTCGCCTGCACGAAGGTAACTCGACCGAACCGGTGGTCGACGTGCTCGACCTCGCGGGCGTCGCCGAATCCGGCCCCGGCGAGGAGCGCGACGATGCCGTCGCCGAGGTTGCGGGCCACGGCCGGGCTCTGCGCCACGCGGGAGCGTATGAGGCCGGGCAGGTGCCGGAGGGCGTGGGCTGGCCCGTGGCCGTGCGCGGGGTGGCGAGCGCCCTCGGCGCCCTGCGCCGGGCCGCCGAAGTCGACGACGGTGATCTTCCCTCCGGGCCGGAGGGCGCGGAGCGCATCGTGCGTGAACGCGACCCGGCCGTCGTCGTCGACGTGGTGCAGCGCCAGTGACGAGACCACGTGGTCGAGCGAGGCGTCCTCGGCGGGGATCCGGTCGGCGTAGCCCTGGACGAGGGTGAGGGACACGCCTCGGCGGCGCGCCTTGCGCGCGGCCCGGCGCAGGGCGGCTCCGTCGGGGTCCAGACCGGTGACCCGGGCGTCCGGCTGAGCCGCGAGCACGGCGAACGACAGGTTGCCGGTGCCGCAGCCGACGTCGACCACCGCCTGGCCGGGCGCGATGCCGGCGAGCTCGATCGCCCGCTCGTGCAGTGCGCGTACGCCGGCCACACGGGTGAAGACGTCGTAGAGCGGGAGGAGCCAGGTCTTTCCCATGCCCGGCAGGAATGGGCGGTCCCGCTCCTCCGGGTTGCGCTGGTCGAGGATGCGTACGTCGCTCGCGGCTGTCATGGGTGCTCCCTTTGTACTCGGTGGCCTGGCCTCGGGTGGCCCGTGATAGACGTGGTGTCGTCACCTCAGTCTTGGACATCCTGCGGTTCCGGGGCAGGACGAAAGTCGGGAGCCATGGGACGTTCTTCGGTCGGGGGCTCACCAGGATCCTCCTCGAGCCTGCGGAGGGTACGGCCCGACGGGACGCCGGTCTACCGCTACCAGCAAGGTCCGGGCTTGCCTCCGGTCTCGGTGATCCGCTTCGACACCGAGGCGGACCACGCCGGGCTGCCGCCGGACCACCGGCACGCCCACGACTTCCTCGTCTTGGTGTACGTCGAGGAGGGCGACGGCGCGTTCGCGGTCGACGGCGCCGAGCGGCCGCTGCGCGCCGGAGAGGTTCACGCTGTGCCGCCTGGGCAGGTCATCGGCGTCGCGGCCGTCTCGGAGCTTGCGCGCTGCCGCGCGTGGTCGGTCGCGTTCACACCGGATGCCGTTCCCGCCCTGGCCTCGGTCTCCCCGCTGGCCTGGGCGCACCATCCGCTGTTGGCCCTGTTCGCGCCCGGTGCGGGGCATGGCGTGGTCGCCGAGCCCGACCGGGCGAGCTGGTCGGGGTGGCTCGCAGAACTGGCCGAGGAGCTCGCCGACCCGGGCCGTCTCGGGGCTCGCGAGGCCGTCGCCGGGCTGCTCACCCGGGTCCTGGTCGCGGCCGCGCGGTTGGCGCCCTCGGCGCCGAGCGCGCCGGACCCGCTCGTAGAGCGGGTCTTTGACGAGATCGAGGCGACGTTCCGCGAGCCGGTCTCCGCCGGTGATGTCGCCCGGGCGCTCGGCTACACACCGGGACACCTCACGACGCTGGTCCGGGAGCGCACTGGCCGTCCCCTGCTCGAGTGGATCACCGAGCGGCGCATGACCGAGGTCCGGCGGATTCTGCGCGAGACCAACCTCCCGCTCGGCGTGGTGGCCTCCCGGACCGGCCTGCGCGACGCCAGCTATCTCGTCCGGCGCTTCCGGGACCGCTACGGCATTACCCCGGAGCGGTGGCGCCGCAGTCAGCGGGCACGGCGGTGACGATCACGGCCAGTTGGCGACCGCAGCGTGATGGTGGTGACGCTAGCTGCGTTGCCGCGGCGGAGCACGACTCATCACCAGGATGAAACAGGACTATCGAAGGGAGACGCCGCGGCTGGTTGCCTTCAACTTGGTCTTGATGAGTTCGGTGACTTCGCCATGGAGCGTCGCACGCTCAAGGGCATCAAGGTCAGGGCCGAGCTCGCGAATAGCTGAGTTCGACCGAATTGATGCCGCAGCTGCCGAGTTGCCGCGCCTCGCGCCATCGAGGCGCCGCCACGTCCCAGGCATCGGCTCCGGTAGGTCCTCCGGGACAGGTGAAGGCAGGAAACTGGATCGCGGCCGGAAAGACGCACCACGAAGCGCGGCGCCCGAACGAGCGGAGCTCGGCGGGCAGGTCAACCCATCAGCGGCCGAGGGCGTTAATGGCTGCGGTCGTCCCACCACTCGAGCACCCTGGTCGCGAAGAAGGTCAGCCACTTCGACGGCTGCCCGGCCGGGACATCCACTTCGAACCACACCCGGCCGGGATGACGCCGTGCCTGGAGCCAGGTGCCGTCTGGCTGGCGCGCGGCACGGATCTGCTCAATCGCATCCGCCATGCGCTCGTCGGGCGCGGTGCCATCATGGATCGACACGGCGCGGAAGTAGTCCGCAGCGTTCAGCACGCTGTAGAACCAGCGGAACGGGTATGCGAACCGCAGCGCCCAGAACGCGACCGGCTCGCCCGTGGACAGCCGTCGGTACAGCCCCCGCGCGAGCAGATACTCCTCCCCGCTTCGTCGCGCCTCACGCACCCGCTCGCGGTCACCGGCCACCCGCTCGTAATCGAGGAGACCCTTCAGCGTGTTCAGGGTGGAGTGGAATGACGACTTCGCCGACCCATTCACCCACTCGCAGTTCCACCCGCCGTCGGCCAGTCTGTGGGCGAGGAACCACTCCACGAGGCCGTCCACGTCGGCGCCGAGCCAGAGCCCGTTGGAGAGCGTCCACGAGTTGATGCAGCAGTCCACCTCGCCGCCCCAGTACGGCAGGTCGTCGTACTCCCAACGGCTGTTCACCGCGAGCCGCTCGGCCGTGCCGGCGAGCACGGCCGCGTCGAGTCCCCACTCCCGCAGCGAACTCAGCGTCCAGGTGGTCGCCGTCCACGGCTGGCCGGCACCCTCCTGCCCCTCGGGGCCATCGAAGTCGAAGCCGCCGGGGAAGAACGCCCCACCCGCCCACTGTCCGTCGGGATCCTGGAGCGCGAGCAGCCGCGCGCCGAACCCCTCAGTCGCGACCCTCACCCTCGGCGCGTCCCACACCTCCTCCGGCAGCCGGAGCAAATCCCGCTCGACCTGCCAGCGCAGGGCCGGGTCGGAGTCGAGCAGCCAGTCGGTGAGCGCGGCTTCCGCCATCCGCGGAAGGTAGCACTCGCGGCCGACGTTGAGACCGCGCCACACACCCCGACCAGATCGTGCGCGGTTGTGCCGCCGGCGCGAGCCGGCCGCCCGCTCAACGATCCACATAGGCGTCGGGAGAGCCGGCCAGGCTCACGCATGCCATGCAGTTGGCCATGGAGAACTCGCGGCTGTATGACGTGCACGAGGGGATGCCTTCAGCCTTCGCGATCCGGCACAGGAACGGTCAGCGGCATGGTGGCGGGCTTGTTGACTTGCCGGCACCGTGGCCGGGCCGCGGGCACGCGGCCGCTCAGCAGTCCGGTGATGGCCTGTTGGGCGGGTTCCGCTGACCGATGCGCCTGACTAGCCTCGGTGGGAGGGACGCTCAGTCCTCTACACCCAGGGAGGTACGCCATGTTCGTCCAGGTCATCCAGGGCAGGACCTCGCGGCCGGAGGCTCTCGCGGAGGCGTTCGGCCGCTGGAAGGCGGACCTGTCCTCCGGTGCCACCGGCTGGCTCGGCTCAACCGGCGGGGTCACGGAAGACGGCAGGTTCATCGCCGTAGCTCGTTTCGAGTCCGAGGAAGCGGCCATGGCCAACAGCGCGCGGCCGGAACAGGACGCGTGGTGGGCAGAGACCGCGAAGCTACTCGACGGTGAGGCCACCTTCCGCAACAGCACCGACGTAGACGTCGACGTGCAGGGCGACCCCGACCAGGCCGGCTTCGTCCAGGTCATGCAGGGCCGCGGCAGCGACCCCGAGCGCGCCAAGCAGCTGATGGCCCAGGATGCCGACAAGTGGGCGGAGTTCCGCCCCGACGTCATCGGCAGCGTCGCGATCGGCCATGACGAGGGTGCCTACACGATGGTTATGTACTTCACGTCCGAGGCCGAGGCCCGCGAGGGCGAGCGCAAGGAGCCTCCGCCCGAGTTGCGGGCCCAGATGGAGGAGATGAACAAGCTGAGCATCGGCGAGCCGGAATTCTTCGACCTCAAGCAACCGATCCTCAGCTCGCCGGGCTGAGCAGGAGCACCGACCGGCCGGGGGACCCGTCGGAGCCGGTCGCGGCGGTTTGACGCGCCCATCAGGGGCGGGGTAGGACCGATCTGCGACCCAGCCATCGCGGCACAGTGGCACGGTAGGCCTCGTAGTCGGCTCCAAAGTTGGCGAGCAACGCCGACTCCTCCGCTGGGATCTGAAGCCGGTCGATCACGAGTGTGAAAGCGGCCACCGGGAGGAGCGCCTTCCAGGACCCGAGTCGCACGGCGTTTGCGACGAGCAGACCCGCCAGGCCGACATACATGGGATTCCGGCTCACAGAGTTCGCACCGGTGGTCACCAAGACAGAGGCCAGCGCCGGATTGAACGGCTCGAGTGTCGTTCCTTGACGACGGAACTGGCCCGCAGATGCAGCCGCAAGCGCCCCGGAAGCGGCTGCGGTCGCAATTGCCGCCGCAGCACGGGAAGCAGGCGGCCGATTCGCACCCTTGGTCAGTGCCGACTGGGTCAGGGCTGCGGCGATCGCCAGTAGCGGAGGGGGTGGACGCATCACCCTCGTAACGTGCCACTGCGTCGGCAGGACGTCGAGTGCAAGGACCCATCCGGGTGCCGCATGGCGCTGGTCGTGTGTAGGGACGGCACCTCGGTGACGCCCCATGCGTGGTTTCGAGCTCACCCGCGCGAAGCGCGACCTCTACGTCGGCGTCCTGGGCCGTGGCCCGTTCCCCGTCCAGGTGATCTGGGGGAACGAGACCCCGCCCTGAAGATCACCCGGCACGGCGAGGCGATCCGCCGGGCGGCCGGCGTGCCCGACATCGTCCGCCTGCCCGGTAAGCACTTCCTCCAGGAGGACCAAGCACCCGCGATCGCCGAGCACATCGTCAGTTTCATCGCTCGATAGAAATCACCTCCCCCGGAGCCAGGGCGATGACAACTCGACAAATGCGTTAGTGACGGCTAACGTATTCTGGGTGACTGACCCGCTGACTGCCGCTGCCGAGCCGAACCGGCGACGCATCCTGCAGCTGCTGGCGTCCCAGCCGAGAACTGTCAGCGAGGTCGCTGCCGAGTTCCCGGTGACCCGGTCGGCGGTCTCCCAGCACCTGCTGGTGCTGGCCGACGCCGGGCTGGTCGAGGCCGAGAAGGAAGGCCGACAACGGATCCACCGGGTCCTGCCGAGTGGGCTGGAGAAGTTGCAGGCCGAGATCGACAAGTTCTGGACCAACGAGCTCGACCAACTGGTCGCTGACGCACACACCCTG
>WHSR01000084.1 GCA_009379995.1 Streptosporangiales bacterium
AATTACCAGAGCCGGACTTCGCCCACGCATCTTCCATACTCCAAGATTACTCTTGTGATGCGTCTTCATACTGCAAATATCGGCCGACACGCCGAAGTGATCCGAACGCACGCTCAGCCGTTAGTAACTAAGCGGCATTGCCTCCAGATCACCTACGCCGGATGACGAGGTGACTAGACGCGTGCAGCGTCCGCCACCACGGTCCATGCTTCTACCCGCTCTGCTGGAAGGCCGGCCCGCTTGGCGAGCTGGATAGCGATGGTCCTTGGTTCGGCGTATGGGGCCACCTTGAGAGCAAGTACGGCCGCGTCATAACTGACTTCTCCCCGCACGCCGCGCGGATCGATGAAGAACATGCGGCCGTCCGGGCCTAGCAACACGTTTTGCGGCGAGGTATCGCCATGGCACAGTCCATCATGACAATCACCGAGGTCACCGAGCATAGCCAGAGCCCGCTGTCGCTCGGTCAGCGGCGCCTGTTGTCTGCCTGGTGCAAGGTCGCTTACGTCGTGGCCGACTAGACGGTCTCGAAGCCAATCATTGAGCATGGGCAGTTCTGTTGTAGGTGCCGATTGGCTGGCCATTGAATGAAACATGGTTGCGAGCGCTTCCACTGTTGAGGCTTCGACTTTTTCCAAAGGAGAGCCGGGGAGAACGTGCTCCATGACTGTCCAGGTGCCCGTTTCGGTGACGACGTGCTCGTGGACAGTCGGACCGACGCCGAGGGCTGCCAGTGCGATGGCGACTTCGGCTTGGTAGGCTCCCCACGGATCTGCGCTCGCCTTCATGACGAGGCGAGCGTCCGTCGCTGCAACCGCAACGACGAACCCATATCGGGCAGGCAGCATCCTTATGGGTTCCGCTCGGTAGCGGGTACAGAGTTCCCGTAGTTCGACCTCAACTGACATGGACCATTCGCGCCACCGCCCCGGCCATCGTTCTCGCACGGCGTTAAGCACACTTGGCGGTATACGGAATGAGCTAGTCGTCACGCTGCATCCAAAGCGGCTGCGATGTCTCCTAGATCGTGGACGACCACCTCTGCGCCAGCCTCGACTAGAAGTGGCCGGCGGGAAGGTGTTTTGGCGTAGCCCACCGGATGCACGCCTGCCGACCGGGAAGCCTTGATATCGGCCACCGAATCCCCAACCAGTAGGCATGCGCCTGCCGTCTTTCCCAGTGCCTTAACCGCACGAACGACGGCATCAGGATGGGGTTTCATCCGCGCCGGATCGGCGTACGCGCGGCCGACGACGAGGGTAACTACTGTGGAGAGCCCATGGAGCGCGAGATACCGGATTATGGCTGCCTCCGCATTGTTGCTCACGATAGCGACCGACCGTCTGGTCCGGTCTGCGGCCAGGATGACATCATGGGCGTGCCTTGTCGGTGTTGCCGTCTGGACGGCCGTTATCTCGGCAACACTCAGCAGGTCATCGAGAGCGCGTGTAAGACCCGGCCGATACTCACCGACCCAACGCAACACCTTTAGGGGGTCACGGCCGCGCGAAAGCTCCGGCGGGAGAACCACGCTTCGGTCAAGCAGGAATTGGCGTAGTTGCGATGCAACTTCTTCTGCCGGATAACCTGCAAAGACACTACATACTGGACCGTCGAAGTCAAGAAGGATCGCGTCGCTGCTATCGACTAGAGTCGCGAGGCCGGTCACGGCTGATACTCGCTTGCGACCGAGTTCCAAACCGACTCGAACCATGCACGCGCCTGCTCAACAAACTGTGGGCTGTTGGATGTCTCGTCATTGCCGACTGAGTAGTGGAACAACGTCGCGTCCTTGCCCATCACGTCGCAAATGTCAACAGAGTCACCGTCGATCCTTACGGTGTGCTTGATGACAGGATAGAAGCCAAAGAACGCCTCTTCGTTATTCAGTACATACAACTTGAACAGCGGAGCCAGTCTGTGAACTCGAACTATGACTGATGCCGACCTGATTAGCCCAAGGTCCTCTAGCTCACTTACCGCATCGATGAGGCTATCGATCGAGCGCCGTGTGATGCGGTCCGACCGCTTCCGAACGGCCGGGTCGTCAGCCTGGGTATCGACACGGCACGGCAGGACTAGGGGCGCGGTCGTGTCCGAGATGAGTACCCGAAGCGTCAGGGACTCAGGAGTGAGGCGTCCAGCACGCACCTTGTCGAGGATTTCAGCGAGGGTGTTGTAAAGCGTCTCCCCCGTGAACCCGGCAAAGTCGACCGATACGTGCGCCCTCTCGAAAGCGCCCTCGATGTGTGGACGGAGCCCGACCGGGCGCTCAGTCTGGGCGCGCACGTAGGCGCCGCTACCCTGCCGGCTCACGATAAGGCGCTCATGGTCCAGGATGCGAAGCGCGGCTTTCACGGTCTCACGGGCGATCCCATAGCGCTTCGCTAGTTCGTTCTGTGACGGGAGCTTCTCACCAGGCTGGACCTTGCGGGTCAGGATCGCCGCACGAAGCTTGTTCGCAATCTGCTGTGAAGGTGTACGGGGATCGTCCGGGTCCAGGTCACCGAGGTAATCCATAGCTGACGACACCCCTACAGCGTACCTCTGTTGGCTAGCCAGGCTAGAGAAGTTGCCCGCAGCGGTTGACATGGCTAGTCAAGCCAGCCATGATGCTACGAGCTTGGCTGTCCAAGCCAGTCAAGCAGCCCGTAGCTCACCTGAGCGGAGGTACGCACCGTGGCGGAGCGCCCGAGCAGGTCTCTGGCGGATCTGCGGGATGACCTGCTGAGTAGCGGGGCTGAGTGCGTTCACGACCGGGAGCTGCACGATGGTCCGGACGGTCCGGAGGAGCCGGTGGAGCGGGCCGCGCGGGAAGCGGTGGCGCGGGAGATCTGCGCATCGTGCCCGGCGCGGCCCGTTTGCTTGTCGTACGTGCTGCGGGTGCGCCCCGCCGAGGGGGTGTGGGCCGGTTACACCGCCGATGAGCTGGCCGGCCTCGCGGATCTGTGGGAGTCGCGGGACGTCGATCCCGAGCGGGTCGTGATGATCCGCGATGAGGTCCAGGAGTACCTGACCGGCGGGACCGCAAGCCCCCAACCGATCACGTATCAAGCGGCCCCGGCGCCCAGCCGTCACGCCAGCACCGGGGCCGCCCCGATCACCTCTCGCGCGGTAACGGCGCCCAGGCGACTGTGCGGCTGCCACCCGGACGGACGGGGTGAGCGGTGATGTGTGAGCCCGCCAAGGCCAGCGGTTTCGCGGTTGCGTTCGAGCTGACCCGCGCGGTGGTGGCGACCAAGGCCGGCCGCCGCGTCGTGGCCACGCTGGCGTGCGGGGCGGGGGTGTGGTGGCTGGCCGCCACCCCGGTGACCCTGCCGCTTCTGGTGCCGGTCGCCCTCGGTGCGGCCGCGGTCGCCGCTACCGCAGCGGCTGCGGTGATGTGGCGCAAGACCCGCATTACCCGACCTGCCGCGGCGGCCGTCCCCGGCCCCGAGCGGCGCCCGGTCGCGGCGATCGAGGCGCCCAGACCGCGCCCCGATGCCCTGCACGTGCTTGTCCAGTCGCCAACGAGACAAGGAGGACTGACCGATGGATGACCTCACCCTGTCCGGCCCGGCCGCCTGGATGGCGCTTGCGTTTGCCGCCGCCGGCGCCGTCCGCGTGATCGCCGCGGTGTGGGCGTGGCTGGACGAGCGCTACGAGATCACCCGCACGTCGCGGTGGCGGTGGCGGCCACGTCGCCGCTGGTACGCGCCGGGCCGCGTGGTGCTGGCCGGCGGCGCCGAACGCGTCGTGGCCCGCGTGGACTTCGGCGACTGGACCGAGCCCGGCGGGCCGTGGGTGCTCACCTACCCCAGCGACGAACACGGCCCGTACGCGGGGGTCTGGTACCACCTCGACGCCATCACCCCGCCGCTCCCGAGCCCCACGGACTTCCGGAGGTGACACCCGTGACCCACACCCGACCCGCAGCCCCACCCGCGCCGTATCCGCGGCGCCCGTGCCCTCGGCACGGCACCGAGTTGGACGGCGGCCCGGTGGTGTTTTGGTGCCGCCGCGGCCCCGATTCGGGCCATGGGGTGCAGGCCGCCGATCTGGACCTGGAGGTGACCCGATGACCACCCGCAAGCCGCTGCCCGAGGTGTACCGGCAGGCCGCTGACCTGATCGACCGCAACGGCCTGTGCGTCGGCTACTACTACGACCCCGACTGCCTGGACGAGACCACCAGCACGCTGACCGGGGACGCCGCCCTCGCGGCGGTCATTTGCGAACGCTGCCCGGTGTGCGCCGCCGGCGGCATCATCCTCGCCGCCGGCGCCACCCCGGACCAGTCGTGGCGGGCCGCGGCCACGGCGCTGTGCCGGTTCGCCGACTACCTCGCCGACCGCGGCGACATCGACGCCGCCATGCTCACCCCCGACACCCCCGAGGACGCCTTGGAGGCCATCGGCACCTGGAGCGACGGCTGCGCATCGGCCGGCCAGGTGACCGCCGCGCTGCGGGCCGTCGCCGACGCCGCCGAGGGAGTGAGCCGATGAGCACCCCGATGACATTCCGGCCTGGCGCACAGCCGCCAACCCCCATCGCGCCGGGCGGGCCGACCCAACCGATCACGAAACCGCAGGGGACCCAGGAGACCGCACCCGCCGCCCCGGCGGCGGGTGGCGGTCCGGCGGCGGGTGGCGGTCCGGGCCGGCCGTTGACCGACACCGAACGCACCGCCGTGGTGGTGATCGGCTGGGCCGTCACTCTGCTGGGTCTGCTGGGGTTCGGCAACAGTTTCGTCGCCGTGTACGAAGCCGCCCGCCCGTCGTTCGGCTGGTTCGCCTGGACGGTGCCACTGGGCATCGACGTGGGTATCGCGGTGTTCACCGCCCTGGACATCGCGCTGGCCCGCCTGGACATGCGGCTGCGGTGGCTGCGGTTGATCCCCTGGGCGCTCGTAGGCGTCACCATCTACCTGAACGTGGCCAGCGCCCACACCCTGTACGGGCAGATCGCGCACGCCGCCCTGCCCGCCTTGTGGGTGGTCGCCATCGAGGTCGCCGCGCACGTCATCCGCGTGCGGGCCAAGCTCGCCCGGCCCGACCGGATGGACCGCATCCGCACGTCCCGGTGGCTGTTGGCCCCGGCCCGCACCGCCCTGCTGTGGCGGCGGATGGCGCTGTGGGAAATCCGCTCCTACCCCGACGCGCTCGCCCGCGAACGCGACCGCCTGCTAGCGCTCACCGACCTGCAAGACACCTACGGCCCGCTCGCCTGGCGGTGGCGGGCACCGCGCCGCAAGCGTGCCCTGTACCGGCTGGGGGAGCTCACCCCCACCCACGACACCCCGGACATCCCCGCCCTGCCCGCGAGTCCCCCCGGCTCGGCGACCGACCGGCACGCACCCACAACCACGCAGGCAGCCGACCCGGACACAGCCGCCGGGGAAGCCCACCGTACGTCGCCGCGCCCGCGCCGGTCGGCTCGCGCGGGCGGGTCGGACGTGGCCGCCAAGGTGGCCCGGCTGCGGGAACGCCACCCGGACATGCCGCAAGCCGAGATCGCCCGCCGGGCAGGGGTCAGCGACCGCACCGTCCGCCGCCACCTCAACGGCGGCAACACCGCCGAGCCCTCGACAACCAGGAGGTAGATCCACAATGACGAACCCCAAGGACCGCCGCGATGACACCACCGGTGTGGTGGATCTGGACGAGGCGCGGTCACGCCGCGTCCCCGCCAGCCCGGACGCGGCGGACACCGTCCCGGACACCCGCCCGGACGACGGGTCGGACACCCGCCCGGACGACGGGTCGGACGCCGGCCCGGACACCGGGGTGGACACGGCGACGGACGGCCACCCGGACGCCCCAGCGGACACGCGTCCGGACACGTCGGGCCGCCGCGTGGTGTTCCTGGACGCTGCGGAAGCGGACGCAGGCCGGCGGTTGCCGATCGTGCCGGACCATCTACGCCGCAGCCAGCTCGGGAAGACGGTCGCCGAGGCCGCGGGGCTGCACTGGCACAAGACCCGCTATCAAGGGCTGCGGTCCCCGGTGTATGCGGTCAAGACGCTGTGGTACGCCCGCCGCGGCGCCGCCCGACTGATCGGGCGGCTGGTGGCCTGGTGGCAGTGGACCGACGGGTGGGCGCTGGAGTCCCAGGCCGTCGCGGCCGGCCGGTCCGGGCACCACGACGCGATGAACGCCCACCGCGAAGGCAAGCGGACCCGCAAGACCCGCAGCGCCATCGTCGCCGCCGGCGCGATCGCCGCGGGCGTGGCGCTGTTGGTGGCCGTCGCCTGGCTCCCATGGTGGGCGTGGGTGCCCGCCGGGGCCGCCGGGGTGTGGGTGCTGGCCAGGGTCGGCGCCCCGGACGGGCAGCGGATCATGCACGCCGCGGTGGTGCCGGCCGCCTACCAGCCGCCCACCCCCGAGGTCATCACCCGCGCCCTGGCGTCGCTGCGCCTCGCCGCGATCAACGAGGTCATCAAGGACGGCCCCGGCATCACGTTCGTGTCCGACGTGCACCGCGACGGCGACGGGTGGGGCGCCGAGATCGACCTGCCGCACGGCGTCACCGCCAAACACATCATCGCCCGCCGCGAAGAACTCGCCTCCGGGCTGCGCCGGCCGCACTCGGCGACCTGGCCGGAAGCCGTGCCACACGAACACGCCGGCCGGCTGTACCTGTGGGTCGGTCGGCACGACATCTCCAAGGCCAAACCCATCCCCTACCCGCTGCTACGCACCGGGCAGACGGATGTGTTCACCCAGGTGCCGTTCGCGACCAACCCGCGCGGCCAGCCGGTCGGGGCGCCGCTGTTCGAAACCAACTGGGTGATCGGCGCCGCCCCCGGCCAAGGCAAAACCACGGCCACCCGGTGCCTGGGCTGCGGGATCGCCCTCGACCCGATCGCCGATGAGTGGATCCACGAACTGGCCGGCAAGGGCGACCTCGAACCACTCGCCCAGGTGTGCCACCGCTACTGCTCCGGCCTAGACGACGAGGCCATCTCCTACGCCGCCGAGTCCTGCTGGAAACTCCGCAAGGAGCTGGACCGCCGCTCGACGGTGTTCAAGAAGCTGCCGCGGGAAGCCAAACCCGACGGCAAGCTCACCCGCGAGCTGGCCGCCCAACGCCACCTGGGGCTACGCCCGATCGAGGCGATCTTCGATGAGGTGCAAAACCTCATCATGCACCCCGACTACGGATCGAAGGCCGCCGACGACCTCGCGTATGTGATGCGGGTCGGCCGCGCCTACGGGATCACCGTCATCCTGTCCACCCAGCGACCCGACCGCGACGCGCTGCCCAGCAAGATCCGGGACCTCGCGACGGTGCGGTTCTGCCTCAAAGTCCCCGACCAGGTGTCCAACGACATGATCCTCGGCACCGGGTCGTACCAGGCCGGCTACCGGGCCAGCGACTTCCGGCCCAAGGTCGACGCCGGTCTGGGCTGGTACAAGGGCGAAGGCGACCCGCAGGCCGTCCGCACCCACTACCTGGACCTCAACGACACCGCCCGGGTCGCCGCGCGCGCCCGTACCCTCCGGCAAGCCGCCGGGGTGCTGTCCGGGTACGCCCTCGGCGAGGCCGACGCCGATGAGGTGCGCAGCTTCGCCGCCGACGTCCTCACCATCTTCGGCGACGCCCGCAACCTGCACACCGCCACCATCGCCGCCCGGCTGCGGGAACACCTGCCCGCCGCCTACGCCGACATCACCCAAGACGCCGTCGCCAGCCAGCTACGCCAACTCGGCATCCCGGTCAAAGACGTCCGCGAGGCCGGCGGCGCCAACCGCAAAGGCTGCGAACGCGCCGCCGTCGAAGCCGCCCTCGAGGCCGCCGCCAACCCCACCGGCCCCGGCGGAGGTGACGCCGATGCCTAACCCCACCCCACGGCGACTGTCACGCCGCCCGGTGCGCCGCCCGGCGGGCAGGCTCGTATGTCGCGCGACACCCCCGCCGCCGTCGCGGCACCGCGACATCCGCCCACCAGCGCAAACACCGGCCGGCCGCGACACGGGCCGGTGGCCGCGACGCGCTGACCTGGCATGTCGCGGTGTCGCGGCCAACGCCGCCAAGCGGCGCCGCACGACGCGTCTAGAACACCCGCTCGACCGGCCCCGCCGGGCCGCGACGCGACACCACAGAAAGGAGGTCATCGGGTGAAGGCGACGGTGTTCCGCTGCGGGCGGTGCGGCAAGCGGTACGCCAACCCGCTGACCCACGTCTGCGTGGTCCGCATGGACCGCAAACGCCGGCCCGGCAAGACCCGGGTCAAGCCCAAGGTCACCCTCACCTGCGGCACGTGCGGCAAGCCCTACACCAACCCGCTCACCCACCGCTGCACCGTCCGCACCGACTACAAGAAACGCCGCGCCGCCCAACGCCACGCCGAGCGCCGGCGCGAGAAAGCAGCCCGGCGCAAGCAGGCCGCCGCCCGGCGGCGCGCCGCCGCGGCCACCCGCAAAGCCCAAGCCCCCAAGACGACCCAGCCCAAGCAGCAGGCCAAACGGCCGGCCCCCCCAAGACTCGCCCCCACCGGCGGTTCCCGGCGGGCCAACGAGGCCCACGACTACCGGGACTGCTTCTACGCCAACAAACCTGACCGGTTCCGCGCCGCCCAAGACTGCCCCGCCTTCCCCTGCCGCGTCTACCGCGAAGGCCACGACCACGGCTACCACGACGGACACACCGCCGGGCACGCCGACGGCTACACCGACGGATACACGGCCGGGTACGCCCAAGGACTCACCGACACCACCGCACAGAACGGATGACACCACCATGACCCTGCCCGCCATCACCACCGTGATCCTGCTCAGCGTCCTCGCCGCCGCCGGCTACGCGTTGTTCCTGCTCACCTCGCCGACGCGTACCTGCCCCCGCTGCGATGGCACCCGCATCGACAAACGCCGCCGGCACATCCGCCGACGCATCCGTCGGCGCATCCGGGCCTGCCGCCGCTGCCGCAGCACCGGCCGCACCCGACGCATCGGCGCCACAACCGTGCACCGCCTCTACTGGCACACCATCGGCGACCAGACCCGCCAGCGGCGCCGCGAACAACTCCAACAAGCCCGCGACCGCACCGACCACCCCCAGCCGTGAGACCCCCGCCAGCAACAGGACGGTCCCGGCGCCAGCCGCCAAGCAAACACCGGGACCGCAAGCCCCCAACCGATCACGAAACCGCAGGAGGCACTACCCATCATGACACGCCGCCCGCGCGTCAGCTCACCTCGCACCGGATCGCAGAAGTGGCTCATCGATGACGACGGGATCATCGACCCGATCGCCATCGACATCGCCGCCGCCGGCACCCGACCGGTCCAGCTCACCCCCACCGAACGGCGCCTAGCCGCCGCCGTCATCCTCGCCCGCGGCGGCACCCCCCAACAGGTCGCCCGCCGGCTGCACATGGCCCACCACAACGCCGCCGCCCTATGCGCCGACCTCACCCGAGGGGAGGCCGCATGAGCACCCGCACCGGCATCGAATGGACCGAGGCCACCTGGAACCCCGTCACCGGATGCACCAAGGTCAGCCCCGGCTGTGACCACTGCTACGCCGAACGGATCACCGAACGGTTCTCCGGCAAAGGCACATTCGCCACGGTCGCCCTCCACCCGGACCGGCTGACCGCGCCGCTGCGCTGGCGACAGCCCCGCCGAGTGTTCGTCAACAGCATGTCCGACCTGTTCCACGCCGACGTGCCAGACGAGTTCATCGCCCGCGTGTTCGCGGTGATGGGCCTCGCCCGCCGGCACACCTTCCAAGTGCTCACCAAGCGGCACGCCCGTACGCGTTCGCTCCTGCGCAGCGCGCACTTCGAGGCGACCGTGGCAGAAACGGCCAGCGACATCATCGGCCGGACACCGCCGGGCAGACATCCCAGTCTCAGCGTCCACGGCTGGAGGGCCACCGCCGGCCTCGAAGGAACGGTGTTTCTCCCACCGTGGCCCCTGCCCAACGTCTGGCTGGGCATGTCCGTCGAGACGCAACAGTGGGCGGACAGACGAATCCCGGCGCTGATCGACACCCCGGCCGCCGTCCGGTTCCTGTCCTGCGAACCGCTCCTCGGCCCCGTCGACATTTCCTGGGCGCTCGACGACCGCACGGAGCCGTTCCGGCCGATCGACTGGGTGATCGTCGGCGGCGAATCCGGGCCCGGGGCGCGGCCCATGGACCTCGACTGGGCGCGCGGCATCGTCGGCCAGTGCACCGCCGCCGGGGTGCCGGTGTTCGTCAAGCAGCTCGGCAGCGTCCTGGGGCGCCGATACGGCGCCGGCTCGAAGGGTGGCGACCGGCACCGATGGCCCGCCGACCTCCGCGTCCGCGACTACCCGCGGGAGGTCGTGACCCCATGACGATCCCCGCAAGCCTCCACGAACGCGAACAGCTCGCCGAACGCCTCATCCCGGTCGCCTGCGACCTCATCTGCCGCGTCCACGACGACGGCCCCGACGCCATCGGCCGACTCCTCGATTCGCTCGCGCCCGACGAAGCGCGGGCGTTGCCGGTCGTGCTGGCCGCCATGGTCCCCACCGACCGGCCCGTCACCGACCTTCTCGCCTGGACCACCACCTGGGCGACCGCCTCCGACGACGGCCCGGCCACCCCCCGGCACGAGGCCTACGCCGCCGGCCTCAAACCCTGCGGCACCCACGCCGCCTACGTCCGCCACAAGAAACGCGGCGAGAACCCATGCGGCCCCTGCCGGCAAGCCGAACGCGCCTACCAGCGCAACCGCAACCGACCACCCCGCCAACCCCAACCGACCGGGCAGGGGGTGGCCGCGTGACGACCACAGCCAGGACGAAGGCCGGCCTGAAACCGCCGTTCGCCTACTACGGCGGCAAGACCACCATCGCCGCGCGCATCGCGGCTCTGCTCCCGCCGCACGGCCACTACGTCGAACCGTTCGGCGGTTCGCTGGCCGTCCTGTTGGCCAAGCGCCCCTCGCCGATGGAGACCGTCAACGATCTGGACGGCGACCTAATGACGTTCTGGCGCATGCTCCGCGACCGGCCGGCCGACCTGGCGCGGGCGTGCGCGCTGACCCCACACTCCCGCGCCGAATATCTCGCCGCCCGCGACCTCGACGGCGCACCCGACGACCTAGAACGGGCCCGCCGCGTGTGGGTGTGGCTGTCCCAAGCCCGCGGCGACGCCCGGCGCCGCACCGGATGGCGGCACTACATCGACCCCGCCGGCTCCACCTCCTCGATGCCCGACTACCTGGCCGGCTACGTCGCCCGCCTCGCCCCGGCCGCCGCCCGGTTGGCGCGGGTATCGCTGGAATGCCGGCCTGCGCTGGAGGTGATCGCCTCCTACGGCCCCTGCGGCGAGGCGTGCCTGTACATCGACCCGCCCTACCTCGCCGCCACCCGGCGGCCCGGCAAATACGCCTACGAGATGGGCTCAGAGGCCGACCACCGCGACCTCGCCGAAGCGCTCCACGCGTGCCGCGCCGCTGTGGTGCTGTCCGGCTACGACCACCCGCTCTACAGCCGGCTGTACGCCGGCTGGTGCCGCCACGAGATCACCACCGCCACCGGCCAGGGCGGCGCGTGGGCGCCCCGCACCGAGGTGCTGTGGTCCAACCGTCCTCTGCCCACCCAGGACGCCGGCCTGTTCGAACAGGAGATCGCGTCATGAGCATCGCCGTCATGAACTGGGTGTGGGCACACTCTCCCACCTCGGGAAACCACCGACTGGTGCTCCTGGCAATCGCCGACGCCTGCTCCCACGACAACGGCACCGGCGCATGGCCGGCCGTAGACACGATCCGCCGCAAGGCGAGAATCACCGACCGGACCGCTCGGCGGGTGATCGCCGACCTGGAACGCGACGGGCACCTGATCGTGCACCGCGGCCAGGGCCCGCACCGCACCAACCTCTACACCGTCGTTATCCACAACCCCTGTCAATGTGACAGCTGTCAATCTGTCAGGGGTGACACCGGTGACAGGGGGAGGGGTGACACCGGTGACAGGGGGGTCCTGACACAGCTGTGTCACCCAATCCACCCAGAACCACCCCTAGAACCACCACCACCCGCGCGCACCCGCGACCCTGTGGACAACCCGTCCGCCCGGTCTCCGGTCGAGGACGGCGGCGGAGAGGCCGAAGAGGTCTTCACCGCCCTTGGGGAAGCCTGGCCGCTGTCCGCCAGCCAACGCGCCCGCCTCACCCCTGCCATCGGCGCCGCCCTCGCAACCGGCTGGCGCCCGCGCGACCTCGCCACCCACCTCGACGGCAACACCACCGGGGTGCGTAACCCCTACGCCGTGCTACGCGCCCGACTGGCCGACCTGCCCGACCCACCCCCGGTGGCGCCGCCGCGGCCCCCCTGGTGCGGTCACTGCCACCCCGACACCCGCCACATCGAGAACCGGGACGGCCGACCGGCCCGATGCCCCGCCTGCCATCCGCTGACCGCGGGAGGTGAGGCCGAATGACCGTCCGTGGTGAAGGCCTGCAACCACCGCCCGCCGAGCTCGAAGCACCCTGCCAGCGGTGCGGGCACCAAAACGCCTGCCACGTCGGCGGCGCACGACCCGGCGGATGGGCGATTTACGAACCCACTTGGGCAGGCGCCACCGGATGGTGCTCCGTCTACGGATGCGACTGCCCCGGCCGCCTACCGCCACCCGCGACCGCGCACGGAGGTGGGCCCGCATGACCGCCGGCACCGTGTACCTGCTGCATTTCGACCGGCCCTACCGGCACGCCCGGCACTACATCGGGTGGACCGACGACCTGGACGCCCGGCTGGCCGCGCACACCAAAGGACGCGGCGCCCGCCTGCTTGCGGTCGTGCACGCCGCCGGCATCGGCTGGACACTCGCCCGCACCTGGCCCGGCGGCCGGACCCGTGAACGGCAGATCAAAACCCAAGGCGGCGCCTCCCGGTACTGCCCGCTGTGCGGCATCCGCCCCCGACCCCCAAAGGAAGACCCGCCCACGATGACCCCGACCCGACCGGCGCCGGTCTACGACCACTACGGCCGCTACCTGCTGCCCCACCCCGACACCGGCCACCAAGAGGCCTGGACCCGCGCCACCACATGGGCACGGACCGTCGCCGACACCACCGCGCTCACCCGCTGGCAATGCCGCATGGTCGCGGCCGGCATCGCTGCCCGCCCCGACCTGTACGCGCTGGCCGCCGAGACACCCGCCGACGACAAGCACACCCTCGACAAGCTCTGCGAGGAAGCCAAGCACGCCGCCGGGGCATCCGTCGGCGCCGACCGCGGCACCGCGCTACACAAGCTCACCGAACGCGCCGACCGCGGCGACCCTACCCCGATCCCACCGCCGTGGGACGCCGACATCGCCGCCTACCGCGCCGCCCTGGACGCGGCTGGGATCACCGGCGACCCCGACCACATCGAACGCACCGTGCCCGTCCCCGATCTCCAAGCCGCCGGCACCCTCGACCGGATCGTCCCCGTGCCAGGCGTCGGCCCGGTCATCGCCGACATCAAAACCGGCGCCGACCTGTCCTGGTCGTGGGGCGAGATCGCCATCCAGCTCGCCATCTACGCCCACGGCCGCGGGCTGTGGAATGGCCCTGGCTACGACCCCATGCCCCCCGTCAACCGCGACCGAGCGTTAGTGATCCACCTCCCCGCCGGACAAGCTCGCTGCGACCTGCATTGGATCGATATCGCCGCCGGCTGGGAAGCCGCCCAGCTCTGCCGCGCCGTCCGCGCCTGGCGAGGCCGCCGCACCCACGCCACCCCCTTCGCCGACCCGGCACCCAGCCGCCAAACCCCCAACGGCCGGGCCGGCGCGACCACCCCAACCGATCACGAAACCGCAGGAGGCACTACGCGATGAGCCGCACATCACGACGCCCGAAGTTGACGATCGAGGACATCTGCGACGACCTCCGGATATCCCGATCCACCTTCTACGACTGGCGCCAAAAAGGCCGCGCTCCCAAATGCCACCGTCTCCCCAACGGTGGGCTACGCGTCGATCCAGACGACTACGACGCGTGGCTCAGGTCGTGTGAGGACGGCGCCTAATGGACGGCATCACCTACGACGTCCGCATATACAAGACCGAGGTCTACCGCGGGAAGAAGGTCACCACCTACTACGTCCGCTGGGCCGTTGGCGGCCAGCAATGGCCGAGGCAACCTTTCCGCAACGCGGCCCAGGCTGATGCGTTCCGGTCGGAACTGCTGACCGCCGCCCGGCGAGGTGAGGCATTCAGCATGGCCACTGGCCGGCCCGTCTCATGGGAACGGACCGACAACGATATGTCCTGGTACGACTTCTGCCTGTCCTTCGTGGACATGAAGTGGAAAGGCTCGTCGGGGAATCACCGCTCGAACGTGGCGTGGGCACTGGTCTTGATGACGCCACCGATGTTGACCACCGAAAAGGGGAAGCTGGACGACAGGGACGTTCGGGTGGCGCTCAGACGATGGGCATTCAACACGAAGAACCGCGACCGCTGCCCGGACGACGCCGCCCGCGTACTCGCGTGGGTGGCGCGGAACACCCGGCCGGTATCCGCGCTCGCCGACCCGAAGGTGACACGTGCCGTGCTCGACGCCGCCAGCACGCGCCTCGACGGAAAGGCAGCCGCGGCGTCATCGGTCTTGCGCAACCGCGCCATTCTGTACAACGCCTGTGAATACGCCATCGAACTCGGCATCCTAGACACCAACCCGATCAAGGCCATCAAGTGGAAGGCGCCCAGGGCAGCATCCGAGGTGGACCGGCACTCCGTCGTCAACCACACCCAGGCGCGCCGGCTTCTGGATGCCGTACGTTCCCAGGAGCCGAGCGGGCCGCGACTGGTCGCCTTTTTCGCCGTGATCTACTACGCGGGACTTCGTCCCGAGGAAGCTGTCAGCCTCCGCCGGGAGAACGTCGTCATCCCTCCGCTCGTCTGGGACCAAGACGCCCAGACGTGGGACGAACCGGCCGACGACTGGGGAGAACTGCGCTTCTGCTCTGCTGCCCCCGAGGTCGGTGCCGAATGGACCGACGACGGCGCGCGTCGCGAACGCCGCGGGCTTAAGGCCAGGGCAGAGGGAGAGTGGCGGCGGGCACCCAGCCCACCCCCGCTCACCAAGCTCTTGCGTCGCCATCTGAAGGAATTCGGGACCGGCCCGGACGGGCGCCTGTTCTCCGGCGTCCACGGCGGGGAGCTGGCCACGGTCACCTACCGCCGGGTCTGGGACAAGGCGCGCCGCAAGGCGCTCACTTCCGGCCAGTACGCCTCGCCGCTGGCCAAACGCGTCTACGACCTGCGCCACGCTTGCGTGTCCACATGGCTCAACGGCGGAGTGCCGCCAGCCCAAGTCGCCGAGTGGGCCGGCCACAGCGTGGCTGTCTTGCTGAGGATCTACGCCAAGTGCATCGAGGGGCAGGACGAGATGGCCAAGCGTCGCATCGAGGCCGCCCTACGAGGTGGCTGAAGTTGCGCACGTATTTGGCACAGCCAGCCGGCACGAGCCGATGACAGCCGAACACAACCGGATACCGACACCACGAACGCCCGACCCTGTTTGTGCAGGTCGGGCGTTCTTTTCTGCTGGTGTGAGAAGGGTGGGCAGGGGCGGGATCGAACCGCCGACCTTCCGCTTTTCAGGCGTGGTAACCGCCCTGACCTGGTGAGATGGGCCTGTCTGGAGGGTGCCTGGCGTCCGCTCGTGGATGGCGTCGGCTGCTGCCGTTGCTGTCACGGTTGCTGTCGTCTCGGCGCCGGCTGTGACGACTTGAGTCGCTGCCCTGACCAATGAGAGTTAACGGGTTCGCTGCGGCAGACTCGTTGACTGGTGGCCGCCGGCGGGTGAGCACTCGTCCTGACTGGGCCTTGGAGCCCTTTAGCCCAAGACCGTGCCCCCGTCGGCGTCCGGGAGAGTTGATCGCTGCTGGGATGTCGTGCCCGCCGGTGGCGTGAGCACTGTTCATTAGTCTGCTGATGGTTCTCCCGCTGGCTGCTGACGGTACTGGACATGGTGGGCGGGAGGGTGCGATGCGGCTGTGCGTGGGTGATGACTGGGCGGAGGACCATCACGACATCGAGGTGATGGACGAGGCCGGCCAGGTGCTGGCCAGGAAGCGGCTGCCGGAGGGGGTGGCCGGGATCGGGCAGCTGCACGAGCTGATCGGCCGGTTCGTGCCTGCCGATGGTGATGCGCAGGTGCAGGTCGGGATCGAGACCGACCGCGGCCCGTGGGTGAGGGCGCTGCTCGCTGCGGGGTATCAGGTGTTCCCGGTGAACCCGTTGCAGGCGTCCCGGTACCGGGGCCGGCATGGGGTGTCCGGGGCCAAGAGCGACGGCGGCGACGCGCACATGCTGGCCGATGTGGTGCGCACCGATGCGCATCAGCTGCGCCCGGCGGCCGCCGGCACCGCGGCGGCCGAGGCGGTTAAGGTGCTGGCCCGCACGCACAAGACGCTGATCTGGGAGCGGACCGCGGTGGTGCTGCGGCTGCGGGCTCAGTTGCTGGAGTACTTCCCGGCCGCGGTGGCCGCGTTCGAGGACCTGGATGCGCCCGACGCGCTGGAGCTGCTGGGCAAGGCGCCGGAGCCGGCCCGTGCCGCGAAGCTGACCCGCGCCCAGGTCTCGGCGGTCCTCAAACGGGCCGGCCGCTACAAGATCACGGAGCGAACCGACGCGATCCTGGCCGCTCTGCGCAGCCCGCGGCTGGGCCAGCCGCCCGTACTGACGGGCGCGTACGCGGCTACCGTACGGTCCCTGAACGCGGTGATCGCCACCTTGAACGAGCAGGTCGCCAGCTTGCAAGGGCAGGTGGAGGCACATTTTGGCCGGCACCCGGACGCTGAGATCTACCTGTCCCAGCCCGGCCTGGGCGCGATCACCGGCGCCCGGGTGCTAGGCGAGTTTGGCGACGACCCGCACCGCTACGCCTCCGCCAAGGCCCGCAGGAACTACGCCGGCACCAGCCCCATCACCCGCGCCTCGGGCAAGCGCAAGATCGTCGCCGCCCGATTCGTGCGCAACGACCGGCTCATCGACGCGCTGATGATCCAGGCATTCGCCACGCTGAGAGTCTCACCCGGCGCCCGCGCCTTTTACGACTCCCAGCGCGCCAAGGGACTCGAACACAACGATGCCCTCAGAAGGCTGGCCAGCCGTCTTGTCGGCATCCTGCACGGATGCCTCAAGACCAGAACCCGCTACGACGAGGCCCTCGCCTGGAGCCACCGGGAAAACATCCCTCGATCTGACGCCGCCGCTTGACATCCAAACTCCTGGGATGTCTTGGGCGACCCCTGCGCCGCCCAGGTGGCCGGTGTGCGGGCCTACCGGGGTCGACCGGCTCGCGTCAGCCCTAGCTGGTTCCGTACTCGGGCAGTAACTGCCTCGTACCGAGCGCAATAGGTCAAGCCTGACCCGGCCCGCCGCGGTGCGCTGTGTACTCCTCCGAGCGGCCATGATGCTCATGCCCCGAGGACTCGGGCGACCCGGTTCGCGATGGCCACCGGGGATTCGTGCTCCCAGGCGCGGACGACGGTCCAGCCGGCCTCCTGGAGTCGACGATCGGTGTCCCGATCGCGCGCTCGGTTGGCCTCGATCTTTGCCCGCCACCACTCCGCGTTCGCCTTGGGCCAGGTACCGTGCTCGGGGCATCCATGCCAGAAGCACCCGTCGATGTACACCGCGACGCGGCGCCTGGGAAAGACGATGTCGGCCCGGCGGCGCAGCGACGGGAGTGGCGCTCGGTCGATGTAAAAGCGAAGTCCCCTCCGGTGCAGTTCGGAGCGGGCGGCGAGTTCCGGCGCGGTGTTGCGCTGGCGCGCGGACTGCATCCGCCGCAGCGCGTTGGGTGAGGACGCCGGCGGCGTCCCGATGTCGCTCATCACCAACCCGTCCCCCGCGCGGGAGGCGTGGCTGTGACGTGGCCACTTGAGCGCCCCACTCCCTTGGCGGCCCAGGCGACATCGTCGTCGTTGAGCGGCGTGAGGTGAGGGATCAGTGCCCGACCGAGGGCGCGCGTTAGAAAGGCCGGAACGGCGTTGCCGATCATCTGCGCCCAGGCGCCGCGCTTGGCCTCAAGGCCGAGCTGGACGTAATCCGGGATGGTCTGGAGCCGAGCCGCCTCATGCGGCGTGATGGTGCGCCGCCGAGTGGGGTGCACATACCGGCCCTGTCCCATCGAGCCGAAGCCAGTGGTGATCGTCTGCGCGGGCTGGTCCCACCACAGGCGCCCGTACATCGAGCGGTACGTGTGTTTCTTGTCGCGGTGGCAGGGCGGGCGATCGTCGTTGTCGAGGTCGTGGATGTTCTCGTCGAACAGCTTGTCGATGCGCTCGCGGTTCTCGGGGCTGGGAGTGCTGGCGCGATCGAAGGCGGTCACCGGCTCTACGTCCTCAAGGTCGCCAATCGCCCACTCGACCGTGCGGACGTGGTCGGCGCACCCGCCACCGAGGCCATCGAGGATCTCCCGGGGCGACGGGGTCGACCCCGAGACCGCAAGGAGCACGTGACGCTTGCGCCGCTGCGGCACCCCAACCTTACGAAGGTCCAGCGTGGTCAGGTGGACCCGGTACCCGGCCGCCTCGAGCGCACAGGCGGTGAGGTCCACGACCTGACCGTGGTCGTTCGCTACCTGCGGCACGTTCTCGACGATGACGACGGCTGGCTTGAGCACCACCGCTGCGCGCGCTACCCGCGCGTAGAGAGCGTTCCTCGGATCGTTGCGGCGGGTCTTGTTGTTGAGGTCGGAGTGCCCCTGGCACGGGGGGCCGGCGACCAGGATCGAGACGGGACCGACCTTCCTGGGGAGTCGGCTCTCCATCGCGGTGAGCGGCGCGCCCAGCTCCCCATCGATGAGCGACTCCACCTTGGCGCACTCGATCCCGGCGCTGGGGAAGTTGCGCAGAAAGGTGTCCGCGGCGGTGGGGTCGTCGTCCACCGCGAGCGGGATGCGGAGCCGGCGCTTGGCGTCGGCCGCTGCCTCCAGCAGGCCGATGGTCATGCCGCCGCAGCCGCAGAAGAGGTCGACCACGGAGAGGACAGGCCAGTCCTTCTCCACGGTGGGTGGTCGGCGTCGGGTGAGCCGTTCCAGGTCTGCCCGGCAGGCTGGGCACGACGTCGGGGATGTCGTTGGGCTATCAACAACGACGGCGTTCCGCACCCGGCCGTTCCTGCTGCTCACTCCCCTGAACCTTCCGCCTCGATGCCTGGGGGGAGGTCCTGCGCCCGGCGGACCAGCTCGTCGACGAGCGTCTCGTAGGCGACGACCGCTGCGCCCTCGACGAGCGCCCCCACCTCGAAGTTGGTTGTCATGCCCGCAAACGTCATGTTGGCGCTGCCAATGTACGCCGCGGTGCTATCTGCGGTGAGGAGCTTCAGGTGGGGGAACCACGCCATCCCCTCAAGGCGGTGGAGACGCAGCCGTGAGCGGTCGCCGTCGGAGTCGAGAAGCGACGCGAGCACCTCGGGGGCGTTTTCGCGTTCCAGCCGGCGTACGGTGACGAGGTCGACCGAGATGCCGCGGTTGGTGGCGCCGGCGAGCGCCGGCTCCAGCACGCGCAGACCGGGACCGTCGACGTAGGCGCTGAAGAGCCGCAGTCGATCGCGCGCTCTGGCAATGAGGCCGATCAGTGTCTCGCCGGTGCGGCGGTCGAATGTGTCACGGTCAAGGTCGGTGCCGCTCATGACCGGAAACCACCGGTCGGGACGCTCCGGACGCGCCCGGTGCCCGAGCGCCCAGTACGCCCCGCATGAGGCCGACGCCTCCAGATCCGCCGCATCGGAGGGGAACAGCGCGCGGAAGTCGTCGACGCTCTGCGGCACGATGCCCAGCCGCTTGAGCGCGCGCCGCGCCGAACCGTCTCGCATGCGGACGTAGTCGACCAGGGTCTGCGCGGCGTTGATCGGGTCGCGAGCAGCGAGGAGGAGTGCGCCGCATGCGAGCACCGCCGCCTCGGGCGGCACGCCGCTAGACAACGAAGTAGCCCGTGGAACCGAAGAGAACGTCACGATCGAGGAACCCGTTGAAGAAGCGGCACGATGGCTCGCCGACGTGGAGGCACGCGACGCACGCGCCGCCGTGCTTGGCACAGCCGGGATCGAGAGGACACCGATGCTCGCCCTCGACGATGTCGTTGAGGGCTTTGTCAAGATCGTGCTCGAAGAGCGCCTGCAACCCGCCGAGCACGAAGTCGCCACGTGTCGACGCGTAGACGATGAAGGCGAGGTGGAGCGGGATGAGGTACTCGGAGAGCGAGTCCCGGTCGATCCCGCAGAGCGCGGAGATGCGGCGCAGGACGCGGTGGGCGTATGAGTGGACCAGGATGGTCACGCCCGATCCGAACGTGGGTGAGTCGAGCTCCTCGCCGGGCCGGGGAATCTGCGACTCGCGCAGCACCGCGAGCCGGACGTCGGTGGGAGTTGCGGGCACGGTCGGCAGCAATCCCCGTGCATGAAGCCACCGACCGACCTGCATGGGGTCAAGGCGGAAGAGCAGGCCCTCGGTGTGGGCGAGCTGGCCGTGGACACGGATCGCGCCACCACCGGACGGGAACGGCCGCAGCACCGAATCCGCGGAGTCGCCGCCGCGCGTGTATCCGTAGACGGCGTTGAGGACCGGAAAGTCGTCAAGCAACTCCACCGCCTCAAGCCTGGCCCGCGCGACGGCGGTCGGGTAAAGCCGCTGGTAGCGGACCTGGGCCTCCGGCGGTGCCCCGGCGGCGAGATCCGTGATACGCCACCGCCCACCGGCGGTGGCGTAGGCGAGCCGGAGCGCTGCCTCCTCTGCCTGCTGCCGCTCCGTCGGACCAAGGTCGACACCCTTGAGGGGGTCGTCGGCGCTGATGGTGTTGGGTTCCTCGCTGGCGGCCAACTCGGCCATCTTGCGCGCCGTCTCCTCCGGGATGTTCTTGGCAACGAGATCGGCGACAAGCGAGTCGACAGTGGGACGTCCGGCGAGGGGATCCTCCTCCACCATTCCGTTGAGCAGCCAGCCGAGAGTCTGGCGCACCGCAGCCTCGCTCTTGAATTTGATGGCGATGTTCTGCGACGGCGGGTTGACGATCACCGTCGAGTGCGGCGTATAGACGACCGCAGCGCGGTGCACATTGTAGCTGAGGGTCCCGTTGCGGCAGTCGCAGCGCAGGAAGCGGAACCCCCGGGCGACCTCCGTGCGGCATATCGGGCACTCGAAGTGGAGGTCCTCCGTCCTCGTCGTGCCAGGGTAGTCGACGCGGACCTGCTTGTGCTCGTTACAGCGCGGGATCCAGGGCGTATCGAGCTTGCCGCACTGGTGGTAAGCGACGAACTGCAGCTGCCGCCACGAGTTGCTGCCGCACTGGCAGGTCCTACCGTTACCTGTCTCGATGCGCCCGCACCGCGCGCAGCGGTAGTTCTCGGGGAAGGGCACGACGCTGACTCCCGTGCCGTCCTCGTCGTTCGGGGTGATGACGTGGATCGGATCCTGGCGCCGTAGCCGATCGCCGAGGCCGCCGTCGCGCCCCGTCGCGGTGTAGCGATAGATGGCGCGCAATAGCTCGGAGCGGACGACGTCGACGTCGACCTGGAGCGTGCGCGGGCTCACCCATTTGTCGACGCGCCAGACGGCACCGGCGAGGTCGACGGTCTGCTCCGGCAGGAAGCGGAACACGACCTGGGAGAGGCTTCGCTTCTGCTTCATCGGTCGTCCCTGGAACGGATCTCGACTTGAGTCTCGACCTCACGCAGCGATCGCATAGGCCGCGCCGGCAGGAGCTCGGAGACGAAGCGCGCCCGCGAAGCGGGGTTGTTGACCTCCTGGAAGGTGAGCCGAACCTGGTGGCGCAGCTCCGCCCTGAGCGGCGATGTCCCGTCGGGATCGAGCCCAAGCGCGTCGCAGAGCTCGGCGAACTCCTGGTCCTCGAGGATCGGCGCCGACGCGGCGTATTCGCGCAGGGCACGCGCCATGGAGATGTTCTTGCCTTCGGCACGCACCCTCTTCGCTTCGTGGATGCCGTGGACACGAGCGCTGAACATCCCGGGAAAGGTGTGCTCAAGCACCCGGCGGCTACGGCGCGTGATCGCGGTCGGCTCAATAAACCGGTCACCCTGTTCGACGTAGGGCGCGAAGGAGCGAAAGACACTCGAGTCGCGCTCCACTCCCATGCGGTGGAGGACGAAGACGAGGCCGGGATGCCGACGACCGATGCGGGCCGAGGTCTGGATGAACTCGGCGGTGGCGAGTGGGATGCCGAGCAGCGTGATGACATTGAAGCGGTCGACGTCGACTCCGTGTGACATCATCGACGATGCGCAGATGACGTGGATGCGGTCGTCGAACGCCGACTCGGGGTCGCCGAGCCTGGCCAGGACCTCGCGGACCTTTTCGAGCTCGGTGTCACCGGTGAGACGCTCGACGTTCAGCGGCGATACCGACACCTGGCCTGTCTCGAACGAGCGTGCCGCGGCGTCGACGTCGGCGAGCTTGGTGCCGTAAACCACGTGGGTGCCGTACTGGTCGAGCAGCGCCTCGGCGCCACTGGGGTCGATCCCGGCCTCGGCGCACACGACCTGTGGCTCGGTTATCAGCCGGCGGACAGCGCGCTGGAGGGATTCGGCGAGGCGGTCGTTGGCAAACTCTAGCGTCTGGCCGCGCGGCGCCAGGCCGACGTAGCGGCGGGCCAGCGCGTCGCTGTCCTTGGTCCAGAACGAAGCGCCCGGCGCGGGTCCGGGCAGGGGGAACACACTCCCCTGGCGGTCGTAGAGCACCTCGACCTGGTGCTCGTAGCCGGAGAGCGTCGCTGACGACGCGATCACTTTGGCGCTCGGGCCCTTGGTACGCCGCTGGAGGTGGTCTAGGAGGGTCTCGTAGTGGGAGTCGACGGCGCCGAGGCTGTCGCGCAGCAGATGGAGCTCGTCTTGGACGCGCAGGGTCGGCGCAAACAGCGGGATCTCCTGACCCAGCGCTGTGGCCGGCTCCTTGCAGCCTGGCACCTGGCAGCCGTACGGCGATGCGCTCCGCGGCGCGTAGGTGAAGCCGTGGCCGTCGCGTGAGCAGCGCCCGATCGGTGAGGCATACAGTCCCCGCTGCGCCGCTTGGATCGCCACAGACGCCGCCTTGTCAAGCGTCCCCACGACGACGCTCGGCAGGAAGCGGTAGATCTCGTCGTCGACGATGTGGCACGGAAGCCCCTTCTCCAGGGTCCAAGGACAGCCGGTTGCGGTGCAGCGGTGCTCGAGGCGCCACGTGCGTCGGCTGAAGTGCATCTGCAGCTGGTCGGAGAAGCAGAAGGGACAGTGGAGCAGCACGCGGTGGCTCGCGGGAACGAGCGTCCGGGTGTCCGTCTCGTTGTCCTTGGCATCGTCGCGGATGCGGTTCGGCGTGCCCGCTGGCGGTCCGCCGACGAGGAAGCCGAGGGCAAACGCATCGCCCTCGATGCCGGCGCGTTGGCGTGCCAGCTCGGCACCGGCTAGGGCGTCGGCGAAGCGCTGTGTCTGCTGGAGCGAGAGCATCCGCAGCGGGAAGCGGCTCCATGCGGTGATGCCGTGGCGTTTGCCGCGCAGCCGGTCGAGGATGCAACTGAAGACGATCGCGGCGAGGTAGGTCTCGGTCTTCCCACCGCCTGTCGCGAACCACAAGGTATCGACTACTCGGCGGCGCTCGTCGTCGTCCTGGACGAGGCTGGGGAGCACGGCGAGCAGGAAGCCGATCTGGAAGGGCCGCCAGCTCGTGTACCGGCCAGGAGCACCGGAGTGGTCGAAGGCTTCGTTGGTCAGCCGGAATGCGCGCAGCGTGGCGTTGTCCTCAAGCGCGGCGAGACCAGCGCGAGCACGAGTCACCTCCTTGCCGAAACGTGCCGCCTCCCGCCTGGCCTCTTCGTGCATCTCGTCGGTCCACCCGTCCGCGGCGGCGCGCTGGGCGAGCCGCTCGGTGGACCAGTGCTCGTCGCCCCAGCGGTCCAGCGCATCGACGAGGGCGCGAAGCGCTGGCAGTGGATCGTGCGCCAGCGTGGCGAAGGATAGGTCCGGCTGCGAACCGAGCGCGGTGTCCCAATACTCCGGCCGCCGGCGCTTGGCGGTGACAGCGTCCGTCGACTCCAGCCATTCGCTGTCGTACACGACGCCTGCGTTTACGCCGTAGGCACTGATCTTGCGGTCGTAGCGGAAGGAGTCCGGCAGTGCGTCGAGCAGGATCGGTGTCACCCGTCCAGTGCGGACGCGGATGACGACCTCGTACATGTTGGCGTCAAACGCCTTCTTCTCCGCGGTGTCGTTAACGACGAGTACCGTGGCGGTTGGGTGGTCATGCTCGCGGCCGATCTCGACGTCGATCCGCGCCGACCGGTCGTTGATCCCATGGGCGGCGAAGACGCCTGCGAAGTTTTTCTCCCCGAAGCTGAATGTCCCGCGCGTAGCCGACGATAGCGTGCCGGGCTCGACTGCGACGTGGAGCCGTTCGCTCTTCTTCCATTTGACATCATTTTTCTCGCCATGGCGCGTCCAGACCACGAACGAAACCTCAATCCTCCACTCCCATGTCTGGGGACGGAAGGTCATGCCTATCGAGCAGGGGTCGAGCCGCTGTGCGCGTTGACCCTTGCCGATCTTCCACGCCGTCTCCTCCGGCGCAAGGCGGCCTAGCCAGAGGCGGTCGGCTGGCCTCGTCTGGGTCTCGGTGAGGCGGTCGCCGCGGGCGTCGGCGATGACCTCACCCTCAAGCCAGCGAACGAACCGCGCGCCCTCCCCCGTCCCTTGGCTCATTCGGGACCGTATCCGCGCTCGATCAGCACCATCCCCAGCTTCTCCTTCGCCTTGTTCACGATCTGGCGAACGCGCTCGCGGGTCAATGAGTGTAGCTGGCCGATCTCCTCGAGCGTCCGCGCGTGCTCACCGTAGAGACCGTAGCGAAGCACAAGGACATTCCGTTCGCGGGGTGTGAGCTCCTCCAGCGCACTCCGAAGGTCGTTGGCCATAATCGAGGCAAGGGCCACCTTCTCGGTATCGGGGGCCGTCGACACAATGAGGTCGGCGACGACGGCGTCGTCCGACGCTAGCGGCGCATCGAGGGAGAGCGGGTCCTGGCCGACGTCGCGGAGGAAGGCGATCTCCGCCGGCTCCCAGTCGAGTACCTCTGCCAACTCGGGCACCTTGGGCTCGCGGCCCAGCTGCTGCTCAAGCTTGCGGGCCTCACGCCGGAGGCGTTTAACCCGCTCGAAAACGTGGACGGGCAGCCGGATGAGCCGCCCGGTGTCCGCGACCTGACGACCGATGCTCTGGCGGATCCACCAGGTTGCGTACGTCGAGAACTTGAAGCCGAGCCGCCAATCGAATTTCTCGGCGGCACGGATCAACCCGAGCGTCCCAGCCTGGACGAGATCGGCGAGGTCGAGCCCCTGACCGCGGAACGCGCGGGCGTTGTTGATGACCAGCCGAATGTTACAGACGACGAGCCGCCGTTTTGCAGCGCGCCCGCGTTCCACCAACTCGTCGAGCGCACGGTTGCCGCCCCGCTCGGCACGCTCCGCCGCGGCACGCTCGCCGGCCGCGATCGCACGAGCAAGTTGCACCTCACCCGTTGCATCGAGCAGGGGGAAGCGCAGGACGTCGCGGAGGAGGAGCCCGAAGCTATCGAGATCGGGGGCGACCGCGGAGCTGCGGCGGCGCAACCGGGGCTCCATATCGCCCAGATCGCCCTCGATCAGATAGCCGCCGGCGACGGCGCGCTTCAGCAGTTCGGCGTGCTCCATAGCCGACAGGCCATGGCGGTCCGCAGTGCGATCGACGTCTTCATATGAGACCGGCTCGCCGGTCCGGAGGAAGTCATCCTCCAGGTCGCTGAGCGCGTTGCCGAGGGGCACGCCCTCGATATCCTCCTCGGCGCCGATTTCACTGTGCTCGGCAGTCATGCTTGACGCCAGTGCACCGCATGGCGCGTCCAGGGTTTCACCAGGCCGCGGCAGGCCAGGTACCCGCGCGGACGGCTGCCCAAACTGTGGTATGACATTAGCGTGCCGCTCCTGACGAGTGCCGGTAACCCCGCCCGGCACTAACCTGCACCCCGCCCCCAGCCTGGGAGTGCGTTCAGCATACGCCGCCGCGCGACCGGAGGCGATGGGGCGTTGGTCCTCTTGTGGTGGACAGAACGTTCCTTCATTCCGCATCGGTCATGTCCGACGGGTAGCGGCGGGGCCGGTCGATGACAGCCGGGCGGGTCGATGTGGCAGAAGCGGATGCAACACGATACAAGGACATCCAGGGCTTCCCTGTGAACACGATGGCTTCGACAACCTCGCTGCTCGCCTGGTCTACCAGGAGCCGTACCTCTGCCCACGCGACACGCCGCACAAGATCAACACGTAACTACCCCGCCCGATAAAAGCAGATACTGAGACACGGACTTGCCGAGCGTTTTCCTTGGCTAGGATTAACTGAATCGGTGAACGAAAGTCTGCACTAGAGCGATCGGCCACCTCGGGCCTCCCTTACGATCCAAAATCCAGCGTCGTCTGGATAACGGATGACCCCCGCCCACGTGAACGAGGGCCTCGTCTTGGCACGAATTCGCGTCGCTTGCTAAACACGAAACGCGCAAGGTTTGTCGTTTCCTCCATCGATTCTGCCTGAACGACAAGGAGCTCTGGCCGGGCTGGGTCGGTGGCGAAGCCACAGCGGGCCTCGGCTACCAGGGGCTGCAACACGGCAACACGATGCCTGTCCGCGGCGAGGAAAACGACAGGGTGATCGGCCCATGCGTATGCTGTGGGGTGTCCACGGCAACTAGCAGCTGGCCAGCAGCCTACTGCCCCCAGCGCGTATACAAGGCCAGCGACGCCCAGCTCAAGGCCGTCAAGCGGTGGGGAATCGTCAACGCTCAAGTGTGGCTCGATTTCCGCGACGGCTGCCGAGCCAAATAGCCGCCTGGGTAACGCCTCTGGATCGCTCGTTTCGAACGCCTCGGCAACCTGGTCGAATTCCACGTCGTCTACAGCTAGTCGTGCGGCGATTTCAACCAGATCCGACTCGATGGTTATGATCGCCCTTGCCTCTCGGATGCCGACGCCGCGGATCAGCCATGTGTCCCGAAAGTAACCGAATCCCTCCTCGCTCAGGTCGTCTCTCTTCGGGGTACAATAAGTGTGACCGCTAGGGACCTGCGGGTCGAGTTCGAGCGGCTTCCGGGGAATCATAGCGAGCTCCTCTATACAAGCTAGTTATCATTCTCGTCCCATCCGGCCCGTAGCCAGGCTCGCCCGGAACCAGTGCGAAAAGGCCGTATGGCCGCTGCGACCATTCCTTGGACGGAGGCGGAGTCGAACGGAGTGTTCTTCGGTGGCGAGGAGACGGTGCCATGAGGACACCCTAGTGGTCTGTAAGAACGTTGGTTTTAGTCTTCGCGCGGCGGATGCTGGCGAGGATCTCGTCGGCGTGTTTGGTCCAGGTGAAGGGCCGTGGGTGGTTGTTCCAGCCGTCGATGAACGCGCCGATGGCGGCGGTCAGC
>WHSR01000025.1 GCA_009379995.1 Streptosporangiales bacterium
CGTCCGCGCCCGGGACGCCACCTGCCGATTCCCCGGCTGCCGGCAGCCGGCCTGGCGCAGCGACCTCGACCACGTGATCCCCTACCCGCACGGCCCCACCGCTGCGGAGAATCTGGGTCCGCTGTGCCGGCGGCATCATGATCTCAAGCAGCAACCCGGCTGGAACGTGCGGCGTGATCCAGACGGCAGCTACACCTGGACCAGCCCCACCGGCCACACCTACGTCACACCCCCACCCGACACCCACACCACCCCACCCGGACGACACGACGACCCAGACCAGGACCCCTGAGTCGGCCTCCGACTCGTCAGCGTTCGCGGCAGGCGGCCGCGAGAATCGCGCCGGCCACGTTGAGGAGGGCGGCCAGGAGGGCGGCTCGATTCCAGCCATGGATTAGACCGGCCTGGCCCGCACCGCCGCTGGCGACGACGGCCACGAGTAGGGCGATCCCGAGGGCCGATCCCAGGTAGCGAGCGGTGTTGTTCGCGCCGCCGCCCAGGGCCATGCTCGCGCGTGGAACGGACTCGACCGCGAGCCGGGCGAGGGCGGCGTTGGCCGGGCCGCTGCCGATGCCGGCGAGGAGCAGGCCGGGTACGAGCCGCCACCACGACGACTGGATCGCAAGGCCGGTGAGCGCCGCGGACCCGGACGCGCTGAGCAGCAGGCCGGCGATCAGGCGTCCGCGGGCGTCGACCCGGGCGGGCAGGCGGTGTGCCTGCATGGCGACCAGCATGCTCGTCACCGACCAGACCGCCAGGATCCCGCCGGCGGCGGGCGCGCTGCGGTGAAGGCCCTGTTCGATCAGCGTCGGCGCGTAGCTCATCAGGGCGACGGTCGCCAGGCCCGTGACGGCCGCACCGCCGATCGACACCAGGAACAGCGGCCGGCGCAGCAGACCGAGGTCGAGCATCGGATCGGGCCGCACCACCTCGATCCAGGCGAAGGCCGCCAGCGCCGCGAGTCCGGCCGCGAGCAGGATCACTGTCGTCGGCGACGTCCAGCCCGAGCGGCCGGACGTCAGCCCGGCTGTCAGGCACGCCATGGCGATCAGCATGGTCAGCGCTCCGGGCGGATCGATTCGCCGTGGCCGGGCCTTGCCACGTGACTCGGGCAGCAGCTTGTGGCCTGCGCCCGCGAGTACGGCCGCGCCCAGGGCCTCGAGCCCGTAGGCGCTACGCCATCCGAAGGCGGCGGCGAGCCCGGCGCCCAGGATCGGCCCGATAGCGATGCCGCCGGCCAACATGGCGCCCCAGATACCGGTCGCGTGAGCCCGCGACGGTCCCGGTGGAAAGGCATGGCCGATCAGGCCCAGGCCGGAGGCGACCACACCGGCGCCGGCGGCTCCCTGGAGAATGCGCGCCGCCACGAAGACGAGCATCGAGGGCGACGCGGCACCCAAGGCCGTGGACACCGCAAGGGCGACGCTCGAGATCACGAAGACCCGTCGGCGGCCGAAGGCGTCCGCGAGGGCGCCCGCCGTCAGCAGCGCGCCGGCCAGCCCAAGGCTCATACCGCCGAGCGCCCAGGTCTGCCACGCGATCGACGCATGAAAGGACCGAGCTGTCTCCGTCGCCGTCGTGATCACCGTGGTGAACACGACCAGCACCAGCATGGTCGCCGCACCCACCGTCGATCGAATGCCCATGGCGGACTCCGGTTCAGTGAATGAACTAGAGGGTCTCGCCCAGGCTAGCAGAGCTAGGTTCGTTCAATGAACCGGTAGGGCTAGGATTGGGGCATGCTCGGCAAGGACTACCCGGCTCAGGACTGCGCGCTCGCCCGAGCCCTCGAGGTGGTGGGCGAGCGTTGGACCCCGCTGATCCTGCGCGATGCCTTCTACGGCGTACGGAGGTTCAGTGATTTCGCCGCCCACCTGGACATCCCGCGTGCCGTGCTCTCGGAGCGCCTGCGCCACCTCGTCGAGGCCGGCGTGCTGGAGCGCCGGCCGGACCCCGAACGACCCGGCCGCGACGCCTACGAGCTGACCCCCTCCGGACGGGAGCTGTGGCCGGCGCTGCACGCCCTGATGCGGTGGGGGGTCCGCTTCCACGCCACGCCCGGGCGGACCCGGCGGTTCGTGCACGCCGCCTGCGACGTTGCCCTGGATGAGCGCGGTCTCTGTACGCGGTGCGGCGCGGCTCCGGCTCCCGAGGATGTCCTCACCTTCGGACCGGGGCGGAAGCCGCCGCGCGAAGACGCCGTCAGCGCCGCCCTGCAGGCACCACGTCGCCTGCTGCAGCCACTCGTCCTCGATCGGGATCCTGACGAGCAGAGTCGGACCGCGCCCCGGTGAGGCGAGGTCAGCGGTCCTGCAAGGCGATGCCCAGGGCCACGGCCAGCATCGGAGCGATCTCCACCAGTTGGCCGCCGTCGATGACGGCACCCTCAGCGACTCGTACCCGTCGGTGAGGCTGTGAAGACTCTTCCGCGGAAGAGTCGCGCCCGGGCCGGGGCAGCTCAGAACCGGTAGCGGAGCAGTCGCACCATGTTCCGGGTCGCGGGGATTGTGTTCAGGAGACGGTAGGTCATCCGGTATCGCATGAGGGGGATCCGCTCGAAGTCTGATATAATGGGGACGTCATCGATGAGCGTGAGTCGTGGGTTCCAACGCTCGAGCTCGTCGGGGTCGCGAAGGGACCAGCCGAGCAGCTTCGACAGCTTGGTGACCCCGGGTGTCATCGCGTCGAAGAACAACTCGCTGTGCGGGAAACGGTCGACCAGCCGGCCGAACAACTGCTTGACGTCGGTTTCGGCCAGGTACATCAGGAGCCCTTCGGCGATCACCAGCACGAGCCGGTCCGTGGGGATCCCGTCCAGCCACCCTGGGTCGGTCACCGACGAGGCGATCATCTGGTAGCTGTCGCGTTCGGGGTAGACGCGCCTGCGCAGTTCGATGACCTCGGGGTAGTCGAGGTCGTACCAGCGAACGGCCTCCGGTGCGTCGATCCGGAAGGCGCGGCTGTCCAGCCCGCAGCCCAGGTGGAGCACGGTGGCGTCGGGATGTCGGTCGAGGAACTCCCGCGTCCAGTCGTCCAGCCGTTTGGCGCGGAGCAGCACAAAGAAGCGATCGCTTGCCCGCATTTTCAGCTTGCGGTGGTTGTGGTCGATCCGGCTGAGCACCTCGTCCGCCCAGGGGTCGCCGACGAGCGGGGCCTTCGAACGGTGGTCGAGCGCTCGGAAGTACAACGTGTACAGCAGGGTTTCCTTCGCCCCGGTAAGAGTGATCTTCGCGGTAGCCACCCATTACTCCGGTCTCGTGGTCGTCTGCTCGTATCGGTCGAGCCCTGCACCGATGCGGGCCTCGAGTTCCTCATCGATCAACCGCTCGGCGGCGAGGAACAGCCGGGCCCGGCCGATCCGTGCCACCGTCGAGGGATCGCGTTCGTCCGTGCCCAGGCGGCGGTACACGTGCCGGGCGAGGATGGCGAGCCCGAGTTGCATCGCCGTGTGTACGGCGACGATGGCCGGGACGTCTTCGCTCTCGGGCAGCGCAGGCCCCAGCTCACCGCTCGTCAGAACTCCGCGATACAGCGCGGCCAGATCGTCAAACCACCGCGACGCGGTCGGCGCGTCGCTGACCATTGCCATCGCGATGTAGGGCACCAACGGCGTGACGGCCTGGTGGGTGTCGGCCATGAAGGCGCCGTCGGTCACCGCGCCACTCCCGATGCCCCGGTCTTTGACGTCCCGCAGCACCGCGAACACGTACGCATCGCACTCGTCGCGCAACGCCTGCTTGGACGGGAAGTGGTGTTGAACCAGCCCCGGCGACACCCCGGCCTGCTGGGCGATCCCACGGACGGTCGCGCCCTTGAAGCCGTGTGCAGCGAACTGCCGCAGAGCGGCGTCCCGGATCCGCGCCCGCGGGCCGGGGTCCGTCCACCGCTGGTCCGCTCCCGTCTCCCTCACGCCAACCTCCAATACAAACGTATTGCCCTACTCACAATACATCTGTATCGGAGACCGCGCCAAGCGGGTCAGCGGGTCAGCGGGTCAGCGGTCGGTGGTCAGCGTGGTAGCGCGTAGCGGCCGTCGGGGAGCGGCTCGACCAGGCCGTCGGCGACGAGACCGTCCAGGGCCCGGGCACGCTGCACCGGTTCGTCCCACGCCGCCGCCAGTTGCTCGGGCGGTACGGGTCCGGCCGCGTCGCGGAGCACGGCGAGCAGCCGCCCGCGGGCCTGCCGGTCGGTGCCGTTGTAGCCCTGGCCGCGTCGCTGCGGGCCGTCGTGCGCCGGCCTGCCGGCCAGCCGCCAGGCGCAGCCGGAGGTCACCGGGCAGTCAGTGCAGCGGGGCGAGCGCGCCGTACACACCAGCGCGCCCAGCTCCATGATCGCCACCGACCAGCGCGCCGCAGTCGGTGGGTCGGCCGGGAGCAGGGACTCCGCGAGCCGCCGCTCGGCGGCGGTCTGCGCGCGGGGCGGATGCTCGACTCCGTCCACCAGGCGGGCCAGTACCCGGCGCACGTTGGTGTCGAGCACCGCGTGACGCTGCCGGAACGCGAACGCCGCCACCGCTGCCGCCGTGTAGTCGCCCACGCCGGGGAGCGCGCGCAGCTCGTCGTGGGCGGACGGAACCTCACCGCCGTGCCGCTCCGCGATCGCCCGGGCGCTCGCGTGCAGCCGCAGGGCCCGGCGCGGGTACCCGAGGTTGCCCCACTGCCGTACCGCCTCGCCCGGCGGCTCCGCGGCCAGGTCCGCGGGGTTCGGCCAGCGGGCCAGCCACGCTCGGTAGGCCGGCAGCACGCGGGCGACAGGCGTCTGCTGCAGCATGAACTCGCTGACCATCACCGCCCACGGCGATGCGTCGGCACGGCGCCAAGGCAGGTCGCGGGCGTTGGTCCCGTACCAGCCGAGCACGGTACGGGCGAGCGCGTCGCTGGCGGTCTGGGATGCGTCGGTTTGCACCCAGTTCGTCGGGTTCGTGGCCCCTGTTGGCGGAAGGACCGGCATACTTCACTACTATGGACCCCGAGACGGAGCGGCGACCGAGGGGTCGGCTACCCGCCGACGCGTACTGGCGGCGACGTGTGCTCGCTCTTGTCGGTCTGCTCGTCGCGGTGGGTGGGGTCGCCTGGGTGGCGTCGGGGTTCGGCGGGGAGCAGCAGGCGAACTCGGTCGGCAGCAGATCGACGGCGGCCGGCGTGCCGGCACCCCAGCCGACCGTCACCGTTACCGTCACCGTGACGCCGAACGGGTCCCTCGCGGGTTTCTGCGCCGACGACGACATCGAGGTGAAGCTGCTCGCCGACCAGGAGACGTATCAGGCGGGTACGGATCCCGCCTTCACCATCTTCGTGGTCAACACCGGCGACGCCCCGTGCAAGCGGGACGTGGGACCCAAGGCGCTGGGGCTCCAGGTGCTCTCCGGCGGCCAGGTGGTCTGGGATTCCGACCATTGCGCCGACTCCAACCGTGCGGATGTCCGCCGGCTGCGGCCGGGTGAGGAGTACCGCAACAGCGTGAACTGGGACCGGACCGGATCCCAGCCGGGATGCGCGGGCGAGCGTGCCGAGGTCGGCCCCGGTACGTACCAGCTCGTCGGCCGGGCCGGCGGGGCCGTCAGCAAGGAGCTGACCTTCTACCTTGAGTGATTTCCGCCGAGACCCCCGCCGAGATCTATGTTGTGGGGGTCGTTTTGTCCGTTTCGGGCCACCACAACATAGATCTCGGCGGAGGGGTTATACGTAGCGCTCCAGGATCGAGGACTCGGCCAGGCGGGACAATCCCTCACGAACGCTGCGGGCGCGGGACTCGCCGACGCCGCCGACGGCCTGGAGGTCGTCGATGGTGGCCGCGAGCAGCTTCTGCAGCCCGCCGAAGTGCTCGACCAGCCGCTCCACCACGTGCGTCGGCAGCCGGGGTACCTTGGCGAGGAGCCGGTAGCCGCGGGGGCTCAGCGGCGCGTCGAGCGCGTCGCCGCCGGGATGGCCGAGCACGTCGGCCACTGTCGACAGGTCGAGCAGCTCGTTCGCGGAGAGCCGGTCCAGGTCGTGCAGCACGCTCTGCACCGCACGGTCGCGCCGGCCGACCCGGTGCGGCAGGTAGTCCCGGACGATCAGCTCGCGGTCGGTGTCCACCCCGGCGACCAGCTCGTCGAGCTGCAGCGCGAGCAGCCTGCCGTCGGTGCCGAGCTCGACGACGTAGCCCTCGATCTCGTTGGCGATGCGGCGCACCATCTCCAGGCGCTGCACCACGGCGCTCACGTCCCGCACCGTCACCAGGTCCTCGATCTCGAGCGCCGACAGTGTGCCGGACACCTCGTCGAGCCGCAGCTTGTAGCGCTCCAGCGTGGCCAGCGCCTGGTTGGCCCGGGACAGGATGGCCGCCGAGTCCTCGAGTACGTACCGGCTGCCGTTCAGGTACAGCGCGATGATGCGCATCGACTGGCTCACCGAGATGACCGGGTAGCCGGTCTGCTTCGCCACCCGCTCCGCCGTCCGGTGACGGGTGCCGGACTCGTCGGTCGGCAGGGTGGGATCGGGCACCAGATGGGCGGCCGCACGCACGACCCTGGTGTAGCTGCTGTCGAGCACTATCGCGCCGTCCATTTTCGCCAGCTCGCGCAGGCGCGTCGCGGAGAACTCCACGTCCAGCTCGAAGCCTCCGGTGCATAGGTCGGCAACGGCCTTGTCGTAGCCGAGCACGACGAGGCCGCCGGTTCGCCCGCGGAGAATCCGCTCCAGGCCGTCCCTTAGCGCCGTCCCCGGGGCGAGCGCGGCGAGGGTGGCACGGAGCCGCTCGTCTTGGGCCTTGTCGTTCCCTGGCACCTGACCCCCGGTGAAGGATGAACAGCGCACAGTCTAACGGGGTCCTTTTTCGCCCTACGAACACGACATTAGCGAGCGATACCCCGTGCGGGCGCCGGAACGCGAGCGTTCGCCGGCCTCAGCCGGTCGTCCCGGCCAGCGCGTGGCCCAGGGCGGCGTGCACGTCGGCGACCTGGACGACGTCCATGCCCTCCGGGATCTGCCCCGGATCCGGGGGAACCAGCGCACGGGTGAAGCCGAGCCGAGCGGCCTCGACCAGCCGGCGCTCCACGCCGCTCACCCGGCGTATCTCGCCGGCCAGCCCGACCTCGCCGATGGCGACGAGGTTGGGCGGAAGCGGACGGTCGCCCGTCGCGCTCGCAACCGCCAGTGCGACGGCAAGGTCGACCGACGGTTCGCCGAGCCGTACCCCGCCAACGGTGGCGGCGTAGACGTCACGGGAGCCGAGCTTCACCCCTCCGCGCCGCTCCAGTACGGCGAGAACCATGGCGACCCTCGATGTGTCCAGGCCTGAGGTGGCGCGTCGCGGGTTGTCCCGCCCGCACCCCGCCACCAGCGCCTGGACCTCGGAGACCAGCGGGCGCCTGCCTTCGACCGTCACCGTGACGCAGGTGCCCGAGACGGGTACCGCGTGCCGGGAGAGAAACAGGCCGCTGGGGTCGGGCAGGCCGATGATCCCCATGTCGTTCAGCTCGAAGCAGCCGATCTCGTCGGTCGGCCCGAAGCGGTTCTTCACCGCCCGCACCATGCGGAGCCGAGCATGGCGGTCCCCCTCGAAGTGGAGCACCACGTCGACGAGGTGCTCCAGGGCGCGCGGCCCGGCGACGGCGCCGTCCTTGGTCACGTGCCCGACGAGCACGGTGGTGAGCTCCCGGTCCTTTGCCACCCGTATGAGCGCCCCGGCGACCTCCCGGACCTGGGTGATGCCGCCCGGCACACCTTCGACGTCGACGGAGGCGATGGACTGCACGGAGTCCACGACCAGCAACCCGGGATCTACCGCCTCGATCTGCCCGACGATCGCGGACAGCTCGGTCTCCGCGGCGAGGTACAGCCCTGGGTGGACGGCGCCGATCCGGTCGGCCCGCAGCCGTACCTGGGCGGCCGACTCCTCACCGGTCACGTACAACGCGCGCCGGCGGTCCGAGCACAGCGCGGCGGCCTCGAGCAACAGCGTCGACTTGCCGACCCCGGGCTCGCCGGCGACCAGCATCACCGCGCCCGGCACCATCCCGCCGCCGAGCACCCGGTCGAGCTCGTCCAGCCCGGTCGGCCGGGACTGAGCGGACGCGACCTCGACGTCTCCGATCGGTCGGGCCGGCGCGCTCACCGGGCCGGCCGCCACTGCGCGCGGCGCGGTCGCCGGGCCGGCCCCGCCGGCCTCCTCGACGGTGCCCCAGGCCCCGCACTCCCCGCAGCGGCCGACCCACCTGGTGGTCCGCCAGCCGCAATCGGCGCAGCAGTACGTCACCCCTCGCTTGACCGAAGACCTAGCCATGGCCCGGACAGTAGCGGCAGCGACCGACAGCCGAGGAGGAGCTCTGCCGCTCGGACCCTGCGTTGGGCTGGGTCTCCGGGCCGGACGCGGCGAAGGTCCTCGGGATCACCCGGCAGCGCCTTCACCAGCTTCGTCGGGAGCGTACGGACTTCCCCGAGCCGCTGTTCGAGCTGGGCGCCGGCCCGGTGTGGGCGCGTTCGGCCATTGAGGAGCTCGCCAAGCGGTACGAGCGCAGGCGCCCGCGGAAGAGCGCGTAGCCGCGCGGTCTCCGGGTGGAACGATCAGTACCGGCGCCACCAGAGGTTGATCGCGCAGTCCAGCTCCGTGCCCTGGTGCTCGGCGAGGAACGCCTCCGCGAGATCGGGCTGGAACTCGATCCGCAGCACCGCCGCGAGGTCGTCGCGCCGACCGAACCGCCACCGGACCAGCAGTGGCTCCCGGGCGAAGCCGTGGCGGGCCCAGAAACGCTCCACCCGGGCTGGATCGTAGGACCTCCACGCCCGCCGGAACCATCCCCCGTACCTGCTCGCCGTGGCGTCGAAGTCGATAACGAAGGCCACGCCACCGCGCCGTACCACGCGGGCCAGCTCGTCCAGGCCGGCTTCGCAGCCCGGCCCGAAGAAGTACGCCCAGCGCGCATGGACGACGTCGACGCAGCGATCGGGCAGCGGAAGCTCCTGCGCGACACCCAGGTGGACCGACACGTTCGGCAGGGCGGCGGCCCGCCGCCGGGCCTGCCGGGCCAGGGAGGCATGCGGCTCGACACCGATCACCCGGGCCGCGAGCTCGGCGAACCGCGGCAGGTGGAAGCCGGTGCCGCAGCCGACGTCCAGGACCACGGCGTCCCGCCACGGCCGGATCGCCGCCATCGCGGCCTCGATCCGCCGGTCGGGGTCGATGGCCAGGTTCTCCAGCTCGTACGTGTGCGGCGCGCCCCAGATGTTGGGACTGGGTACGGCGCCCGCGAGGACCTTTGGCACATGACAAACCTAGAGCGAATAGGCTTGCGGACGTGAATTCCGCCGTCCGGGTGCCCGACGTCCCCATCGCGATGTCGACGGCATCGGTGTACCCCGAGTCGACGGCGTCGGCCTTCGAGACCGCTGCCCGGCTTGGGTACGACGGCATCGAGGTCATGGTCTCCACCGACCCGGTGAGCCAGGACATCGAGGCCCTGCGCCGGCTGTCCGACTACCACCAGATCCCGATAATCACGCTGCACGCGCCGTGTCTGCTGCTTACCCAGCGGGTGTGGGGACGGGATTGGGCCAAGCTGTCCCGCGCCAGGGAGGCGGCCGAGAAGCTCGGGGCCCACACGGTGGTGGTTCACCCGCCGTTTCGGTGGCAGCGGGACTACGCGCGCGACTTCGCCGACGGGCTGCGGCGGCTCCAGGAGGAAACCGACGTTGTCTTCGCGGTGGAGAACATGTTTCCGCTGCGCGCCCGCGGCACCGACGTCGTGCTGTACGGGCCGCACTGGTCCCCGGTCGACCAGGACTTTCCGCATGTCACCCTGGATCTCTCGCATACATCGGCTTCCGGGTCCGACGCGCTGGAGATGGCCGAGAAGCTGGGCGATCGGCTCGCCCACGTACACCTCGCCGACGGCTCCGGCACCATGAACCGCGACGAGCACCTGGTCCCCGGCCGCGGTACGCAGCCGTGCGCCGAGGTGCTCGAGCGGCTCGCTCGCGCCGACTACCGCGGGGCTATCGTGCTGGAGGTCAACACCCGCCGCGCCGAGACCAGCACCGATCGCGACGCCGACCTCGCCGAGGCGCTCGCCTATGCCCGGCTGAACCTGGCGACGACCGCGGGCGGAAACGCGGGCGGAAACGCGGGCGGAGACGCGGGCGGAGACGCGGAGGGAAGCGCGGGCTGATGGCGCGCACCGGGAGGCGACCGGGGCCGACCGAGACGCGGGGAGAGATCCTCGCCGCGGCCCGCCGGCTGTTCGGTGACCTCGGGTACGACGGGACGACGATCCGTGGCATCGCACGGGAGGCGGGCGTGGACCCGGCCCTGGTCCACCACTTCTTCGGCACCAAGGAACGGGTCTTCGTCGCCGCGATGGAGTTCCCGTTCGACCCCGAGGACATCGTGCCCGAGATCATCGAGGGTCCGCGTGCGGAGCTGGGTGAGCGGTTTGTGCGGTTCTTCGTCAGGGTGTGGGGTGATCCGCAAAGCCGCAGCGGGTTTCTTGCCCTGGTTCGGTCGGCGAGCAGCAACGAGCGGGCCGCCGCGATGCTGCGCCAGTTCGTGACCAGCGCGCTGCTCGCCCGCGTCGCCGAGCACACCGGCCTACCCCGGCTGCGGATGGAACTGGCCGCGGCGCAACTGATGGGCATCGCGCTGATGCGTTACATCCTCAAGGTGGAGCCGCTGGCCTCGGCGGACGACGACGAGGTAGCCGCGCTCGTCGCACCGGTCATCCAGCACTACCTTGGCACCGGGGAGGTGTAACCAGTGCTACGCCGGGTGCTGCTGTCGGCGTCCCACAGCGAGGCGGCGAGACGGTTCGTCAGCTCCGCGCCACTTACCCGCGGGATCGTGGATCGCTTCGTAGCAGGTGAACGCATCGACGACGCCTTCCGGGTTGTCGAGAGCCTCAGCGCGGACGGGCTGCTCGTCAGCCTCGAACCGCTGGGCGAGGACACCCTCGACCCGGGACAGGCCGAGGCCACCACCAAGGAATACGTGGGCCTCCTCGACCGGATCGGCGAGTCCGGGCTGGCGCGCGGCGCCGAGATCTCGGTGAAGCCCACGGCCGTCGGCCTCAACGTCGTCGCCGGCGGGCGCCGCTTGGCGCTGGACAACGCGCTGCGGATCTGCGAGGCGGCTCGGGCCGCGGGCACGACCATCACGCTGGACGCCGAGGACTACGTGACCGTCGAGGCGACCATGGAGATGCTGGCCGAGCTGCGGCGCGAGTTCCCGAACACCGGGGCGGTCGTCCAGTCGTATCTGCGGCGCGCCGAGTCGTACTGCCGTGAGCTCAGCGGCCCGGGCTCGCGGGTCCGGCTGTGCAAGGGCGCCTACGACGCACCCGAGTCGGTGGCCCATCCGACCAAGCGGGAGGTGGACCGGTCGTACGTGCGGTGCCTGAAGATCCTGATGGCCGGTCAGGGCTACCCGATGGTCGCCACGCACGACCCGCGGCTCATCGCCATCGCCGGCGCGCTGGCGGCCCTGCACGGCCGCGGCAAGGACAGCTTCGAGTACCAGATGCTGTACGGGGTGCGCGACGCCGAGCAGCGCCGCCTGGCCGCCGCCGGTGCACAGGTTCGGGTGTACGTGCCGTACGGGACCCGCTGGTATCCGTATCTGATGCGCAGGCTCGCCGAACGACCGGCTAACCTGGCGTTCTTCATGAGGTCACTGATCAGTCGAACATGATGGACCAGAGCACATGATCGCGATTGTCGGCGCCGGCAAGATGGGCGAGGCGCTGCTGTCCGGCCTGCTTCGGGCCGGGCGGGAGGCCGCACAGATGCAGGCCACCGTGCGCCGTTCGGAACGGGGCGCCCTGCTGCGGGAGCGGTACGGCGTCGAGGTGGTGCCCAACGCGGAGGCCGCCAAGAACGCGGACACGCTGATCCTCGCCGTCAAACCGCAGGACATGCCCGTGCTGCTGGACGAGCTGGCGCCGTACGTTCCGGCCGACCGGCTGGTGGTCTCGGTCGCCGCCGGCATACCCACGTCGTTCATCGAGGGCCGGCTCGCCGACGGGCTGCCGGTGGTCCGGGTGATGTCCAACACGCCGGTCCTCGTCGACCAGGCGATGAGCGTGATCTCGGCGGGCGCACACGCCGGCGAGGAGCACCTGCGGCGCACCGAAGAGCTGTTGCGCCCGGTCGGAAAGGTGCTGCGGATTCCTGAGTCGCAGCAGGACGCCGCGACAGCGCTTTCCGGCAGCGGACCGGCGTACTTCTACTACCTGGTCGAGGCGATGACCGACGCGGGCATCCTGCTCGGTCTGCCCCGTTCGGTGGCGCACGACATGATCGTGCAGGCCATCGTTGGGTCCGCGGCGATGCTCCGCGACTCCGGCGACCACCCGGTGTCGCTGCGCGAGGCAGTGACCTCACCGGGCGGCACCACTATCGCGGCGATCCGGGAGCTGGAGCGGCACGGCGTACGGTCCGCGTTCCTCGAGGCCATCGAGGCCGCCCGGGACCGTGGCCGCGAGCTCGCCTCCGGACATGACTGACGTCCCTTTCGGTTGAGCGGTATCCCATGAAGTGGGAGATCCGCCGATCTGGCGGGATCTGGCCCCTGAAGAGGAGGCGGTAGGGGTGGAGGACTTCCACGTGTTTGTCGAGACCCGCGCGCCGACCGGGGAGCGGCTCTCGCGCCCGGAAGACCTGGGCGATGCCCTCATGGACGCAGTGGCTCCCTTCCACGGGCTGTGTTCGGTGGGGAAGGACGGCTGGGACGCGTGGGTCTCGGTCGACGCCGCGGACGCCGTCGAGGCGGGCGCGGTCGGCGCTCACCTGGTGCGTTCTCTCGCCGCGAAGGCGGGGATGCCCGTGTGGCCGATCGTGCGGGTGGACGCGATGCGCGACGACGTATTCGATGAGGAAAACAGCCGTCCCACCATGCCGGACCTGGTCTCGCTTCCGGAGGCAGCGGAGATCCTGGGAGTCAGCCCGCAGCGGGTGCACCAGCTCACCGTTGAACGGACGGACTTTCCGCCTCCCGCCTACGAGCTGCGCGCCGGCAAGCTGTGGCTGAAGGCCTCGATCGAGGCGTTCAACGACCGCTGGGAACGCAAGCCCGGCCGCCCCCGCAAGAGCGCCTGAGCGTCCCAGAGCATCTCTACGCTCAGGCGGCCCACCAGCTCATTTGGGCAGTACGCACGCCTCAACGATACACAGCCGTCGGCACTGGACAGAGTGCGCTCACGGTGTTACCAAGGACATCGTGTCTGATATCTCAGATCGCACGCCGCTGGGCGACCACAAAATACTGGCGGAGCACGCCTACGAGGCGATCAAGCAGGCGATCCTGAACCTGCAGCTCAGGCCCGGCACTCAGCTCGTGGAGCGGAAGCTGGCCGAGCAGTTCGGCATCAGCAAGTCCCCGGTTCGAGACGCGCTTCAGCGGCTCGCCGGGGAGGGGCTTGTCTCACAGACCCGCTTCTCCGGCATGACCGTCCAGTCCTTCGACCCCGAGCTCGTGGACGAGCTGTGCGCGGTCCGGGAGAAGCTGGAGGAGATGGCGGTCGTGCTCGCCGTTCCGCGGATGACCGGGGCGGACCTGGCCGAGACGCGCGGGTACCTGGACCAGGCCGACGCGGCGATGGTCGCCGGCGACCCGCAGCGGGTGGTCGAGGCCAACCGTCTCTACCACATGATCTTCGGCCGGTGCAGCGGCAACCGGGTGCTCGACGCGATGGTCTCCGGCATGCAGGACCGGGTCCGCATCATCGCGTTGCTCTGCTGGTCCTGGGAGAAATCCGTGGGAAAGGAGGAGCACGAGCAGCACTTCGCGGTCCTGGAGGCCGCGGAGGATGGGGACGCCCGCCGGGCCGGGCGGCTGATGCGCGAGCACATCCGCTGGTTCCGCGAGGAGTACCGGCGGGCGTACCGCTGACGAGCTGACGGAGCCGAGGGAGGGGCAGATGCAGCTGTTCGGCCGATACGACGTCGTCGTGGTGGGCGCGGGGGTCACCGGCGTGGTGGCGTCGGTCGCCGCCGCCCGGGAGGGCGCCCGTACGTTGCTCGTCGAGGCCAGCGGCCTGCTCGGCGGACTGATCACCGGAGGGCGCCTCACCAAGCCCACCGGGTTCGTGCAGCCGGGGGTGTATCGGGAGCTGATCGAGCGGACCGCCGGCCTGGGCGGCGCCGACCCGGACACCCGGGAGAGCTACTGGGGCACCTACACCGGCGTCTTCGACCCGGAACTCATGCAGCGGGCCATCATCGAGACACTCGAGGAGTCCGGGGTGGAGGTGCTGCTGTTCGCCACCGCCACCGACGTGGTGCGGGACGGTCCCCGGGTCCGCGGGCTGCACCTGCACACCAAGGGCGGGCCGGCGCTGGTGCTCGCTCACGCCGTCGTTGACACCACCGGCGACGGCGACGTGGCGGCGCTGTCCGGCGCCGGTGCCATGGTCGGCCGTCCGGAGGACGGTCGCACCCAGCCGATGACCAGCTACTTCCGCATCCTCGGCGTGGACATCCCGCGGCTGGTCGACGACTGTCGCCGCCACCCGGACGACCTGTGGGAGCTGGTGGTACCCGAAGGGGCCTCGACCAACGCGGACTACGTGCTCCGGTTCTTCATGACCGGTTTCACCCAGCGGATCGAGCGGGCGCGCGGCGAGGGGTTCGCCTGGAGCATCCCGAAGAACCACGTCACGCTGAAGACCGGCCTGCTGCCGGGCGAGGTGAACGTCAACGTCACCCGGGTGCACGGCGACGCCCTGGATCCCCGGCAGCGCACGAACGCCGCGCTCACCGTGCGCAAGCAGGCCTACTGCGCCTTCGACTTCCTGAAGCGGTACGTGGACGGCTTCCAGGACGCCGTCTTCTTCGACCTCGCACCGGTCCTCGGCGTTCGGGAGACCCGCCGGATACGCGGCGACTACGTGCTGTCCGACGAGGACGTACGGACCGAGGCGCGGTTCGATGACGCGATCGGCCTGTGCAACGCCCCCGTCGACATCCACGACCCGGCCGGCGAGAAGGGGATCATGGTCGGCGTCGGAAGCGGCTACGGAATCCCGTACCGCGCCCTGCTGCCGGCCGGCGTCGACGGCCTGCTGGTCGCCGGGAGGTGCATCTCGGTGGAGGCGGTCGCGTTCGGATCCACCCGCAACACGCCGGCCTGTGCGCTCACCGGCCAGGCCGCCGGAGCCGCGGCGGCACTGGCGGCCCGGCGCGAGATCACCCCGCGGGAGCTGCCCGCGCGTGCCGTGCAGGACGCCCTGTCCGCCCTGGGCGTCGTGCTCGGGCGCACCGCCGACGACCGGCTGGCCGGCGACCAGGTAGGTGCGGCGACGTGAACGGCGCGCCGGCACCGCCGATACGTCCGATCGACTGCGACGTGCACAACGCCGTGCCGTCGATCGAGGTGCTCTACCCGTACCTTGAGGACCACTGGCGGGACTACCTCGTCGAGCGCGGGGTCACCAGCCTCGAGCCCAACTACTACCCGCGCGGCCTGCCGATCTCCTGTCTGCCGGGGGCGAGGCCGTCCTCGGGCGGCCCGCCGGGTAGCGACCTCGACCTGCTACGCGAGCAGGTCCTTGGCGGTGTGCGGTACGCGATCCTCAACTGCCTGTACAGCATCCAGTCGATCCATAACGAGGACTGGGCGGCGGCGATGGCCACCGCGCTGAACCAATGGCAGGTCGAGCACTGGCTGGACCTTGACGACCGCCTTCGGGCGTCGATAGTCGTGCCCGTGCGGAGCCCGGGCCGGGCGGCGGAGGAGATCGAGCGCTGGGGCGACCATCCCGGCTTCGTCCAGGTGCTGCTGCTCGCCCGGTCCAGCACGCCGTACGGCAAGCGCCACCACTGGCCGATCTACGCGGCGGCGGTCCGGCACCGGCTGCCGGTCGGCATACACGCCGGTGGCGTGACCGAGAACCCCATCCTGCCGGTGGGCTGGCCGTCCCACTACGTCGAGGACTACGCGGGCGCTGCGCAGGTCTTCCAGACGCAGCTGGTCAGCCTGGTCTGCGAGGGGGTGTTCGGCAAGTTTCCGGAGCTCCGGGTGGTGCTGACGGAAAGCGGGGTGACCTGGCTGCCGGCGCTGCTGTGGCGGCTGGACAAAAACTGGAAGGGGCTGCGGTCCGAGGTTCCCTGGGTGGATCGGCCCCCCTCGGAGATCGTCCGCGAGCACGTCCGGCTGACCGTGCAGCCGTTCGACGGGCCGCGCACGGCCGAGGGGGTGCGGAGGGTGATGGACCACCTCGGCTCGGACGAGCTGCTGCTGTTTTCCAGCGACTACCCGCACTGGCACGCCCGCGACCCGTACGAGTCCTGCCTGCGCCACCTGAGCGCGGAGTCACAGCGCAGGGTGCTGCGTGAGAACAGCTTGGCGACCTACCGCCTCGGTCCCGAGACCGGTCCGGATGGAGATGGTGAACATGGTTGAAGGCGTCGCGGAAAGGGCCCCGGAGCGGACCCGACGGCGTACCACGATCATCGACTGCGACGTGCACAACTCGGTCCCCTCGGACGCCGCGCTGAGGCCGTACCTGCCCGCCCGATGGCGGCGGTACCTCGACCTGGTGGGGCACAAGGGCTACCACAGCCTGGAGAGGGGCTACGCCTACCCGAAGATCAGCCCCGGCGGCGGGGCGCGGGTGGATGCCTGGCCGCCGTCCGGCGGCGTCCCCGGCTCGGACCTGGACTTCATGCGCGAGCAGCTCCTCGACAACTACGGCATCGAGATCGCCGTACTCAACTGCCTGTACCGGGCGGGCGAACAGCTCAACGACGAGTACGCCGACGCCCTGGCGACCGCGATCAACGACTGGCAGGTCGAGGAGTGGACGGGACGGGACAGTCGCCTGCGCGCCTCCATGGTCGTGCCGTACGAGGCCGGCGACCTGGCCGCGAAGGAGATCGAGCGGCTGGCCGGGACGCCGGGCTTCGTCCAGGTGCTCGTCCTCCCGCGCACCAGGGAGCCGCTGGGCCGGCGGCGCTACTGGCCGCTGTACGAGGCGGCCGAGCATTACGGCATCCCGGTCGGCATCCACTTCGCCGGGCTCACCGGCAACCCGATCACCTCCTCCGGCTGGCCCTCCTACTACCTCGAGGACCACACGGTGATGGCCCAGGCTTTCCAGTCCCAGGTCATCAGCCTGATCTTCGAGGGGGTCTTCGAACGCTTCCCCCGGCTGCGGGTGGCGCTGGTCGAGGGTGGCTTCGCCTGGATGGTGCCGCTGCTGTGGCGCCTGGACGACCTGTACGAGCGTCTGCACGAAGAGGTGCCGCACCTGCGCCGGCGACCGTCCGAGTACGTCCGCGAGCACATGCGCATGACCACCCAGCCGATGGAGGAGCCGGAGCGGCCGCACCATCTGCTGGACCTCATCGAGCAGCTGGGGCCGGAGATGCTGATGTTCTCGACCGACTACCCGCATTGGGATTTCGACGATCCGAATCGAGCGTTCCAGGTACGGCTTCCGGAGGAGGTGAAGTCGAAGGTCTTCCACGAGAACGCTCGAGGGTTCTACGGGTTCTAGGGCGCCGCGGTGAAGAAGAAGCTATACGTCGTCGCGGAGGTAGACGAGATTCCACCGGGTGGACGGAAAATCGTCGAGATCGAGCGCCGATCCATCGGCGTCTTCAACATAAACGGCGAGTATTTCGCGTTGCGCAACGCGTGCCCGCACGCCGGAGGACCGTTGTGCCGGGGACTGTTGACAGGATTCCTGCGGTCCTCGGAGCCCGGCCAATACACCTACCTGCGGCGCGGCGAGTTCCTGCGGTGCCCGTGGCACCAATGGGAGTTCGACATACGGACCGGACAGTCGTGGCTGGATCCAGACAAGACCCGGGTCCGTACCTATCAAACGCGTGTTGAGCCTGGTCAGGCGCTGCTCGAGAACGAGGTCGAGCTGATGGGTTCGGGGCTGACCAAAGGGCCCTACGTCGCCGAAACATATCCGGTGCACATCGACGGAAGGTACGTGGTGCTCGAATTGTAGTTGTTCGAGCCCGCGCCCACCCACTCAGCACCCGAGGAGGCCAGGGTGAAAGCTCCGGTGATAACGTCGCAGCCCGAGGTCGCCCCACCGCGTTCCTTCTGGGAATACGTCAAGAGCATTGGCCCCGGGTTCGTGGTGGCGATGTCCTGGCTCGGGGCCGGTGATTTCATCGACTCGTCGGTATCCGGAGTCAACTACGGCTACGCATTGATGTGGGCGCTCGTGCTCGCCCTCTTCTGCCGTTATTTCTTCGTCTCCGCGATCGCGAAGTACTACCTGTGCAACGCCAAGGGCGACGTGTCGATCTTCACCGGGTTCGGTCGGCTGTGGCGGGGGCTGCCCGGCATCCTTGGAATCGCCGCCTTCATCTCCGGCTTCATTCTGCAGACCTACATGTCGGTGGGCATCGGTACCGCGCTCTATCACCTGAGCGGGGGCATCGGCGGCCCGACCTGGGGTGTCTTCATCTGGACGGCTGTCGGCGTCGTGCTGACGGCCCTGCTGCTCATCGGCAGGCGGAGCTATTCGTTTCTGGAGATCGTGGCGCGGGTCACCGTCGCCGTACTCGTGGTGACGTTTGTTACCACGGCGCTGTGGCTGCGACCCGACGTACCGGAGGTCGCGAAGGGCCTGGTCTTCGACACCCCGGCGAACCAGGGCTTGTTCACGTCGCTGCTGGTGGCAGCCGCGCTCATCGGGGCGGTCGGCGGCTCCGCCGGAAACCTGACGTACCCCGAGTTCATGGCGGACAAGGGCTGGCGAGGGCCGCGGTTCCGCCGGGTCCAGCTGGTCGACCTGGGCGTCGGCATCGCCGCGATCATCGTCGTCGACCTCGCGGTGTGGATCGTCGGGGCCGAGGTCGCGCGCGCCAACGATCTCACCATCTCCGCTCCCGAGGACCTGGCCACGATGATGCGGCTGGCCCTCGGCCAGGTGGGGCCGACGCTGATGTGGGTGGGGCTGTTCTTCGTGACCTTCAGCTCCTTCCCCGCCTACGCGCGGGGCTACACCAAGGTCCTGTTCAGCGGGCTCTACGAGACGTTCGGCCGCCGGGCCCGGCGGTACGGAACCGGCGAAAGCGACCCGCTGTTCAACTGGCTCCAGATCGGCATCATGGTCCTCCTGCCGCTCGTGTTCGCGCTTCCCGCCTTCCCCGACGTGGTGGTGCTGACGGTGGCCGGAAGCTCGACGTCGGCGATCCTCGCGCCGGTCATCATGGGCGGGGTCCTCATCCTGACCAACCGCAAGAGCCTGATGCTCCCCGGCTATACCAACCGGTGGTGGGAGAACGCGATCCTGTTCGCGGTCGCCGTCATCGGCGTGTGGGCGAGCTGGCACGTCATCAAGGGCCTGATCGACCTGGCGGCCAAGGTGGTGGGCGGATGAGCCGGTAGAACGACCGGTCACCGCCGGGTCCCGATGCCGGATCCGGTCATGGAAAGGGGTTTCCGCCTAGCGATCAAGCCGACACTCTAGGTGACAGGGTCGGCTTTGGAGGCGGTATGCGGACGACGAGGACCCTTTGGTCGGTGCTGGCGGCGTTCGTACTGCTGGCCGGTACGGCATGCGGGAGCCTGGGTGGCGGTGGTGGCGACGGCGAGGGGGCCGCGGCCGACCCGTGCGACAAGGCGACGAACTACCCTCGCGGACCCGTTCAGTTCATCATCCCCTGGGCGGCCGGCGGCGGCACCGACAGCGTGGGCCGCTTCATCGCGAACCAGCTCGGCGAGCGGCTCGGCACCCAGGTGAACGTGGTCAACCGTACGGGCGGAAGCGGGGCGATCGGGCACACCGCGATCTCGACGGCCCGACCGGACGGCCAGACCATCGGGATGCCCACCGTCGAGCTCACGATGATGCACTGGCTGGGCCTCACCCAGCTGACGTACCAGCAGTTCACCCCGATCGGCCAGGTCAACTTCGACCCCGCGGGTATCACCGTGCGCTCCGACGCCCCGTGGAAGGACGTCGAGGAACTGCTCGCGTACGTCGAGAAGAACCCCGGCGAGCTCACCGCCTCCGGCACCGGGCAGGGAGGGATCTGGGACCTCGCCCGCGCCGGCATGTTGGTCGAGGCGGGGCTGCCGCCCGACGCCATCCGCTGGGTGCCGAGCGACGGCGCGGCACCGGCCCTACAGGAGCTGGCGGCCGGCGGGATCGACATCTCCTTCGCCAGCCTGGTGGAGAACCAGACGCTGATCGAGGAGGGCCGGGTGAAGGCGCTGGGGATCATGGCCGAGGAACGCGCCGCGAACTTCCCCGACGTGCCGACCCTCGAGGAGCAGGGCGTCGACTACGCGATGAGCGCCTGGCGCGGCGTCGCCGGCCCGGAGGGGCTGCCCGACGACATCGTCGCCGAGCTGTCCTGCCACGTCCAGAAGATCGTGAACGGTCAGGCGTACAAGTCGTTCATGGCCGAGGCGGGCTTCGGCGTCACCTACCGCGGGCCGGAGGAGTTCGGGCGGTTCCTGGCCGCCGAGGACAAGAGCAAGGGCGACCTGATGCGCAGGGCCGGGCTGGCCAAGTGAGGCAGCGTTCGGTCGCCCCGGGCGATCTCGTCGCCGGCCTGCTTGCCACCGGCCTCGGCCTGGCGGTCGTGCTGTACGTACGGCGGTTTCCCGAGCTTCCCGGCGGGCAGCCCGGACCTGCCCTGTTTCCGGGGATCGTCGGCGGCCTCCTGATCGTCTTCGGCGTGGTCCTCGCCGTACGGGCGATCGCCGCCCGGCCCCGGCCGGTTGAACCTGCGGCTGACTCCGATGAATCGTCCACTCACCCGGACCTAGCGGGTGAAGGGCCCATTCATCGGCCCCCTCGGCGCCGTCGGCGCTACGTACCGGTCGCCAAGGCAGCCGCCGTGCTCGCCGCGGTCGGGGTGTACCTGCTGGCCGCCGGGGTGCTCGGCTTCATCCCGACCATGGCCGCGCTGCTGTGGCTGCTCATGCTCGCCCTGGGCGCCCGGCCGCTTCCGGCCCTGGGCGCCGCCGTCCTGGCGACGCTGCTCATCTACTACCTGTTCGGGATGGTCCTGCTGGTGCCCCTGCCTTTGGGACCGCTGGGGTAGGCGACGTGCTGAGCGACCTCGGCGACGCCCTGGCGATGCTGGCCGACGGCACGCTGCTGGCGGTCGTGCTCGGCTCGGCGGTGTACGGGCTGTTCATCGGCGCCATCCCGGGCCTCACCGCGACGCTCGCGACCGCCCTGCTCGTGCCGCTCGCGTTCTTTCTCGAACCGCTGCCCGCGATAGCCGCGATCGTGACGATGTCGGCGATGGCGATCTTCGCGGGAGACCTGCCGTCGGCGTTGATCCGCATCCCCGGCACCCCGGCGAGCGCCGCCTACACCGAGGACGCCTACCGGCTCACCCGTGCCGGCCAGGGTGGCCTGGTGCTCGGCGTCGCTCTGGTGGGCTCGGCCATCGGGGGGATCGTGGGAGCGATAGTGCTGATGGTCGGCGCACAGCTGCTGGCCGAGGTGGCCCTGCAGTTCACCTCGTACGAGTACTTCTGGGTGGCCGTCCTCGGCCTGGCCGCGGCCGTGATCATCTCGCGAGGCTCGCAGGTCAAGGGGGCCATCTCGGTACTGATCGGCCTGCTGCTGTCCACCGTGGGCCTGGACATCGCGCTGGGATACGCCCGGTTCACCTTCGGCAGCACCGAGCTGCTCCAGGGCATCGACTTCATCCCGGCCATGATCGGGTTGTTCGGTCTGTCCGAGGTGCTCCGGACGGTGGCCGCCCGGGGCTCGTACTCCCGCGCGACAAGGCTCAACACCCGGCGGATGTTCCGGGAGACCGGTCGGACGCTGTGGCGGTACCGGCGCGGGGTGGTCAGCGGCAACGCGATCGGCGGCGCGATCGGCGTGCTGCCGGGCGCGGGCGGGGACGTGGCCGCCTGGGTCTCGTACGCGGCGACGAAGACCGCCTCCAAGGAGGGGCATCGGTTCGGCCGGGGCCACATCGAGCCGGTCGTGTCGGCCGGCGCGGCCAACAACGCCGCGATCGCCTCGGCGTACGTGCCGACCCTGGTGTTCGGCATACCCGGTGACACGATCACCGCGATTCTCATCGGGGTGTTGCTGGTCAAGGGGGTGCAGCCGGGGCCGACGATGTTCCAGGAGCAGGCCCCTCTGCTGTACGCGGTCTATCTGCTGTTCATCCTGGCCAACCTCGTGATGATCCCGCTCGGCTACCTGGCGATCCGCGGGAGCGGTCTGCTGCTGCGGGTGCCGCTGCCGCTCCTGATGCCGATCATCCTGGCGTTCTGCATCGTCGGCTCGTACGCGATCAACAACAGCACCCTCGGGATCATCGTCATGGCCGTCATGGGGGTGCTCGGCTACGCCCTGGAGCGCGGCGGGTTCCCGCTGGCGCCGGTCGTGCTCGGCCTGGTGCTCGGCCCGCTGGTGGAGAAGAACTTCATGCAGAGCGTGATCAAGACCAACTGGGACCTCGGCCAGTTCTTCACCAGGCCGGCGAGCGCGGTACTCATGGTGCTGACCCTGCTGGTCCTTGCGTACCCGCTGCTGCGGGGCCTCGTCTCCCGGCTTCGCCCGTCCCGGACGGGCCCACCGTCTGGTTGAGCGCTTTTCCACAGCCGCTTATTTGTCCACAGCGGGCCTCCCTCGCGGCGCAAGGACCTGCGTATTACCTCTAGCTTGAGGTATGCCCCGAAAAGGCCGCCCACAGCGAAAAGAGGTGGAGGGCATGCCCATGAGGCCCAGACATCCCGTCAAGGAGCTGGAAAGGCTTCTTCGTGAGGCCGAGCTGAGAGGCTGGAGAGCGGAAGGCGGAAGGAATTATTTCCGCTTACGTTGTCCCTGCGGGAATCATCAGCGGTGGGTCCTCGTCACGCCGTCGGATCCGGACTACGAGTGGAGGGCGTGGGGATGGCTCAGGCAGACCGGGTGCTGGTGACGGGAGGCACGTCGTGAGGTACGGAGTCATCGTCCCGCTCACGGCGAGCGGCGTGCGTGGGGACCTGGGCGACGCGGTCGAGCGGCTCGCGGATCGGCTTGTCGAGTTCGGGCAGCGCGACCGGCGTCTTCTCGACTTCGGAATCGGGGCCAATGCCACGAACGAAACCGTGGACGTCGAGTTGACCCTCGAGGCGGGTGGTCCGGGCGACGCGATCACTTCGAGTCTGAGCTGCCTGCGTGCGGCGAGCCAGGCGCACGGTTCGGTAGCTGCCTACGAGGTCATTGACGAGGAGGGCCTGACCGTTCGCCCGTTGGAACGGCTCTTTGTCTGATTCTCCGCGGAAGACAATTCACAGGTATCAACCGGTGCCCGGCCGCCATCTAATGTTGCGGGAGGTGCGTCGTGAACCAGGAACCCAGGGCTGCCTTATCGGATTTGCGGGCGGCGGTTCAGCGTGGCAAGGACATGCTGGCCGAGCTGGCAGCGGCACGTGTCGACGCCTCGGATGACGACGGTGCCGTGGTCGCCACGGCCGACGGCCTGGGCCGGATCATCGACCTGCACCTTTCGGAGGAGGCGCTGCGTCACCCGCGGCTCCTCGGCGAATACGTGACGGCGGCGGTACGGCACGCGAAGCAAGTCGGGTCAGCGGCCGCGGAGGAGCGACGGCGGGCCTACTTCCCCGACTCACCCGCGCTGGCCGAGGTCCAGGCCTCGATGTCGCCGCCGCCCGATCGGGCCGGCCGGGGCGCCGTCGACTACCCGGGTTCCTCCGAGGTGCGGGACATGCTCGCCGAGGGCGTGGAGGCACGCCAGCGGGCCGCGCGGGCTCACGAGGAGTTCGAGGAGCACCCGATCTACCAGGAGATCGGCGTCGGCGCGGGAACCGTGGAGATGAACGCCGCGGCCACCCACCTGCAGGTGGACATCCGGCCCGAGGCGGTCAGGCGGGTAGGTGCCGGGCGGCTCGCCGGCCAGATAGTCGAGGCGGTCCGCGAGGCGGAGAGGCGGGCCGAGGAGTTCCGATTCTCCACGCTGGATCGGATCAGCGTCGGGGAAACGGCCGTCGGGGCCTTGATGCGCGCGGCCCGGCGCCGGCTCGGCATCGCAGAGCTACGAGAAGAGACGAACGACTATGAGCTTTCGGGTGCAGATCGAGGCGCTGAGGCGGCACGCCGACGCGCTGCAGGCCGAGTCACAGGTCTGGCGAGAGGCGATCCCGAACAAGGTTGTCTTCGGCGACACCGGCCTTTCCTCGGACGCGCTCACCATGCCCGGCGAGGAGCTGTGGAAGGCATACGGGGAGGTCAAGGTGCAATACACCGAGTACCTGATCGCCGCGGGCCAGGCCTTGCAGGCCGCCGCGAACCTGCTGCGCCGCACGGCCGACACCTACGGCGACGCCGACGCGAGCATCGCCGACACCTTCTGAGGTGATGAGCCATGTCACTCGACTTCCCGGTGCCGGTCCAGGACGCGATCGTCGTCTCACACAAGATCGACGCGAGCATCGGATCCACGGTGGAATCCCTCATCACCATGCTCTGGGGCGACGTGGATCGCGTCGACCAGGTAGGCGTGCTGTGGGGCCAAGGTGGGGACGACGCAACGGATTCGATCAACGCACTCCGGCAGGAGCTCAGGGGTGTTGCCGACGAGCAGTTCTGGCAGGGCCCGGCCAAGGATTCCTACCAGGCGTGGATCGAGCAACTCATCGACCAGACCCTTGCCCCGGTTCGGTCGGGACTGGAAGACGTGGGCAAGACCCTGCACGATTCGGCCCGCACCATCGAAGACATGCGGAAAAGCCTGGTCCGGCTGTGTGCCTCCTTTGTGGGCACAGTCGCTGGGCTCCTCGGTGGCCCGTTCGGATGGCCCGTGGCGCTGGTCCTCGGTGCCTGGTTCGTCACGGAGCTCATGGACTTCCAGGTCGATTACGTCAACGCCTTAGACGAACATGCCGGGAGGATGCGTGATATCGGGGACACCACAGTCGGCTCCGTGGATGATTCGGCGACGAAGATGCTCGGTCCCACGATCCCGGTGGCGTTGCCGGTCATCAAGAAGGAGATTACGCCTCCTCTCGACAGGAGCATCCTCGGTGACTGGGACAACTGGGAGCACGGGGATCCGAAGATCAAGAAGCCGTGAGATCTCCTCATGAGGACCCGCGTGAGCGCCCGCTGACCGTTACTCAACCGGGGCCGACACTCGAACCGGGAGCAGTGCGGGGCAACCGGTACCGTGAGGGGCATGAGCCGGTCACTGCGGGTGGTGTGGGACGACGCGCTCACCACCTACGATTTCGGTCCCGGCCACCCGCTGGCGCCGATACGGGTCGAGCTCACGATGGCGCTGGCCAGGGAGATGGGCGTCTTCGACCTCGAGGCCGTTTCGGTCGACGACGTGCTGCCGGCGACCGACGACGAGCTCGCCTTGGTCCACGAGCGTGAGTACGTCGCCGCCGTCAAGCAGGTCGACGAGTACTTCCAGGCCGACGTGGTGCATGGGCTCGGCACCCCGGACAACCCGCTGTTTCGCGGTATGCACGCGGCCGCCGCGCTGGTCGCCGGTGCGTCGCTGGCGGCCGCCCGCGCGGTGTGGTCGGGCGAGGCAGAGCACGCGGCGAACATCGCGGGCGGCCTGCACCATGCCATGGCCGCGAGCGCGTCAGGGTTCTGCGTCTACAACGACCCGGCGATAGCTATCGCGTGGCTGCTGGCCAACGGCGTCGAGCGGATCGGGTACGTGGACGTCGACGTCCACCACGGTGACGGGGTGCAGGCGGCCTTCTACGACGACCCCAGGGTCTTGACGATCAGCCTGCACGAGAGCCCGACCACGCTGTTCCCGGGCACCGGGTTTCCGGACGAGGTCGGCGGCCCGGACGCGAAGGGCTACAGCGTGAACGTGCCGCTGCCGGCGGGCACCAAGGACGAGGGCTGGCTGCGGGCCTTCCACGCGGTGGTGCCGCACCTGCTCGACGCGTTCCGCCCGCAGGTGCTGGTCAGCCAGCACGGCTGCGACAGCCACGCGCTCGACCCGCTCGCGCACCTAGCGCTCAGCGTGGACGGCCAGCGCGCCGCGTGCCAGGCGGTGCACAGGCTCGCCCACGAGACCGCCGGGGGTCGCTGGGTCCTTACCGGTGGCGGTGGGTACGAGCTCGTACGGGTAGTGCCGCGGACGTGGACGCATCTGCTCGCCGAGGCGGCCGGCTCGCCGATCCCGCCGGAGACGGCGACGCCGGAGGACTGGCGGGAGTACGTGCGACGGCGGGCCGGCGAGCTCGCTCCGACGTCCATGACCGACGGGCATGAGCCGCACTTCCGCACCTGGGAGCCCGGCTACAACCCGGCCGACCCGGTAGATCGCGCCGTCATGGCATGCCGGAACGCGGTGTTCCCGCTGCACGGCATCGACCCGCAGGTGGACCTGTAGACGATGATGACCCCCAGCAGCGAGCGCCGCATGCCGCGAGAGGTCGGTGAGCCGTACCTGTGAGCACCCGTCTTCCGCCCGTCCCGAGCCGAGAAGAGCTGCGCGATCACCTCGTACGTACCCGCATCGCCGGCCCGGTCGCCACCCCGAGGGAGAACAACCTCGCACATTTCCGGTACCTCGCCGAACGGGACCGCTACTACACCTTCGGCCTCGAGTTGGACGGGGATTGGACCCCCGCGGACATCCTTGAGTTGATGGCCAAACGCTGCGGCGTCAACCCCGACGCGACGTACGTCGCCGGCACCGACACCATCGACCCCGACCGCACGATCGACGCACTGACCGCGATGGCCGAGCGCGTCGGCGAGGCCGCGCGCCGCCGGGAGCGGGTCCTGCTGGCCACCGGCCATCCCTCCGGGCTGCTGCCGATCTACCTCGAGCTGGCCCGCGCCCTCACCGATCACGGCTGCCCGGTGCTCACCCCGGCCCTCGGCTGGGCGTACCGGACGCAGACCCAGTACGGCACGCAGGAGCGGCACATCCGCTACGTGAGCGGGGTGGCCGTGCTCAGCGCCGGCGGCGGGCTGCACCATACCCACTCGCCCCGGCCGATGGAGGCGATCCTGCGTTTCCTGCGGGACAGCGGAGAGGAGTGGCCCGACCTGGTGGTCGCGGACCACGGATGGGCCGGCGCGGCGGGCCAGGCCGGCATCGATACCGTCGGTTTCGCGGACAGCAACGACCCTGCCCTGTTCGTCGGGGAGGCCGAGGGCAAGGTCCGTGCAGCGGTTCCGTTGGACGACAACGTGCCGCCGCACTACTACGCGCCGCTCACTGCATATCTGCTCGGGAACGCAAGACTATGAGGGTTCCCGCCCTCCGCCCCAGCGTTTACGCTTGGTGACTGACAGTACGTGCGTGGTCAGCGACACCGGTGGGGCGCCGGTGCATGGTACGTACAAGGGGCTCGGGTGCGTCGATGGTTGCAGGTGAGCGACCTCTTAGCGAGGTAAAGTTCCTCACGGTGGCCGAGGTTGCTTCGGTCATGCGGGTGTCCAAGATGACCGTCTATCGTCTCGTCCACTCCGGCGAGCTCCCGGCGGTACGGGTAGGCCGCTCGTTCCGCGTTCCGGAGCAGGCGGTACACGACTACCTCCGAGACTCCTACATCGAGGCGGGCTAATCCTCGGGTTGAATCCAGGGGCCGCGGGCGCGGGAACGGAACCTCGGCGGTAGGCTTCATCCGGGTCGTGCGCGTGGGTTGCGACCGGCGCATGCCAGTTTTCGTTCCATTCCCGAGGTACTCGTAGAGGTTCGCGTGGGCTCGATCATCAAGAAGCGCCGCAAGCGCATGGCCAAGAAGAAGCACCGCAAGCTGCTGAAGAAGACCCGCGTCCAGCGCCGCAACAAGAAGTAACCGCACGACAGCATCCGATTCAGGGCACGACGATGGCCCGCGTGGTACTGATCACCGGAGTGTCCCGGTACCTCGGGGCGCGGGTGGCCAGCGTGCTGCAGGCCGAGCCGAGCCTGGACCGTGTCATCGGGATCGATGCTGTCCCGCCGACGGCCGCCGGCAGCGCGCTGGGCCGCACCGAGTTCGTTCAGGTGGACATGCGCGCCGGGGGCATCTCGGGGATCCTCTCCTCGGCCGAGGTCGACACCGTCGTCCATGCCGGGCTGGCAACCATGCCGCAGTCGGTAGGAGGCCGGCCGGCGATGAAGGACATCAACGTCGTGGGGACGATGCAGCTGCTCGCCGCGTGCCAGCGGGCGCCGGCGGTACGGAAGCTCGTCGTGCGCTCCACGACCGCCGTCTACGGCTGCTCGCACCGTGACCCCGCGCTGTTCACCGAGGAGACCGAACCCCACGCGATCCTCCTGGGCGGGCTGACCAAGGATGCGACACAGGTGGAGGGACACGTGCGGGGCTTCGCCCGGCGGCGTCCCGACGTCGCGGTGTCCACGCTGCGGTTCGCGAGCTTCCTCGGTCCAGGGGTCGACTCGGCCTTCGCCAGGTACTTCTCGCTGCCCTCCATCCCGGCCATTCTCGGTTTCGACCCACGGCTGCAGTTCCTGCACATCGACGACGGGGTCGATGTAGTCCGCCGGATGACCGTGGAGGATCACCCCGGCACGTTCAACGTGGCCGCGGACGGGATCATCACGCTCGGCCAGGCCGTCCGCCGCATCGGCCGGCCGGCGTTCCGGCTGCCCGGTCCGGCGCTGCGCCTCGGCGGCGAGCTGGCGCGGAGCTTCGAGACCTTGGACTTCTCGCCGGAACAGGTCGAGCTGCTCCGGTACGGCCGCGTCGTCGACACCAGCAGGATCAAGGACGAGCTCGGCTGGTCGCCGCGCTACACCAGCCTGGAGGCGTTCGACGACTTCGTACGGGCGAGGAATGCGCATGGATGACGCATGGGAGCGCCAGCTCGACGCGGCGGTCGCGTTCCTGCGGCGCCGGCTCGCCGGCGACTACGAGGTGGACGAATTCGGATTCGACCCGGACTTCAACGAGCACGCGCTGATGCCGCTCGCCCGCACGCTGTACTACCACTGGTTCCGGATCGAGGTCGAAGGGCTGGAGAACGTACCGAGCCGCGGCGGTGCCCTGGTAGTGGCCAACCATGCGGGCACGCTGCCCGTCGACGCGATCATGGTGCAGGTCGCGATGCTCGATCACCATCCGGCGGAACGGAAGCTGCGGGCGCTCGGTGCCGACCTGGTCTACAGCCTGCCGCTGCTCAGCCATCTCGCCCGGAAGAGCGGGCACACGCTGGCCTGCCGGGCCGATGCCGACCGGCTGCTCGGGCGCGGCGAGGTCGTCGGGGTATGGCCGGAGGGCTTCAAGGGGATCGGCAAGCCCTACACCGAGCGCTACAAGCTGCAGCGGTTCGGCCGGGGTGGCTTCGTGGCGTCGGCGCTGCGCGCCCAGGTGCCGATCGTTCCGTGTTCGGTGGTGGGCGCGGAGGAGATCTACCCGATGATCGGGGACCTGAGGGCGCTCGCCCGCCTGCTGGGTCTGCCGTACTTCCCGGTCACCCTGACCTTTCCGTGGCTGGGGGTCCTCGGCCTGCTCCCGCTGCCGTCGAAGTGGATCATCGATTTCGGCGAGCCGGTCCGTACCGACGTCTATCCGCCGGAGTCCGCCGACGACACCGCGCTGGTCTTCGAGCTCACCGACCAGATCCGCGAGACGATCCAGAACCGCCTGCACGAGCTGCTGCTCCGCCGCGGCCCTGCCTTCTAGAGAAAGCTCTTGCCGAGCACGCGGCGGTTGTGCCGGCGGCGCAGCGCGACCCCGACGGCGATCCCGCCGGCCAGCGCGCCCACGCCGGCCCCCGCGGGCAGCGCGATCATCGTCGCCTTGCGGCCGGTGCGGAAGTCGTAGATCGGCCAGCCGCGCTCCCTGGCGAGGTCCCGCAGGTCGGGGTCGGGGTTGACGGCGTTGGGGTAGCCGACCAGGGAGAGCATGGGCCGGTCGTTGATCGAGTCGCTGTACGCCGAGCAGAGGGACAGATCCAGCCCCTCCCGCTTGGCCAGCGCCCGTACGGCCTCGGCCTTGGCCGGGCCGTGCAGCAGCTCGCCGACGAGACGGCCGGTGTACCGGCCGTCCACCCGTTCGGCGACCGTGCCGAGGGCGCCGGTGAGCCCGAGCCGCGCCACGATGATGTTGGCCATCTCCACGGGCGCGGCGGTCACCAGCCACACCTGCTGTCCGGCGTCGATGTGCTGCTTGGCGAGCGCTCGGGTGCCCGGCCAGATGCGGTCGGCCACCAGCTCGTCGTAGATCGTGTCGCTGAGCCGCTGCAGTTCGTCCACCCGCTGGCCGGCGACGAAGGCGAGGGCTGCCTCCCGCGCGGCGTGGATGTGGTCGGCGTTCTCGGTGCCGCGGATCCGGAACATCGCCTGCTGCCAGCCGAACTGGATCAGGTCGCGGGCGGTGAACACCTTGTGGGCGGCCAGACCCCGGGCGAAGTGGTAGATCGACGAGCCACGCATGATCGTGTTGTCGATGTCGAAGAAGGCCGCTGCCGCGGGGGCCGCTATGGGCAGCGGGGATGCCTCGGCCTGGGCAGCCGCCGCCGCAGCCTCGCCCGCGAGCACCGCCCTCGCGCCGTCTCGGCGTCGCAGGAGCCGCTGCATGTTTCGAGCGTACCGATGTTCGGCCGCGACATCTGACCCCTTCACCCGTTGTTCGCGCGTGTCGAAGGGACCTTTCATCACCCGGCAGCCTGGATGGTACCTCGGCAGCTCGTGTCGGTGTGGCAGGACCGCTCGAGCATGGTGACCGCGCGGTCGCCGACGTCTTCCACCAGCCGCAGCGACTCCTGCGCCCTGGACCGGGCCGGCCAGGGCAGGGCGGGCAGCAGCGCGGCGATTCGGCTCCGCTGGTCGCGGGCGAAGGCGTCGAGCATGTTCAGCGACCGGATGTCCAGCGAGCGCCGGTACTCCCGGGTGAGCGCGGTGCTTCCGGCGAGGGTCCGGGCGTCCACGTCCCGCAGCGCCCGCTCGATGGCCGGCCCGGCGTGTGCGTCCTCGCGTTGCAGCAGCTCCTGGATGTCCGCGAGCCTCGCCTCCGCGATCCGCAGCTCCCGTTGGCCCCGTACCTGCTCCGACGCCATGACGGTGACGCTTGCAGTCTGTGCCGCCTGCTTCACACCGTAGAACGGGTCGCCGGGCAGCGCCTTGGCGGCCGCCACCGTGGAGATCACCGTCACCACGGCAAGCGTGAACCCACCAACACCCACCAACCTCCGCTGCTGCCTCCGCTGGCCCGTCGCGCCGAACGCCTCCTCGGTCCGGACGGAGGCATGCGAAACCGAACGGAGCGCGGCGACGATCCCGGCCAGGCGTGCCATTTCCGGGTCGTCCGCGTTCCGTTCTCCGTCGACGATCTGCGCGAACCTCTCCTGGAGCCTCTTCGCCGAACGGCGGTACCTCATCCCTCGTCCTCCCGGCGATCTCTCAGGGGCAACGACGATGTGGTGCGGGAGGTTACGGCGCACAAAATGGTCACAATCGTCAACGTTCCATATGTGCCGTCTTGTCAGCCGAGATACACCATCGTGATTATCGTGGAGTGGGGTTAACGGGCGGCTCGGAAGAATCTTCGTACGAATGGCCTCTGGTCGGCCGCGGCGACGAGCTGGCGGCGCTGCAGGCCGCGCTCGATCGCCTCGCGTCCTCCCGTCCGGGGCCCGGCCGGCGCACCGTGCCGGCACAGCCGTGGGTGCTGGAGATCGTCGGGGAACCGGGGATCGGCAAGACCAGGCTGCTCGCCGAGCTGTGCGCCCGGGCGGAGGGACACGACCGTCTCGTGTTGGCCGGGCGGGCGACGGAGTTCGAGCGGGAGGTTCCGTTCGGGTCGGTGATCGAGGCGCTCGACGATCACCTCTCGGCCCTGGCGGACGACACGGTCGCGCGCCTCGGTTCGCCCCGGCTCGAGCTGCTGGCCAGCGTGTTCCCCGCGCTCAGCGGGCACGCCGCCGAGGTTCCGCAACGGATGCCGGAGACCGAGCGGTATCACCTGCACCGAGCCGTCCGAGGGCTGCTCGAGGTGTTGGCCGAGCCGGCCGGTACGGTGCTGGTGCTCGACGATGTGCACTGGTCGGACGCCGGCTCGATCGAATTGCTCGCCCACCTGCTGCGGCATCCACCCCGGGCTCGGCTGCTGATGGTGGTCGCGTACCGGCCGGCGCAGGTGGCCGCCCGGGTGGCGGTCGCACTGGAGGAGGGTGCACGCGAGGGCAGCGTGCTGCGCGTCGAGGTAGGCCCGCTTGCCCTGGAGGCGGTGACCGAGCTGCTGGGACGGGAGCTGAGCCGCACCTGGTGCGCCCGGCTGCACAGCGCAACCGGCGGTAACCCGTTCTACCTGGAGGCGCTGGTTCGGGCCGGCCGGGTGTCACCGCTGGATCTGTCGGCCGGCGAGCTGCCGCGACGCGTCAATGCGGCGCTGCGCCGCGAGTTGGAGGCGCTCCCGCCGACGCGCCGGCTGGTGGCCCAGGCCGCGGCGGTCGCCGGGGACCCGTTCGACCCGGACCTGGTCGCGCGGACGGCGGGGCTGGACCTGGTCGAGGCACTGGAGGCCCTGGACGAGCTGCTGGAGCGCGACCTGATCCGGCCGGGCGACGCGGAGTGGCGGTTCCAGTTCCGCCATCCGCTTCTCCGGCAGGCCGCCTACCAGGGCGCAGGCAAGAGCTGGCGGCTGATGGCGCACGGCCGGGCGGCGGCCGCGCTGGAGCGGCTGTCCGCGCCGGTGGCCGTGCGGGCGCACCACGTGGCGAGATCCGCCGCCGTTGGCGACGAGAAGGCCATCGGCCTGCTGCTCGAGGCGGCCGAGGCGACGCTGTCCAGCGCTCCCAGCACCGCCGCCGCCTGGCTGCAGGCGGTCCTGCGGCTGCTCCCGCCCGACGTGGCTCCCGCGCGGCGGCTGGAGATTCTCAACAAGACCGCGCACGCGCTCGGCGTCGCCGGACAGCTGCGCGAGAGCACGAGCATCCTGCACGAGGTGCTGCGGGAGCTGCCGGCACATCCGTCGGAGCCCCGGGCGGAGGCGGCGGCGTTCTGCGCCATGCTGGAGCGGCTGCTGGGCAACCACGCCGAGGCGCGGAGGCTCCTGCTGGCGGAGCTGCGGGAGGTGTCGGCCGAGGACAGCGTGCAGGCGGCCGGCCTGAAGCTGGAGGCGGCCTTCGGGGGCCTGGTCAGCGGTCAGTTCGTCGCCGACCGCAAGCTGATGCTCGAGGCGCTGGACACCGCGCGACGCCACGGCGACCGCTGCCTGGAGGCCGCCGCCTGCGGGCTGCTCGCGTTCGCCAGCCACATGGCCGCCGCGGTACCGGAGGCGCTGCGCTGGTGCGACGCCGCGGCGGAACTCTATGACAGGCTGCCGGACGCGGAGCTCGCCGGCCGCCTCGACGCCGCGGTGTGGGTGAGCTGGAGCGAGGGGTTCCTCGACCGCTACGACGAGGCGCTGCGGCACACCGAGCGCGGGCTGACGCTGGCCCGGGCGACCGGCCAGAACTACGTGCTGACCTACCTGCTGATGGGCCGTACGCTCGCCCTTCGGTGGCTCGGCCGGATCGCCGAGGCGGACGAGAACGCCGAGGACGCGGTCGACGCCGCGATGCTGTCGCCGAGCGACGAGATGCGGGTGATCGCTCTCACCTTGCGCTGCTGGCTCTCGATGCTCCTGGGCGAACCGGATGCCGCCGTCCGCTACGGAGAGCAGGCCGTCTCGTTCGCCGGCCCGGAGTCCGGATGGTGGCGCCCGCTCGCCCAGGTGTTCCTGGCTGCGGCCCGATACGAGACTGGATCCGGCGACTTCGCCGCGGATTTCCTGCGCGCCGCGGGCGGCAGCGACGCCTCGCTGATCGACCCGCTGAGCCGGCCGCTCTTCTACGAATTCCTCACCCGGTACGAGCTTGGCAGGGGACGGGTGGACGCGGCGGCCGACTGGGCCCGGCGCGCCGAGGAGACCGGGCATCCCGACCTGCCGTACCGCGTCGGGCTCGGGCACCTTGCCCAGGCGCACGCACTGCTCGCCGCCGGCCGGCCGCAGGCGGCCGCCGAGCGGGCGGAGGCCGCCGTCGCCGCGTTCAGCCCCCCACGCAGCCAGCGCGGTCAGAACCGCCTCGAGGCCGGCCGCGCCCGCGTGCTCTGGGCGCGGGTATTGCGGGTGTCCGGGGACCACCGCGGCGCCCTGGAGCAGCTGGATCGCGCCGCCGACCTGCTGGCCGCCAGCGGCGCCCGCGGTTGGCAGGCGGAGGTCCTGCGCGAGCAACGGCGGCTCGGCCGCCGGGTACCGTCCCCGGGCGAGGGAGGACCAGTGCGGCTCACCCGGCGGGAACGCGAGATCGCCGAACTTGTCGCCCAGGGGCTCAGCAGCCGCGAGATCGCCGAGGCGCTCGTCGTCAGCACCCGGACGGTGACGACGCACCTGTCCCGTATCTACGCCAAGCTGGGGGTGTCGTCCCGGACGGCCCTCGCCGCCGCGCTCGCGCGCACGCAGGGGAAAGGGCAGCCCGAGGGTACGTGACCGCCGGCGCGAACCTCACCGACCTTGCCGGCGCAGCGCGAAGACGGCAGTCCATCGGAGGAGCCCGGACACCAAGATCGATGCGACGGCGACGACCACTGCGGTGAACGCGACAGGCCCCGGGAGAAGGCCGGCCAACACGGGAAAGGACACCCCGATCCCGGCGGCGGCGCACAGCGCGCCGAACTCCCATCTCCGGCGCGGGAACCGGAGCAGGTACGGCCGGACCCGCCTGGGAGTCCGGCGAACGAGCACGCCCGCGAGCACCGCCCACAGCACGGCGACGAGAAACCCTCCGACGAGCCGGACCGGCCACAGCTCCGGGCGCTCTCCCGCGAACTCCGTCATGACCAGGGAGAACATGACGAACCACGGGACCCACGAGAGCCAGTACACCACCCCCAGGATCTGGAGGGCGATCACGTCGAGGTTGAATCGGGCCTCCTTGTGGCCGGGGTCGATGGCCAGCGCGGCGGACAGCTCACCCGCGGCCCGGGTGGGGTCGCCGCCCAGCACGCCCCGCCGGAGGCGGGCCGCGGCCAGGTTGTTCAGCGCCTGCGCGTTGGTGGGGTCGATCCGCAGGGCGTGTGTGCTCGCCGCGACGACCACATCCCAGCGTTTGTACGCGAACGCGACGACGCCGACCGCGCCGTGCGGGCCCGTCTCCTCGGGCGCCAGCTCGACCGCCCAATTGGCCGCGCACCAGGCCTCGGGTAGCAGGCTCGGGACTCGTGACTCCAGCAAGGCGTCGGCCAGCCAAAGGTGGGCGACGTAGTCCTCGGGATCGAGCCGTACCGCCTCCCGCGCGTGCCACACGGCCTCCGCGTGCCGGCCGAGCTCCGTGCAGGTGCGGGCGTACACCTGGTGCGAGGCGCCGACCTCCGGCGCAAGCCCCAGGGCCCGCCCCGCGGCCTCCCGGCCCCGTTCCGGCTCGTGGAGGCCGAGGTGACATTGGGCGAGGAGCAGCCAGGCGCGTACCGAGTCCGGATCCTCGGCGAGCGCCTCGCCGACCAACGTGCGGGCCTGCTCCGGGCGGTCGAGGTCGAGCAGGTGTTGGGCCCGGGCCAGCGCCGACATGGTCAGATGAGCTTCCGCCGCTTCATGTAGGCGCGCAGCTCGTCGTACCGCCCGCCCTCGTTGGCGAACTCCACCACGTTGCGCGCGGTCTCGAACCAGGGGCCGGCGGAGGGGCGAACCTCGTCCAGCGCCGCGTCGAAGTCGGCCATGCCGATCACCCGGACGTTGCCGGTCCGGCTGACCTCGAGGATGACGCGTTCGGCCGCGGACTCGCACAGGTGGGCCAGGTCGGCTCCGGTGAAGCCGTCGGTCCGGGCAACCAGGGCGTCGAGGTCGATGCCGGCGATGGGTCGATCCCGCAGGTAATAGCGGATGATCGCGGCGCGGGCCGGGGCGTCCGGCGGCAGGACGAGGATCGTACGGTCCAGCCGGCCGGGGCGCAGCAGCGCGCTGTCGATGTCCCAAGGCTGGTTCGAGGCGGCCAGCAGGAAGACGCCTTCGTTGTCGGACTCGACGGAGTCGAGTTCCAGCAGCAGTTGGTTGACGGTGCCGCGCATGCCGGACGAAACGTGTTTGCTGCGCTTGAGCCCTATCGCGTCCAGCTCGTCGAGGAACAGCACGCAAGGCTGGTTGCGCCGGGCCGCGTCGAAGATCGTCTTGATGTTCTTCTCGCTGTTGCCGATCCACATGTCGAGCACGTCGGCGAGCGACACCGAGACGAACGGGGCATCGAGTTCCCCGGCGACCGCGCGGGCGAGGAAGGTCTTGCCGCATCCGGGCGGGCCGTACATCAACAGCCCGCCGCGCATGCTCTTGCCGAACAGGGAGCGCAGCTCCGGACTGCGCATGGGGGCGAGGAAGGCGGCCTCCAGCCGCTCCTTCACCGCTGTCATCCCGCCGACGTCGGCCAAGTTGACCGACGAGCGCTCCACGTAGATGTCCGGCTCACCGGACTCCGCGTCCGCCGCGGCGGGCTCGGCGACGCGGCCCTCCGACACGAACGGCGGCGGAGGCAAGTGTTCCTTGAGCTCCTCCTCCGCCTTGGTCCAGTCGAAGCGGGGGCCCTGCTCGGGTCGCTCGCCGGTGGAGGACTCGCCGGTCGCGCCGAGCGCTCGGCCCATCAGCTCCCTCGCGGCCGCGAGCCCGGGGTCACGCTGCAGGGCGGCCGCCGCCTGCTCGATCGCGCCCGGGGCGTCCCCGGAATCGAGCAGCAGCTCACCGAGATGGAGCCGGAGGGGAAGATCCTCCGGAGACGCCTCCACGGCGCGGCGCAGGCTCGCGATGAGTGGGGACTCCGGAACGTCGGACATGGCGGTTCCAGAGTAGTGAGACCCAGCGCGAAGATACGTAGCCGTTAAGAGGAATGTAAGTAATCGCCACGATGGATGTTCGGCTCCGCCCGGCGATGCTTGCTGTGGGTCCCGGGGCACGGTGGCGGGGAAGACACCGACCAGGTGCGGGGAGGGTGGAGCGGGACATGGGCGTCCTCGAGGAACTGACCGTGCGGCCGGACGAAGCCGCTCGGGTCCGTACGCATATTCGGCCGCGGCTCCCCGATGTGTGGGTGGACCGTCCGGCCCTGATCGGTCGGCTCGCCGGTGCCACCGGCCGGCGGCTCACCACCGTGGTCGCGGGCGCCGGATTCGGCAAGACGGCTCTCCTCACCGCGTGGGCGGAACGCGTCGACTCCGTGTGGTACCCGCTTTCCCGGGAGGATGCCGCGCTGCCGGCGCTGTCCCGCGGCCTGTACGACGCGTTACGGGCGCGCCGGCCCGGCCTGGCGGAGCACGTGGTCGACTCGTTCCCCGGGGCGGCGGACGCGGGCGACCCGGGGCCGGCCGACGGCATCGCGGCGGCGATCGGCGAGGCGCTCGCCCGGGAGTGCCGGGACGACCTCGTGCTGATCCTCGACGACGTCCAGGAGCTGGCCGCGGGAAGCCCGGCCGCACGGCTGGTCGAGGGCCTTTGCCGGCATGCGCCACCCTCGCTGCACGTCGTCCTCTCGTCGCGGGACGAGCCGCCCTTCCCGATCGAGCGGCTGCGCGGCCGCGGTCAGGTGTTGGAGCTGGACGGGGCGGCGCTGGCCTTCACCGAGGCGGAGACCCGGACGTTGCTCGACGCGTTGCTCGGCGCGGAGGACGGCGCGGGAGGTTGCGGGTCCGGCAACCTGCCGGTCCTCGCCGCCCGGCTGCACGACATCACCGAGGGCTGGCCGGCCGCCACCGTCCTCGCCGCCGAGTGGCTGCGGCACCGACCCGCCTCGACCCGTACGGATGCGCTGCTGACCCTGGGCCGGCCGGGCGGGCCGCTGTTCGTCTACCTCGCCGAGGAGGCGTTCGCCAGGGAGACGCCGGAGACCCACGAACTCGTCCGCCGGATGGCGGCGCTGCCGCGCTTCACCGCGGGGCTCTGCGACGCCCTGGGCCTGTGGGTGGACGAGGAACAGCTCGCCCGGCTGGCCCGCTGCGGGCTGCTGCGCCCCTGCCCGGGACGGGCCGGATGGTTCACCACCGGGCCGCTGGTTCGCGACTTCGCGACGGCCCCGTCGCCACTAGGGTCACCGCTGGATCCGCGGGACCGGCGCGCGCTGCAGGAACGCGCCGCCGCGTGGTACACGGCCGAGGGGCACATCAAGGAGGCCCTCTCGCTGCTGTGCACGCTCGGCGACCCGTCGGCGGTCGGTGCTTTCCTCGAGAGGCACGGGTCGGCGATGCTCGCCCGCGGTGCGGCGGGTGCCGTGGTCTCCGCCGCCGCGCGGCTCCGCGGGGACCTGCGGACCGCCGCCGTCGAGCTGGTCGAAGGGGAGGCCCGACAGCTCCAGGGAGACTGGTACGGCGCGCTGCGGTGCCTTCGGCGTGCCGCCGGACCGTCCGGACGGCTCGACCCGGGCCTCGCCTGGCGGATCGGACTCGTCCACCACGTCCTGGGCGAGCACGCGGCGGCGATGGAGGCGTACGAAAGCGCGGATGTCGGCGACACGGTCGCCGACATGACCGCCGACGGTGTGCTGGTGCTGGCCTGGCGGGCCGGCGGGCATTGGGTGCGCGGCGAGGCCGAGGAGGGCCGGCGGAGCGCGGCCCGCGCCCTGGCCGCCGCGCAGAAGTGCGGCGACGCCCGGGCACTCGCCGCCGCGCACACCGCCATGGCCCTGCTGGCGGCGCACGAGGGAGACGGCGCCGGCTGTGACACGCACTACGCCCGCGCGCTCGAGGCCGCGCTCCGGACCAAGGATGTTTTCCAGGTCATCTGTGTGCGTGCGAACCGGGCCGCGCGCAGCACCGAGGAGGGGGCGTACCGTCGCGCCCTCGCCGAGCTGGCCGAGCTGATCCAGGACGCCGAGCTGGCCGGCTTCACCGGGATGGCCGGCTTCGCGCTGTGCAACCGCGGAACCGCGCACCTGGCGTTGGGCGAGTTCGACGAGGCGACCGCCGACTTCGAGGCGGCCAAGGCCGGCTACCAGCGGATCGGCAGCAGCTTGGTGGCGCGTCCGCTGACCGGCCTCGGCGACGTCTACCGGCAGCGGGGCGATCTCGCCCTGGCGCGGGCCGCGTACGAGGAGGCGATCGAGGTCGCCGAGCGCTCCGGCGACCGGCAGACCCTCGGCCCGGCCCTGGCCGGGCTCGCCCGGGTCCGGCTGAGCGACGACTCCGAGGGCGCCGCGGCGCTCGCCGAGCGCGCCCTGGCGGAGAGCACGGGGACCGGGAAGGTCCGCGGCCTGCTCGCGGCCGGCTGGGTGTCGCTGGCCAGAGGGCAGCGAAAGAAGGCCGCGGAGTTGGCCGCGACGGCGACCGCAGTCGCGGGGAGCCGACGTGACCGCACCGGCCTGGCCGAGGCGCTTGAGCTGCAGGCACTGTCCGCGCCGGGCGGCACGGACCGGCTGCGCCTGCTGCAGGAGGCCGAGTCCGTCTGGAGGGCCGTCGAGAACCCGGTCGGCGCTGCGCGGGCCGCTCTCGCGGCGGCTCGCGTGAGCGCCGCACCCTCCTCGGTTCTGGAGGCCGGAATGCGCCGGCTGCGCGAGCTCGGCGTACGCCCGCAGGCGGAGACCGCGGCGGGGCCGCTGCGGTGCATAGCGGTGCCGGGCCACGCTCGGGTCCAGGTGCACGTGCTGGGCGGTTTCCAGGTGCTGCGGGACGGGCGGCCGGCCGGTGCCGACGAGTGGCGGTCCAAGAAGGCGCGCGACCTGTTCAAGATGCTGCTCGGCCGGCGCGGCCGGCCCACCCCGCGCGAGCTGCTGATGGACACGCTGTGGCCGGACGAGGACCCGGTGCGCTGCGCCAACCGGCTCTCGGTTGCGCTGTCGACGATCCGGGGGGTGCTGGACCCGGAGCGCGAGTTCGCGGCTGACTACTTCGTCGCGGCCGACCGGTACGTCATCGGGATCGCGAACCTTCGGGTCGACGTTGAGGAGTTCCTTGCCGCCGTCCGGACCGGAATGGCCAGGTACGGGCGCGGCGAGCCGGGCGCGCTTTCCGCGCTCCGGGAGGCCGAGGCCGCCTACACCGGCGACTTCCTCGAGGAGGACCCGTACGAGGACTGGGCGGTTCCGCTGCGTGAAGAGGCGAAGGCCGCGTACCTCGAGGCGACCCGGACGCTCGCCGGCGCGGCCGCCGAGTCGGGCGAGTACGACCAGGCGGTGCGGTACTGGCTGCGCGTGCTGGAGCGGGACTGCTACGACGAGGAGGCCCACCTCGCGCTGGTCACCCTGCTCGCCGCGGCCGGCCGGCACGGTGAGGCGCGGCGCAGGTACCGGCTGTACGTGGAGCGGATGGACGAGATCGGCGTCGAACCCGCCCCCTTCCCCAGCCACTGAGCACCTAGGCGGACGGAGCGGGCGCCGCTGGGCCGTCGTCGGGTGCCGTACGGGGCCGTTCCGCGCGTAGGCAGGCGTGCATGAACTCCACGAGCTCCACCGCGTCCCGGAACGGTCGGCTACGTTGCGAGGCGGCATGTTCGATGACACCGTGCATGCCTGTCGCCTCGGCTGGGTCTTCGGTGCGGGCGGGAGTCCAGACACGCACGACGAACGTCTGCATGACCCAAGTCTCATGCTGGGGTTTTGTGTCTCCTTAACGTACGTTTCAACCATGGAGGCAGCGCGCAGGGCGGAGCGGCTGGTCGGACGGGCCGCCGAGCAGGCCGCGCTCGACCGTGCCCTCGGCCGGCTCCGCGGCCGGGAGGGCGCGGGCGGTGACTTCCGGTTCCTGGAGATCGTCGGCGAGCCCGGAATGGGTAAGTCCCGTCTGCTGGCCGAACTGCGTACCCGGGCGGCGGACCGTGGTCATCTCGCCGTGGCCGGGCGGGCCACCGAGCTCGCCGGTGCGGTCCCGTACGCCCCGATGGTGGACGCGCTCGATGATCACCTCGCCACGATGGGCCCCGAGGAGGCCGGCCGGCTGGGCACGGACCCCCTCGATCTGCTGATCTCAGTCTTCCCGTCGTTGGAGGAGACCATCGGGCGTACCGGCGATCCGGGCCCTGGGGTGGAGCGCTACCGGATCCACCGCGCGGTCGGCAGGCTGCTCGAGTATCTGGCGGTGCCCCGTGGTCTCGTGGTGGTCCTCGACGACCTGCACTGGGCGGACGAGGCATCCGTCGAGCTGCTGATCCACCTGCTCCGGCGCCCGCCCAGGGCGCCGGTGCTGCTGGGGATCGCCCACCGGCCGCGCCAGCTGCACCCGAACCTCGCGGCCGCGCCGCGCCCGGAGGGCGTCGGCCAGCGCCTGGAGCTCGGCCCGCTCTCCCGCGAAGAGGCCGGGGAGCTGCTGGGGTCCGATGTCTCGCAGGCCCGGTTGGATGCGCTGTACGAGCTGAGTCAGGGCAACCCCTTCTACCTCGAGGAGTTGGCCAAAACGCCGCTGCGGCCGGTAACCGGGGACGGCATCGACGTCGAGGAGCTTCCCCGGCCGGTAGGCGCCGCGTTCCGTGCGGAGCTGGACGCGCTGTCACCGAGCAGACGGCTCGTCGCGTACGCGGCCGCGACGCTGGACGAGCCGTTCGAGCCCGAGCTCGTCGCCGAGGTGGCGGGGCTCGACACGGAGTCGACGCTGCAGGGGCTGCACGAGCTGACCGTACGTGACCTTCTGCGCCCGGCCGACGACGAGAAGCGGCTGCGCTACCGGCATCCACTGGTTCGCCACGCGGTCTTCCACTCCGCCGGCCAGGCGTGGCTGCTGGGTGCGCACGCCCGGGCGGCCGCCGCGCTGGCTCGTTCGCGGGCACCGGCGGTTCGGCGTGCCCCGCACGTGATGCGGGCGGCGCCGGTCGGCGACGAAGGCGCGATCCTGCTGCTGATCGAGGCCGCGGAGCAGGCGATGCCGCGCAGCCCGGCGGCGGCCGCGCGATGGCTGGACGCCGCCGTACGGAAGCTGCCGCAGCAGGCGACGGACCGTCGGGTCGACCTGCTCGGCAGGCTCGGCCACGCCCTCCTCCTCGCCGGCCGGCTGCACGACGGCCGCGCCGCGTTCCAGGAGGTTCTGCGTCTGCTGCCGCCCGGAGAGCCGGCACGCCGGGTGGAGGCGGCGGCCTCCTGCGCGCTCGTCGAACAGCTCCTGGGCCGCTACCAGGAGGCGCGCGACCTCCTGCTGGTCGAGCTGCGCCGGCTGCCCGCCGACCGGGTTCGGGAGGCCGGGGTCCTCAAGCTCGAGCTGGCGTACTGCGCCCTCCTCGGCGGCGACTTCCCCGTCGACCGGTCGCTCGTGGAGGACGTGCTCGGGGTCGTGCGCGGCAGCGACGATCCGTCCCTCTCCGCGGGGGCCACGGCGGTCCTGACCATGACGGCGTACGTCGCCGGCGACGCTGCCGAGGCGCTCACCTGGCGGGAGCGGGCGGCGGCGCTGATCGACGAGCTGCCGGACGGCGAGCTCGCCCGCCGGCTCGGCGCCGCGGCCTGGCTCGGCTGGGCGGAGATGTTCCTCGACCGCAACGAGGACGCGCTGCGGCACCTGGACCGCGGTCTCTCCCTCGCGCGCAGTACCCGGCAGGCGCATCTCCTTACTTACCTGGTGGTGGGTAAGGCGTGCGCGCTGCACCTGGTCGGCCGGCTGGACGAGGCGGCCGGGTGCGCGGACGACGGGGTGGAGTCGGCCGAGCTGTCCGGAAGCGACGAACTCCGCTCGATGGCCTACACCGTCCAGGGCCTGGTCGCCCTCGCGCGGGGCGACGAGGGGCTGGCGCTGCGGGCCGGCGAACGCGCCGTTCGGGCAAGCGGGGCCACCCAGGACTGGTGGTCGGCCGCGGCCGGATGCACGCTCGCGGCCGCCCGGCTCGCGAACGACGATCCGTCCGGATGCGTTGCCGAGGCGCTGCGCTCCTGCGGCGGCCCCGATCTGCCCAGCCTCGACCCCCTCAACAAGCCCTTCTTCGCCCAGTCGCTGGTGCTGGCCGAGCTGGCCCTTGGCCGCGTCGACGGCGCGGGCCGCTGGGTCGACCTGATGGAACGTTCCGGCGCGGCGCAGCTGCCCAGCCGTACCGGACACGTCCACGTGGGACGGGCCTGTGTGCTGCTCGTCTCCGGCGAGGCCGGCGCCGCCGTGGAACGCGCCCGTGCCGCGGCGAGCGCCTTCGCGGCGGCCGGCCACCGGATCGGCGTCGCCAGCGCGCACCTCGTCGCGGGCATGGGCCTCGCCCAGCGTGGCGATGATGACCCGGCGGCGGCGGAGCTGGAGCAGGCTGTCGCCCTGTTCGCGGAATGCGGGGCACGCGCCCGCCACGACCAGGCCGTGCACGAACTCCGCAAGCTCGGCCGGCACGTACCGCCCGGGCCAAGGCAGTCGGTCGCCGACTCCGCGTTTCCCCAGCTCACCCGGCGGCAAGCGGAAATCGCCGCGCTCGTCGCGCAGGGTCACACGAACCGTGAGATCGCCCAGCGCCTGGCCCTGAGCCGGCGCACCGTCGAGATCCACGTGGCCAGCATCCGGGCCAGACTCGGGGTATCCTCGCGCGCCGCCCTCGCCGCGGCCGTGACCCGCATGGCCGGGGAGAGGCAGGGCCAGGGGCAGGGCCAGGGCCAGGGCCAGCCTTCACAGAGCCGGTGACCATAGAAAGCGACATTTCGGGCGCGACTTTGGTCATGTGCTCTGTGAGGCGTTGGAGTTCGGCCGGTGAGATCCTTGAGGTGTGGACGACGGGCTGCGGGTGACACGTACGGTGACGCTGCCACGCGCCGAGCTAACCTGGCGGTTCAGCCGCTCGGGTGGGCCGGGCGGTCAGTCGGTCAACACCACTGACTCACGTGTCGAGCTGCGGTTCAACCTGGCCGCGACGAGCGCCCTGCCGGCCCACCTAAAGGCACGGGCTCTGGAACGGCTCGCCTCCCGCCAGGTGGATGGCGTCCTCGTGGTGACCGCCTCCGAGCACCGCTCCCAGCTGCAGAACCGGCGCGCCGCCGAGGCCCGCCTCGCGGCACTGCTGGCCGAAGCGATCGCGCCGCCCGCCCGGCCCCGTCGCCCGACCCGGCCGTTGCGCCGCGCGGTGCAGGCGAGGCTGGATGCCAAGCGTCGTCGCGGCCAGATCAAACGGGAACGCCGTACGCCGGACGAGTGACGTCGTGATCCGGTGCCGCGGAGCGGATTAGAGTTCGGCCGGTGAGCGTACTTGTGGTCAGTGGGACCGACACCGGGGTCGGGAAGACGGTGGTGACGGCTGCCGTCGCCGCCCTGGCCCGTACCCGTGGGACCTCGGTGGCGGTGGTCAAGCCGGCCCAGACCGGCGCACGGCCCGGTCAGCCGGGCGACCTCGACGAGGTACGGCGGCTGGCCGGGGTGAGCGATCTGCACGAGTTCTCCCGCTACACCGACGCGTTGTCGCCGGCGGCCGCGGCCCGGCGGGCCGGGCTGCCCGCGCCCGACCTGACCGCGTGCGCCGAGGGCATCCGCTCGCTCGATCGGGGACTGATCCTCGTCGAGGGCGCGGGCGGGCTGCTGGTCCGGTACGACGAGGATGGGTCAACCCTTGTTGACCTGGCCCACGCGCTCGAGGCGCCCGTCCTCGTGGCCGTACGTCCGGATCTGGGCACGCTCAACCACACGGCGCTCACCCTGGAGGCCATGGCCCACCGCGGCGTCGACCTCGCCGGGGTGGTGATCGGCGCCTGGCCCCGCCGCGCCGGCCTCGACCACCTGTGCAACGTGCGGGATCTGGAGACGATAGCGGCCCGACCGCTGGCCGGCGCGCTCCCGGAACGGATGGGGCGGCTGGATGCCCCGGAGTTCCTGCTCGCCGCGCGCGACGGCCTGGCGCCGCAGCTCGGCGGCGTCTTCGACGCGGCACGGTTCCGGGAGGACTGCCGGGCGCGCGCCGAGGCGTGGGGAGAGCTGGAGCGGTAAGCCGCGCCCGGATCCGCCCACCGGATGGCACGATGTGATCCACTTCGTTCAGCTCGTTCGAGGCCGGAGGTACCCATCCCACCGCTCATCGACCTGTGGCAGAGGCTGGTCGGTACCCAGCCCGACCCTCCGTCCTGGATCCTCCTCGGCAGCGGCGCGCTTGCCCTGGTGACGGTGGTGTCTCGTCGTACCTGGCCGGTCTTCCGCAACGTCGTCACGATCGCGCACGAAGGCGGCCACGCGCTGGTAGCTCTCGTTACCCGACGGCGACTCAGCGGCATCCGGCTCCACTCCGACGCCTCCGGAGTGACGGTCTCGAGGGGCAAACCCACCGGTCCCGGAATGTTCTTCACCACCGCCGCCGGGTACGTATCCCCATCCCTGCTCGGGCTCGGCGGGGCGTTGACGCTCGCCGGCGGGCACATCACGGCGCTGCTCTGGATGAGCATCGCCCTGCTCGCCGCGATGCTGGTCGCGATTCGCAACGCCTTCGGGGTTGCCTCCATCCTCGGCACCGGCGTCACGATCTTCTTGGTCTCCTGGCTTACCTCACCCACCGTTCAAGCCGCGTTCGGCTACCTCTTCACCTGGTTCCTGTTGCTCGGCGGGGTCCGGCCCGTCATGGAGCTGCAGCGGCTGCGCCGCCACAGGAGAGCTCCACACTCCGACGCCGACCAACTGGCCCGGCTCACCGGGGTGCCCGGCGGCCTTTGGGTAGCCGTGTTCGCCCTGATCACCATCGCCACCCTCGTCGCCGGCGGACGCTGGCTCCTGGACGGCGCCGGCGTCCTGTCGGGATGATGGTTTTATGGCTGCGACGCCAGAGCGGGTTGAGGACGCGGCGCCGCCTTTCGTGGAAGAGGTCTACGAAAGCATGGACCCGATCCCGGGGATGCGGGTCGAACCGCTCGACGGGCGGATCGTCATGAGTCCGCCGCCCGCTGGGAGTTGCTGCAGACCGAGGCTCTGCACATCGCGGCCACCCGGGAACGGCCGCAGCCCGACCTCGTCGTTGAGGTCGTCTCCCGCGAAGCAGGCGCGACGACTTCGAATACAAGGCGATGGTCTACGCGCTGGGTGAGGTGCCGCTGTACCTGGTGGTCGACGCCGTCGCCGACGTGCCCACCGTCACGCTGTTCAGCGACCCGACCGAGCACGGCTACGAAACGGAGGTGCGGGTCCCGCTGGGCAAGCCGCTCACCCTGCCCGAGCCGTTCGGCCACACGCTCGACACCTCCGGCCTATGAGCCGCTGGACTTGTCCCGCGTGTGATCGCGAGTTCGGGCGGGCCCATCAATCGCACGTCTGCGTGCCGGGTTGCTCGGTCGACGAGTGTTTCGCCGGCCGACCACCGGGCCAGCGGGCGATCTACGACGCTTTGATCGCTCATCTCACGGCGCTCGGACCCGTACACGAGGATGCCGTGGGCGTGGGCGTGTTTCTCAAGAGAGAGCGCAAGCTCGCCGAGGTGCGCCCCAAGGCGAGGAGCCTCTCGCTCGAATTCGTGCTGCCGCGGACTATCGATCACCCGCGAATCTCCAGGAAGATCCCTGGGGCGGGCGGCCGGACCGTGCACTTCGTGAAGCTGACCAGCGTCGACGACGTCGACGACCAGGTACGGGACTGGCTGACCGAGGCGTACGCGGCCGCGGGCGAGTGACCTCAGCGGACGTCGCACGGGAGCAGGTCGGCGAGCGAGCGCACGGCCCTGTACTGCAGCGCCCGCACCGCAACGTTCCGCTTGCCCATCGCGACGGCGGTCTCGGTGACCGACAGCCCGTGCATAAACCGCAATACGACGCACTCCCGCTGCTCGGGGCGTAGCTTGCCGACCGCCTCGTGCAGCGTCGCGTTCGTCATCGAATCCAGGACTATGCGCTCTGGACCTTCCTCGGCATGGTCGGCGTCGAGCATGTTGGCCGTCGAGATCTCCAGACGGTGCCGTCCCGACTTGAAGTGATCCGCGACGAGGTTGCGGGCGATCGTGACGAGCCAGGCGCCGAAGTCCTTCCCCTGCCAGGTGAAGTCGGCGATGCGGCGGAGCGCCCGAAGGAACGTCTCGCTCGTCAGGTCCTCGGCGATCGGTTGCACCCCGACCCGGTAGTAGATGTAGCGGTGGACGAGACCGGCGTACCGGTCGTAGAGCATGCCGAACGCCTCCGCGTCACCGTCCCTGGCCCGCGCGACCAGGGTCCTGACCCTCGGGTCGTCGACGTCCTCTCGGTCCGCCACGGGCGGGTGATCCGACAGCGCCGTCATGCGCTCTAGTCCTTTCCCCGGAACTCGATCTCGTCGATGGCACAGTCGTTCCCCTTGCCGCCCTGGGCCGGATAGACCGAGCGGATCTCCAGCTCGACCCAGCGGACGTCATCGGCGTCGAGGGAGAACGCCTGGAAGGCGCCGGGCTTGTCCTCGAGCCGGAGCAGCTGGGGCCTCCCGCCGCTCGAAACGGTCACCAGGACGTCCCTGGGACGCGGCTGCGCCAGATAGCGCTCCGGGTCGGTGGAGATGCCCGGCGTGACGATGAGCCGGGTGAGCCGGACCTCCGAAGCGAACCGGACCCGGATGCTTTCCCCCTTGCCGCTGCCGCGTGCGTCCTCGGCCCACGACGTGCCCTTCTTCAGGTCGATTGCCGCTTCGGCCCGGTGGTCGCCCAGTTGGGAGCTGGCCGAGGCCTCGACCGCCTGCACCGGAGCCTCCCGTGGGTCGAGCTGGTTCCACAGTCCGCGGGCCCCCGACATCGCCTCGTCCCGCATCGGACCGAGGAGGACGAAGACGCCCGCCACCCCGGCTCCGAGGACGAGCAACCGGAACGTCCGACCCACGGCGCGTCCGGTAGCGCGCGGCCGACGGGGCCGAGTGCCGGCCGGGGCGGCCCGTCGCCGCCGCGAGAACAGCCGGCGCCACCATGGGGTCGATGCGACGGGCGCCTCCGCAAGCGACGTACCGCATTGCCGGCAGAACTGCCGGTCGGGAGAGTTCCAGAGGCCGCACTCGCCGCAGTAGAGGCTGCCCGGCGGTGCCTTCTCCTTCGGCGGGGCTGGCGCCGCACGTGCCTTCCTGCGACGCCGCTGCGGCGGGCCGGGCGGCACGGGAGCCGGCGCGCTGGCCTGCTCGGCCTCCGGCGAGCCGGTCGTGGATCCGGCCGCGGCCGCGTCCGGGGCTTCCTTCGGCGGCTTTGTCTTCTTCGGTGACCCGGCCTTGGCCACGAGGACTGACGCCCGCTTCCTCCGCTCCTTCGGCGCTGCCGCCTCGGGTGTGCCGGTGGGTGGGCTCGGTGGTGGGCCGGCGGGTGGCGGGCCTGGCGGCGGGGGGTACGGTGCCGCCGCCGGCGGGGGGACCATTGCCGGGTACGGCGGGGGGTGGGGCGCGGGCGGATACGCCGCCGCCGGATGGGGCGCGGGCGGCGGGGGACCCGCAGTGGGCGCGGCCTCCGCGGGTGGAGGGGCGGCGGGCGTCGCCGCGGCCGTCTGCGCCGGCTTCGCGGAACTCGAGGGCTTCGCGGACCTCGCGACCTTCGGCGCCGGCTTGGTCGGCTTGGTCGGCTTGGGTCCGGCGGTCGGTCCCGCGGTTTCCCCGCTCTCACCGGTCCACTTGAGGAAGGTGCCGCATGACTGGCAGAAGGACCGGCCGTCCTCGTTCTCGTTCCCACAGTCCGGGCAGACGCTCACATCGATAGCTTCCGGGGGTCGGCACCGATCTACCAGCCGTCGCGGGGCAGTCCTGGGGGAACACCGGGGTACCCGATCGGGCAAGAAGGACGGCCGCCGAGATCTATGTTGTGGGGGTCGTTTTGTCCGTTTAGGACCCCCACAACATAGATCTCGGCGGAAAGCGAAAGGGGCGCCCCTACGCCAACACCTCGACGGTGTGCGGGAGGTGGGCGGGCTTGGCGGCGGTGACGAGCGCGTCGAGGCGCCCCACATCCACCGGGTTCTTCGGGTCCTGAACCACCCGGACGGTGAGATGGGGCTCGCTCGATCCAGGGGGATCGCTCGCGGGCGTCGACGACCACGAGACACCGCCGCTTTCCTCGATCTCCGCGTCGACGCCCGTGTAGATCCGGACGAGCGCCCGGAGGCCCGTCACGGTCCCCTGCCTTCCGTACAGCTCGACCGCACGCGCGACCAGCGCCCGCTGGCGGGCCTCCGACCAGCTTTCGTCGAGTTCGAGCCCGACCCAGCTGGCGAGCCACTCCAGGAAGTCCACCGGCGCGAGCTGCGGGTCGAGGTAGGCGTGCAGGTTGTCGAGGGTGGCGATCACCGGCGCCAGCACGTCGTCGAAGGCGCCGACGAATCGCTGGGTGAAGTCCTCGTCCTGGTAGAGCCCGGGCAGCGTCGGCCCGAGCGGATGGGGGGAGATGAGTCCCGGGACCATGCCGCGTGCCATCAGCGCTCCACTCGGACCATGTGCTCGTGGGAGAACACCAGCGCGTTCGGGTCGAGCTCGATCCGCTGCACGGCGTCGCCGCGCTCCCCGGTCAGCGGGTCGGCCGGGAACAGCCGCGCGTCCTCGACCAGCTCGGTGCCGGACAGCTGCTGGAACACCGCGTAGACCTCGCCGACGTTGACCGGCCGCCCGAACGGCCAGCCGTCGCCGTCCGGCCCGCCGGTGATGGGGTTGAAGTACCGGTACAGCGCCTCAAGCGCCTCGTCGTGCAGCCGCTCCGGTTTGACCCGTGGCCGCGGCCGCAGCCGCGCCACCACCGTGATGCCCTGGTACGTCGGCGGCTCGACCACCACCCGGGTGCCGATCGCGCGTCGGTCCTGGAGGTACTCGGCGATGCGCCGGAGCGTGTCGTTGTCGGGTACGAGATGCTCGAACTCCAACCGGCCACGGTTGTCGGCGGCCCGGGGTACGACGAGCAGCCGTACCACCCCCGGCTCGTCCTCGGCCACCGGGGCGCAGCGTACCCGGGCCGCCTCCGGCGCGGCCTGCCGCGCGAGCTGCTCGTAGTCCGCCGCCGTCACCGCCCGGTCCCGGGTGTGCAGCAGGATCGGGCCGCGCATCTTGGCGTTCTCGATGTCCTCGCCGTCGACGCCGCCCACCGCGGGGCGCCGGTTGTCGATGCGGGCGATGTACGGGATCGAGGTCTTCAGCACGCTGATCGCGTGCCGGGCGACGTTACCCCGCCGGCCCCCGCCGGTGTGGTAGACGCGCACCCGCAGCATCGCCCCCTTCGGCGGCACCGCGCCGTACGTGCGCACGCCTCCGCCCGGCAGCCGTACCGCCGGTCCGAACGACACCTCGCCGGGGGCCGCGTCGAGGTGGAAGTGCCGGTCGTTCGGCCCGCTGTGGGCGAACGTCTCCACCTGCTGCCAGTCGCCGACCGCGCCGTCGTGCACCACCTCGACGACGACCGGCTCGTACCCGGGTACCACCGGCCGGTGGTGCAGCGAGAAGCGCTCGCCCGGCACACCGTCGGACGTCCCGATCACCTCGTCGGTGATGATCTGGGCGTGGATGGCCTCGGCCGTCCCACCGATCGTCTCCGCGGTGAAGCCGTGCACCTGCGGCGACTCGCTGTAGGCGGGCTGGCCTTCCTCGGCGGCGAGCACCCGGCAGCGCACCCACCCGGCCTCCTGCTCCTCGATGGACGACATGACGTGGGTACGGGGAACGTGCAGCACCACGTCGCCGGGACGGTTCAGGCCGCCGGTCTCGTCTCTCTCGATCTCGCACTCCTCCCAATCCTCGCCGTTCCACGCCTCCCAGACGAGAGGCGGGTCGGTGGGGTCGACGCCGATCCCCTGGATGTCGCCGTCGAACCGGAGCACTATCGCGCACGACGGTACGGCCGTGGACAGTCCGATCAGCATGGCGTCGCCCGGCTGCGGGTTGGCCGAGAAGCAGGCGAAGCTCGCGTCCCCGGTCACCGTCTCCGGATGGTGGACGATCTGCCCGGCCCCCTGCCCACCCCAGGCCGCCGCGGCGAGATGGGTGACCGCACACGGCGGCATCCGCAACTGCTCCCGGGTGGTGAAGGCGATCGCCTCCTCCCGCTCGGTACGCAGCGTCGTGACCTCGGTGTTGGTGGGCACGTCGACCGCGTTCGGCTGCGGCGCGGACAGCCAGAACGTCACCGGGACCTCGGCCGCGGTCGGCGGGAACAGCCGGACCCCGATGAGTTCGAGGAACTTGACGTAGTGCCGGTCCGGCACCCGGTTGAGCCGGTAGTGCAGGGCGTCCATCATCCCGGCGAACGCCTCGATGAGGGTGACGCCGGGGTCGGACACGTTGTGGTCGGTCCATTCCGGGCAGCGCTGCTGGACCAGCCGCTTGGCGTCGTCGACGAGCTGCTGGAAGCGGCGGTCGTCGAGGTTGGGTGCTGGCAGGCTCATGGGGCACCCTCAATCAGTGCTGGTTCGCCCTCCGCGGGGAGGACGTAGAACGGGAAGACGAGGTTGCGCGGATCGTTGGTGCCGCGGATGGCGTACGTGATGTCGATGAACAGCGTTCCGGCGTCGGCGTGGTCGAGGTGCACAATCACATCCAGCACGTCGATGCGCGGCTCCCAGCGGGCGAGCGAGCGGCGTACCTCGTAGCCGATCTGACCGGCGGTGGTCGCGTCGGCCGGCGCGAAGATGAGGTCGTGCACCCCGCAGCCGAACTCAGGGCGCATCGGACGCTCGCCGTACGCGGTGCCCAGGATGAGCCGGATGGCCTCCTCGATCTCGCGCCCGCGGGAGACCAGCGCGATCGCGCCGGTCGCGTCGGTGCGCAGCGGGAACGCCCAGCCGGAACCGATGAACTCCTCGGCCATCGCTCATCCTCCGATCAGCACAGTGGTGGCCGTGCCGGCGAGCTGCCCGGGTAGGCCGGCGCAGACCGTGCAGGGCGCCCCGGTGCGGGCGGCCGGCTTCCCCTCGATGAGTACCGTCGCCGAGCCCCCGACCACCTGGCCGACCTGGGTCGTCGGCACCATGAACGGGTCGGAGGCGTGCAGCCCGACGTGCGGCGGGGTGTTGTACCCCGACGAGCCCAGCACCGCTGCCGGCTTGCCGCCCACCAGCACGCCGGTCGCCAGGGCGGTGAGCAACGGCGCCGAGAACGGCATCGGCGGGGCGGGCTGCGGCACGCCGGTGGCGGGGTTCGGCATCTGGTGTACCGCGCAGGTGGCGGTGATGCGGTCGCCCGCTACCGCAGCCGGCGTACCCATCGTGTCGTCCTCCTTTCGCCGAGATCTATGTTGTGGGGGTCGTTTTGTCCGTTTAGGGCCCCCGCAACATAGATCTCGGCGTCCCGTTCCTTCAGTTGAGCTGGATCGGTTGGCCCTTGACCTGCACCGGGCCGCCCGCCTCGATGGAGACCTGCGCACCCTTGATCGCGACCTTGCCGGTGGCCTCGAGGGTGAGGTTGGCGTTCGCCTTGACCGATACGTCGGCCTGACCGGAGATCTCGATCTTGCCGCTGGAGGTGATGCGGATGGTGGTCTTCGTCTTGTTGAGCGAGACCCGCATCCCCTTGCCGCCGGTGAGCAGCGCGACCCCTTCGTCGGCGTCGTCGTCGAAGAAGATCAGCGCGCCGCCCTTCTTGGAGACGAAGCCGCGCCGTTTGACGGCACCGGTCGACGCGTCGATCAGGCCGTCGCCGAGCTTCGGTACGTCGACACCGTTGTAGAGGCCGCCGAGGACGTACGGCCGGCGGAGGTCGCCCTGCTCGAACGCCACGAGCACCTCGTCGCCGACCTCGGGCAGCACGACGGCGCCCCGTTCCTTGCCCGCGCCGAACTGCACCACGCGCACCCAGTCGCTGACGAAGGAGTCGGACAGCCACGGGAACCGCACCTTCACCCGGCCGAGCTTCTCCGGGTCGTTGACGTCGTTGACGAGCGCGCTGGCCACGCCGGGGATCCCGCGTACCCGGCCGGCACCGCCCCCGCCGCCGTTCGCGCCGTTCCCGCCGCTCACCGAGGTCAGGCTGAGCAACGTACGGTCCTGCCGGCCGCTCACCGTGAAGCTCGTCGTGTAGCCGCGGTCGGGGTCCCAGACGTGGCGGGTGGAGGTGAGCGTGTACTTGCCGTCGAAGGGCTCGCCTACCCGGCCGAGGCTGATCGCCTTGCCGGCGCGCAGCTTGGGGTTGCCGCGGGCGACGCCGTCGAGCTCGGCGAAGGAGCCGGCGATCCGCTCGGCGCTGGCCTTGGCCGCCGCGTCGACCTCGGTCTGGGAGCCGTACGGCACTTCGACGCCCACGTAGCCGGGCGAGTTGAACCCCCCGGCCAGGTCTCCCGGCTTCACCCCTATCTCCGCATGGCGCGTCACGCCGGGCGCCGACCCGATGACCGGCTGCTTGGTCTTCATGTCCCAGCCGCGGACGCGAACCTCGCCCACCTGCTCGGCCGCGGTCACCATCGCCTGGAAGCTCAGCAGGTTAGAGCCGTAGGTGAGCTGGAGCGGGTCCTCCGAGGCGAGCGTGCCCTCACCCGGGCCGCCCGAGGACTCGGTCGGCTTGCGGAAGTCGAGCCTCCCGTCGACGACAGCTACCTCGTAGCCGACCTCGTTGGCGAGCCGCCACAGGAACTGCCAGTCGGTGGTGTTGCCCTGTGATACGTGCTGGTGCACCGGTGTGCTCGGGTCGATCGTGCCCGGCTGCAGCCCGGCGCGCTGGGCGACGCGGCGAGCGACGTCGGCGTACGTCACGTTGGTCCACGTCTCGGTCAGCCGGCCGCGGAACAGGCGGTGCGAGGCGTCGTACCCGCGGATCACGGTGCGGGTGCCGGTGCCGTCGAACTCGGCCTCCAGCGCGGTGACCTCGCCGTTGAGCAGCGGCTCCGGTCCGCCCGGATCGTCGGTGCTCATGGAGATCTCCACCTTCGAGCCGATCCGCACCCGGGTGGTGGTGATCAGGTTGCGGTCGGGATCCCGGAACGCCAGCGAGAACAGGTCGGGCAGGTTGAGGCAGTCGTCAACGACGCCGTGCATCAGCCGCTCCCGCACCTCGGCCGGGAGGTCCTTCCCGTCGACCTTGATCAGAAATGTCGCCGTCTGCTTTTGCTGCTGTTCGGCCACCGCCGGTCCACCCTCCTCAGCCGAGCGCCGCGGCCTCGCGCGCTTGCGGTACGAGCAGCCGGGTGCCCGGTCGCAGGCGCAGCGGGTCGTCGATGTCGTTGGCCCTGGCGATCGCCCGCCACATCGTCGCATCGCCGTACTCCTGGTACGCGATCGAGGCGAGGCTGTCACCGGTCATCACCGTGTGCCCGCGCACGGTGGCCAGCCCGCCCGAGGTCGGGTTCTGCTTGGCCTCCGGGTTCGGCATCTCCTCCAGGTTCACCGTGCAGACCGCGCGGATCGGTACGCCGTCGGGGCGGAACAGCGTGTACTTGGCGCTCACCGTCTTCACGTACGCGGTGAAGGTGACCTGCTGCCCCCAGCCGAAGAGCACGAACGGCGGCTTGGGCTTGTCCGATGCGATCGCCTTGTCCAGCGGGCTGACGCAGGCGAACAGGGTCTCCACGTCCTTGGTAACGTCGCCCTGGGTCGAGTCGGTGGCGTCGAGGAAGATCTCCAGGTCGAGCTGGCGCGGGCCGGAGCTCTTGAACTCCGGCGGCGAGCTCTGCTTCGCGCCGGCCGTGCCCTTGCGCTCCCACTCGGCGCTCCTCTTGATCGTGTACTCCTTCGGGTTGAAGGTGAACTCCAGCCGCGAATTGCCGTTGACGGTCGTCGGTCCGCCCGGCTTGCCGCCTTCCTTCGGCTCGATGAAGCTGAGGTACGCCTTCTGCAGACTCATGGGGCCACCTCCAGGAAGCCGTGGTGGGCGAGCTCCAGCGTCTCGGTGGCCACCTTCGCCGACTCCGCGCTGAGCGACGGCCCCTGCCAGCGCACCGGCACCACGCCCTGGAGCTTCCAGCTCCACGCCTCGGAGCCGTTGGAGCGCAGGGCGGTGATCTGGGCGGTCGTGCGGCGCACCCCATCGGACAGGCTGCGGAACCAGCTCGCGATCTTGGCGGTGTCGGAGTTGACCGCCCGGGTGAGCTTGACGTTGGTGTACTTGATGCGCCCGGGAAGCTGGTGCACGAAGCCGTTGTTGCCGCCCTCCTCGCGCTGCTCCACGACCACCTCGCAGCCGAGGCCGTCGCAGCCGGTGAACGTGCCCAGGTCGTGGCCCTCGATGGAGACCGTGAAGTACAGGCTCACGGCCGGGTCGGTGGTGACTTCGGACATCGCCTTCCCCTCACACCGAAAGATCCGTGATCAGCCCGGCCCGCTCGCGGTCGAGCCGCAGCTCGGCCCTGAGCCGGGTACGAACGCGTTCGTAGATCTGGCGGGCCGCGTCGTCGGGGTTGGCCGCCCCGGCGGCCGCGGCCGGCGCTGCCGACGTGGTCCCGGCGACGTCCGGCCCGACCGGCGCGGCCGGCGACTCGGCGGGTGCCGCCGCGTCGGCTCCCGTGAGCCCGGTGGAGCGCTGCACGCTGGTCGCGTCGGAGCCGGCCGCACGTGGCATGGCCTCAGGCACCGAGAAGACGACCGACCCATCCGACCCCGGCTGCGCGAACCCGGTCGCCAGCGCGGCCGACGCCGGGTCGGGGACCGGCGTGGTGGCCGACAGGATCGGTCCGGCGGCGGAGGGCGTCGGTCCGGCGGCGATCCGGGCGACCGGTAGCGGCGTGGCCGAGGGCCTCGGCGCGCCGCGGGGGGCCGGGTCGATCGCGGGGCTCGTGCCGATCGCGGGGGCCGCCGCGCGTTGCGCGGTACGCGGGACCGTACCGCTCGGCCGGTGACCCGGCGGGAGCGACCCGCCCTGGCGGTATGTGCCCCGCCCGGTGTCCGTGATGCGCTGCACGGGGACGCCGCCCGGTCCCTCGCCCGACGGCCGTCCGGGGAAGGTGCCGCCGCCCGCGAACTCCCGCTGTACCGGCGGCGCCCCATCGGGGGCCTCGGCCGCGCCGTGTGCGACCGGGTACAGCGGCCGGTCGCCGAGGAGCGGCGCCAAGGGCTCGACGCCGGCGGGTGGAGAGATCGTGACCGGTTCTGCCGGCTGACGCATCTCGTCGGGCGGAGCGCGGTGGTCAGCGGGAGCCGGCTCGGCCGGGGCCGGAGGGGGCGGGGTGGTGCCTCCCGGAGGCCCCGGCGCGTCGCTCGGACCCGCGGCGCGCTGCACCACCGGGCGCTGCGCGCGCGGCGGCACGGCGGGCATCGGCGCGCCGAGCCCGAGCCGCCGCCGGGGCGCTTGGTCGTCCCGGCTGGGACTGAGCGCGATCCTCGGGGACGGCGCCCCGGCGGCGGTCGGTGGTTGGACCGGCGTGGCGGCCTC
>WHSR01000069.1 GCA_009379995.1 Streptosporangiales bacterium
CGTCCTCGTCTCGGTGGCGCTGGCCGCGGCGGCGCTGTCCGGCCGCCCCGCCCTGGCGGTCGGTGTGCTCGTCGTCCAGGTGGCGCTCGTCTTCGGCTGGGTGCGTGTCGTCGACGTCCCGGGCGGACGAGGCGGGCTCGTCATAGGCATCGGCGCGGCCCTTGCCGTGGACGCCCTGCTGTTTCTCGGGCCGGCGTCGGCGACCCCGAGCCTGGAGCCCTCCGCGACCGTGCTTGCCGCCGCATGCCTGGCTGCGCTGTTCCACCAGCTGTTCCGCGGAGGGGAACGTACCGACGTCGCCGATTCGCTGGCCGCGTGCCTGTTCGCCGCCGTCCTCGTGGTGCTCGCCGCGGCGTGGCTGGCCGCGCACACCGAGCGCATCGAGGCCTACGTCCTCGCCGCGATGCTGGCCGCGCTGGCCGCCGCCGCGTTGGTCGAGGTAGCTGCCAGCGCACTGCGGCTGCCGCGCACGTTCCGGGCGTTGGTAGGCATCGTCGCCGCGGCGGCCGCGGGTGCCGGTGCGGCGACGCGCCTGGCGGCCCTGCCCCTGACGACGGGAGCGGTGCTCGGGATCACGGCGGGGATCCTCGGAGCCGCCGGGTTCGGTGCTGCCGCGCTGTCTCGCCGGTACGCCAGCGACCGAGCCGTGTTCGCCGCTACGATCCCGCTCGCAGTAGTTGGCCCGGCCGCGTACTTCCTCGGCCGGCTTCTGGGCGGCGGGTGACCCGCCGGGCGCGACGCCGTCCCGACCCTATGCACGCAAGACCGGCGAGGAAGAGAGCGGTACGCCAACGATGCGAAAGCTCATCATCACGCTGCTCGTACTCGCTGCCCTGCTGGTCGTGGTGGACCGGGTGACGCAGGCCGCAGCGCAGCGGGAGGTGGCGCAGCAGGTCGCGCAGACATACGACCTGCCGGATGAGCCGGACGTGCGAATCCGGGGCTTCCCGTTCCTCACCCAGGCCCTGGGCGGACGCTACCGGGAGATCGACATGATCACGCAGAAGATCACCGTGGAGGACTTTCGGCTCGAGCGGCTGGACGTGCAGCTGAACGACGTCGATGCTCCGTTGCAGGCGCTTCTTCAGCGCGACATCTCGGAGGTCAGTGCGCAGACCGTTTCGGGTCACGTGCTGGTCGGGTTTTCCGAGGTCCGGCGCCACCTTCCGGGCGGGATGCAGGTACGGGCCCGCGGCGACGACCTGGAGCTGCGCGGGCGGGCCACGGTGTTCGGCCGCAGCGTCCCGGTGACCGCTGTCGTTGACGTGGCCGCCCGGGGACGGACCGTCACGTTCCGGCCGACACAGATCGAGGTCAACGGCGTTCCGGGCGGCTCGTTCCTGCGGGACCGATTCTCCCTCACTTTGTCCCTCCGGGAGCTGCCGATGGGGCTCAGGCCGACCGATGTCCGGGTCACCGACGGTGGCGTACGGATCGCGGCCACGGCCGAGGACGTCGCCCTGAGCCGCATCTGACCGACACCTCGGCGGCCGGAGCCTACGGCGTGAGTACGGCGGCGCCGCTCACCCCGCCGGCGGCGAGGTCGGCCAGCGCCCGGTCGGCCGCGTCGAGCGGGTACGGCGTGACGGTCACCCGCAGCCGCAGCCGTTCCGCCAGCCGAAGGAACTCCTCGCCGTCCGCCCGTGTGTTTGCCGTCACGCTGCGCAGCGTGCGTTCCAGGAAAAGGTGACGCTGATAGTTCAGCGCGGGCAGATCGGTCAGGTGGATTCCGGCCACGGCGAGCGTGCCGCCGCGGTCCAGCGCGGCGAGGGCCCCGGGTACGAGATCGCCGGCGGGAGCGAAGAGCACCCCCGAGTCGAGCGGCTCGGGGGGAGGGTGGTCGGAATCCTGAGCCGAGGCCGCACCGAGGTCGAGCGCGAGCTTCCTCGCCTCCGCCGAGCGGGTGAACACGTGCACGGCGGCGCCCTCCGCGATGGCGACCTGCGCGGCGAGGTGGGCGGACCCGCCGAACCCCCAGATACCGAGCCGCCCGCCGGGAGGCAGGTCCGCCCGCCGCAACGCCCGGTAGCCGATGATGCCGGCGCACAGCAGCGGCGCGACCTGTTGGTCGTCCCATCCGGCGGGTAGCGGGTAGCCGTACGCCTCGGGTACCACCGCGTACTCCGCGTATCCGCCGTGCTCGTCCCATCCGGTGTACCGGGACTCGGGGCAGAGGTTCTCCTGGCCGCGGCGGCAGTACCGGCACGCGCCGCAGGTACCCCGCAGCCACGCCACGCCGACCCGGTCGCCGGCCTGGAACCTCCGGGCACCGTCGCCGGCCGCGACCACCTCCCCGACCACCTCGTGCCCAGGGGTGACCCCCGGCCTGCGTGGCGGCAGGTCGCCCTCGGCGACGTGTAGGTCGGTACGGCAGACGCCGCAGGCGCGCACCCGAAGCAGTACCTCACCCGGGCCGGGCTCGGGCACCGGACGCTCGACGCGTCGCAACGGACCGGTCGCCACCGGACCCGGGGCGTGCACGATCCACGCCCGCATGCCCACCACGCTAATCGACCGACCAATTGAGGGGATCTACAGCGAGACCTCGAACCACACGGCCTTGCCCTCCCGGGTGGGTCGGGAGCCCCAGCGCCGGGCCAGCTGGTCGACCAGGTAGAGGCCGCGTCCGCCCTCGTCGTCGGCCTCGGCGCGGCGGATCCGGGGCAGCCGCAGGTCCTGGTCGAAGACCTCAACCCAGACCGAGGAGATGCCCCGGCGCAGTCGCAGCCGGAACTCCTTGGCCTTGGCCGGGGCCGGATCGTCCAGGTCCACGTCCCACAGATCCTGGAAGAGCCCGGCCACGCCGTCCAACCCCGGCTCCTGCCTCGGGCTGGGCGTCACCGAGGCGTGCAGAACCGCGTTGGTCACCACCTCGGAGACCAGCAGGCAGGCCAGGTCGATGTGCTCGTCGCCCATCCCCCACTCGGTCAGCGTGTTGGCCGCGTTCCGGCGGGCCTCCGACACCATGACCGCGTCGGCGGGGAAGGTCCATTCCCGGACCGCCAGCTCGTCCCGGTCGGACCGCAGGACGAGGATGGCCATGTCGTCGTCGATGTCGCCGGGCACCGCTTCCGCCGCGGTGTCGGCGAGCGTCTCCACATCCTGGTCCGCCGCCGCGGCGACGGACTTCCGAAGGATGTCGAGCGCGTCGTCCTCGCTTATGTACTCGTCCACGTCCCTCGGACGGCGTTCGATCAGTCCGTCGGTGTAGAGGAACAGCGTCGCACCTGGGGACAGGTCCCGGGTGACCTCCTGGAACGGGTGACCACCGACGCCGAGCGGCACTCCGAGTTCCTTCTCGTCCATCATGAGCGTGGTGGCGTGCCCGTCGACGAGCAGAAGCGGCGCCGCGTGTCCGGCATTGGCCACCGACAGCTTGCGCGACCACGCGTCGTACACCAGGTACATGCAGGTGACGTACGGCGTGCGTACGTGCTCGACCCCGTAGGAGTCCTGCTCTTCCTCGCCGAGCGACCGCACCCACTCGTCGAGCTTGCCGAGGATCTCGCTCGGCGACCGGTCGTCCTGGGCGAACGCGCGCAGTGCCGCACGCAGCTGGCCCATGATCGCGGCCGCGTGTGCCCCTCGGCCCTCGACGTCACCGATGACGATGCCGACCCTTCCGGCGGACAGCGGGATCACGTCGTACCAGTCGCCGCCGACCTGGGTTTGGATGCCCTGGCCCAGCCGCTCCAGCGGGGCGGCCGGCAGGTACCGGCACGCGATGCTCAGCCCGTCCACCTTGGGAATCTTCTGCGGCAGCAGCTCGCGCTGAAACGCCTCGGCCGTCCTGCGCTCCTCCTGGAACAGCAGGGCGTTGTCGATGGCGAGCGCGATGCGGGTGGCGATGGTGCCCATCAGGTCCTTGTCGAAGCCGTCGTAGATGGGGTTGCCGCGGTCGGTGAGCTTCGACTTGGCCACCGTCATGACGCCGTGCAGGACGCCGCGGGCGCACAGCGGCGCCGAGATGATCGACTGCACGCCCATCTCCCGGCACAGCCGGGTGCCTTCCTTGCTGACGGCGGGAATCCTGCTCCTGGCGAGCTCCTCGATCAGGATCGGCTCCTGGCGGGACATCGCCTTGGCGCAGTAGTGGTCGGTGGGGTACTCGATCGGCTCACCCGTCTTCGCCCAGGTCTCCGGCGGCGGCTCCCACCCCTCGGAGTGGTGCGAGACGTGCCGGACGAGCACGGCGTCGGTGTTGAACAGGTCGATGAAACAGTGGTCGGCGAACTGCGGTACGAGCGCCTCGGCCACCTGCCGCAGCGTGGCCTCGAGCACGAGCGAGCCCGCGAGCCTCTTGCCGATCTGGTCGAGCAGCCCGAACTTGTCCTGCTCCCGCTGGTTGCCCCGCTTCATCGCCTCGCGGGCGAAGATGGCTGTGCCGATGATCTCACCGGACGGCGAGCGCCACGGCACCGCGTGCACCCGGGCGAAGATCTTCGAGCCGTCGCCCCGGTAGACGCAGAACGTGCCCTCCCAGATACCGCCCTTGAGCACGTAGCGGGCCAGCTCCTCGGCCTGCGGGTGGTCCTCCTTGGCGATGCCGAGATCCATCAGCGACCGGCCGACCAGCATGCTGTCGGTCCAGATGGCCCGACTGAACCGGAAGAGTCGCTGGGCGAAGCCGTTCCAATAGACCATGTTCCCGTACCGGTCGGTGACGACTGTCGCCATATCGACCTGGTCGAACACGTTCTGCGCCGGGACCCGCGGGTCCATCTCGGCCGGCCCTTCCTCCTCCCGACGGTTCATCGTTCCGCCACCCGAGCAGCGGAACGACACGACGGGCGACGTGCGACCACAGGCACTCCCTGTAACGGTGAAGTAACGAGGAGTTTGCCCTGCCTCGCGCCAGCTTTCAACGTGGATGCCACAAAGAGCCAGACACGGCGGAGTGCCGCGCCGACCCCGATCCCGAGCCGCTCAGGCCTTCGACACGAACAGGTGGCCGGCAACGAGACGGCTGAGTTCGATGCCATCGGTGTTCTCGTCACGCCTGACCCGTACTCCATCGTCGCTTGTTGCCAGGATCACCTCGTTGCCCGGCTGAATTCCGTTCTGCCTGAGTTTACGCATGAGCCCGGTGTCTTTTTGAAGCTGCTCGCTGATCCGGCGCATGATCGCCCGGGTGCCGGTCGCCGTCGCGACGTCGGTGATCGCGGCGAAGGGCTCCGGGTGCTCCGCGACCAGGTCCGACTCCCCTAGCTCGGACAATCCCGGTATCGGGTTGCCGTGCGGACAGGTCGTCGGGTGCTCGAGCAGCTCCACGAGGCGATGCTCCACCGACTCGGAGATCACATGCTCCCAGCGGCAGGCCTCGACGTGCACGTCCTCCCACGCCAGCCCGATCACGTCGACGAGGAGCCGCTCGGCGAGCCGATGCTTGCGCATCACCCGTACCGCGTAGTCGCGTCCTTGCGAGGTCAGCTCGAGGTGACGGTCGCCGTGCACGCGGAGCAGACCCACGCGCTCCATCCGGGCCACGGTCTGGCTGACTGTGGGCCCACTCTGCACGAGACGTTCGGCGATGCGGGCCCGGAGGGGGACGATGCCCTCTTCCTCTAGCTCGAAGATCGTCCGGAGATACATCTCCGTGGTGTCGATGAGCCCGTGTCCAGTCAAGACTCCCTCCCAATCCCTACTCCGATGCTACGCCGAAACGCCCGAAGAGTGAGAACGATTCTCAACCGCGGGGCTTCGGGACCCGGCTCCTGGCGCGTCGGCGCATGACCGCAACCGGTCAGCGAGCCTCCGCCGAGGTCGTGCTGGCGACGCGTGCCGGAACGGGGCGCGGCAGAATTACAGACGTGCCTGGTGAGCAGCCCAGCGCCAAGCCCTTCGTGCCGGCCGGCGCCGATCTGGACGATCTGCGGGAGGCGGCTGCCTCCTGCCGCGGCTGCCACCTGTACGAGGGCACCACCCAGACGGTCTTCAGCTCCGGCTCGCCGACCGCGCGTGTCGTACTGGTCGGCGAGCAACCGGGCGACCAGGAGGATCGGCAGGGCGCGCCGTTCGTCGGACCGGCCGGCAGGATGCTGGACAGGGCACTCGAGGAGGCGGGCATCGAGCGCGGCGACGCGTACGTCACCAACGCGGTCAAGCATTTCAAGTTCACCCGGTCCGGGCCGGGAAAGCGGCGCATCCACCAGACACCGACGGCCGTCGAGCTCGCCGCCTGCAAGCCGTGGTTGGTCGCGGAGCTACGCATCATCGATCCCGAGGTCGTCGTCTGCCTCGGCGCGACCGCCGGCAAGGCGCTCTTCGGTCCCGGGTTCCGGGTCACCAAGCAGCGCGGGGTCCTGCTGCCCCGTCCGCCGCTCGACGACCAGGAGGCGGCCCGGCAGAACGCCTTCGTCGTCGCCACCATCCATCCCTCGGCGGTGCTGCGTGCCGACGACCCCGACGCGATGTACGCGGGCCTGGTGTCCGACCTGCGGGTGGCCGCGGCGGCGCTGGCCGCCTGATCCGATGAATGGGCCGTTCACCCGGTAGAACGGGTACGGGGCCACCCCGCGCCACCAAGCGCATGATGAGCGGGATCTTCCGCTGCGACCTGTGCTCTTCCGTGTTCAGCCGATGCTGGTCAACCTGCTGGGCCGGATCGGCGCGGACATAGCGCTCGACACCTGGACCTGCTGCCACTTCCGCAAACCCGACGACGAGGAGCCAACCATCGTCGCGGTGTAGATGGCGTAATTCATCTGAAGTTGGCTAGGTTCGTGGCATGGGTCAGATCTCCACCTACATGGATTACGAGCGGGTCCGGCGGTTGGCCGACCAGGTGACCCAGGCGGCCAGCACGCTGCGGGGCGGGCGTAACGCCTTAGGGCAAGGGCCCGGCGTCGGGGCATCGGTGCCGAATCCATTCGGGGACGATCCGTTTATTGCTCTCGGGACCGCGTTCGGCAACACCGATAACGCGCGCTCCTGCCAGGCCGCCTACCACCAGGTCCAGGGTGCCGGGGACACCGCGACCGAGCGACTCGGCGCCGTGCTGGACTCCGATGTGGAGCGGCTCGGCCAGGTGATCACCTGCTTCCAGCAGACGGATCACGACGCGGCCGACCGGATCTGTGCCGCCGGCAGCCGGGGCATGGACGTCCTCAGCGCCCACGTACACAGCCACGGCAGCGGCAGCGCCGACAACGACGACCTGGTACGGTCCGGCCAGATCGACAGGCTCGGGGACGCGGTCGACCGCCCGACGGTGATCGGTGCGGACCTCAACGCGGAGGCCTCCGACGGCAACAAGTCGGCGGAGGAGATAAACGAGTTCGAGGAGAGGGGCTTCGACGTCCACTCCGGAGGCGTCGACGAAGACGGCGAGGTCGTCGGGACCTCCGCGGCCGGCAAGCGCGTCGACTACGTGGTCACCTCGCCTACCATCCGCACCACCGGCCCACCTCAGCTGGTCGACGGCGGACCGTCCGACCACGACGGCCAACGGGCGGACATCGTCGTTCCGGACTGGTGAGCGGGCGCACCCCGCCAAAGGCCCCTACCGGCGGGGGTTGAACCTCACCTCGGTCTCGGTGGCGGCTCTTCCCTCGCCGTCCTCGACGCCCTCGGCCACCCAGTCGCCCTCGACGTCCAGCCTGACCTTGTCGCTCTCGCCCACACCCCCGATGACGTCGCCGGTGCGTACCAGAACCGCGTTGCCGAAGGGCTCGTTGGGGTGGAACGTGCCCTGCCAGTCGTCGTCCCACTGGATCTTGCTGCTTGCCCCCTCGAAGCGCACCTCCCACTGGTCTCCGGTGCGCTCCTCCAACTCCTCTTGGAGATTGTCGAGGTCCCTCCCGAAAACCTCCTGGAGCGTGACGATGTCCGCGTCCTCGTCGGCGATGAGCTGGGCGATCTCGTCGATGTCGCCGGGGTCGGTGCCGCCGGAGTCCCAGGGCGCGTTGCCGTACCCCTGCCCGACGTTGAGGTTCAGCATGCGTGCGGTGCGCTGCTGCCAAGCATCGCCGAGTGCGGTCAGCTCGGTCTGCGCCGACTGGAAATCCGCCTGCTTGGCCGTGAGCGCCTGGTCCACCCTCCTCCGGATCTCGTGCGTCGCGGCGATCGCATCCTTGACGAGCCGTGCCTGCGCCTCGTCGCGGGGGTGGAAGACGAGGTTCTCCCCGCTCCCGGTGGACGGCACGTCGGCCAGCCTGGCCCGCTCCTGATCAAGCAGATCCTGGTTGACCCGCAGCACCTCGGCCAGGTACTCAAGCGCCTCGGCGACCGGACCCGCCCGCTCGGCGAGCTTCCCCACGTCCCCGGTCACGCGTTGCCGGTGACCGTCGTACGAGTCCGCCGTCTGGCCTTGCCAGCCCTCGTCCGCGAACACGCGATACGCCGCCTGGTCGACCGTGTCCCGCGCCGACGACGCCGCGTCCCGCAGGCTACGCCACGCGGCGGCCAGCTCCTGCAGGCTCGCCGGCGACGCCTGTAGATCCCACAGGTCCGCCGTCGAGACCGAACCTGGCGTGGGTGGTGCCGGTTGCGTCATGATTGCCTCCGCATGGGAGCCGCTTCCCCCGGCGACTCTCCGGTCCAAGACTTGCGTAGCGACGTACGTCAGGCAAGCGTCCCGGGAAGGTCGGTTGTCCACGGGCGGGTGTCCAGGAACGCCTTCACCACCGGGCTATCGCAGTGGCCGCGTTCTGCGCGAGGCGCTTGTCTGCTGCCGCGATCACTGCTCGGTCCCATCAGCTAGGGACGGCAGGTCCGGATGAGTGGCCCATTCATCGGAAGGGCCGGCGGCGAGCGTCGTAGCGCAGGAACGACGGCACGAGCAGGCCGGCGATTACGACGGCGACCGCACACAGCACCCCGCCGCCGACCCAGGAGACGGTGGCGCCGACCACCGCCGCCGTCGCGCCGGCCCGCAGGTCACCGAGGCGAGGCCCGCCCGCCACCACGACGATGAACACGCCCTGCAGCCGGCCGCGCATCTCGTCCGGCGCGTACGTCTGCAGGATCGTCTGCCGGTAGACCGCCGACACGAGATCGGCGGCGCCCGCCACCGACAGCAGCAGCACGGCGAGCCAAAGGTCCCGCGCGAGCCCGGCCACCGCCACCGCGATCCCCCACCCGGCGATCGCGACGATCAGGGCCACGCCCTGCCGGCGGACCCGGCCGATCCAGCCCGACAGCAACCCGCCCGCGACGGCGCCGATGGCTATCGAGGCGAACAGCCAGCCGACCGCCGCCTCGCCGCCGAACCGGGTATCCGCCACCTCCGGGAACAGCGCCCGGGGCATCGCCAGCACCATCGCGATGATGTCGACGACGAACGACATGAGCAGCACCGGCTGGCGGGAGAGGAAGACGAGCCCGTCGATCACCGCCCGCAGCCCGGGCTGCGTCCGCTCGCCGAGCGGGGGCAGCCTCGGCAGCCGCAGCGCGGCGTACAGCCCGGCCGTGAACAGCGCCGCGTCGATGCCGTACGCCGCCGCGAAGCCGAGGCTCCCGAGCACGATTCCGGCGATCAGCGGACCGGCGACCGTGCCCAGGCTGCTGACGACGAAGTTCAGGGTGTTCGCCGCCGGCACCAGGCCGGTCGGGATCAGCCGCGGGATGATCGCGTACCGGGTCGGCGACGAGACGGCGAACCCCACCGACTGCACCGCGACCAGCGTCAGGATCAGCGGAACGCTGCCCAGGTCCACCAGGGCGTGTAGCAGCAGCGCCCAGGTCGTCGCCCAGGTGGTGCAGGAGGACATGATCAGCAGCCGGCGCCGGTCCATGGCGTCGGCCACCGCGCCGCCCCACAACCCGAACGCGATCAGCGGCAGCAGGCTCGCCAGCCCGACCATGCCTACCCAGAACGAGGAGTGGGTGAGGTCGTAGACCTGCACCGGAACGGCCACCTGGGTGAGCTGGTAGCCGATGAACGAAACGCCCTGCCCGGCCCACAGGCGGCGATAGTCGGCGTGGCGCAGCGGACGGGTGTCCACCGCCGCCTGCTGCAGCAGCCGTAGGGCCCGAGCGCACCGAAGGCCCCGGCTGTCCCGGTTCCGCCGGTCGCGATCCGCAGGGGGATCGGCGGAACCTTCGTCGTGTCCGTCGCTCACGGGGACAGCCGCTCCACCGCCCAGCCTCCGGAGTCGTCGGTACGGCGGTAGCGCAGCCGGTCGTGCAGCCGGTTCGTCCTGCCCTGCCAGAACTCGACGGTCCACGGCACCACCCGAAAGCCGCCCCAGAAGTCCGGCAGCGGCACCTCGGTGCCGTCCGGCCAGGACCGGGAAAGCTCGGCGAACCTCTCCTCCAGCACCGCACGGGAAGCGATCACGGCCGACTGGCGTTCGCTCGCCCACGCGCCAAGCTGGGAACCCCGTGCGCGGGAGCCGAAGTACGCCTCGCTCTCCGTACGCGGCAGCCGCTCAACCTCGCCGACCACGGTGACCTGCCGCCGGATCGGGTGCCACGGAAGGACCAGTCCGGCCCGCGGGTTCTCGGCCAGCTCCTGGCCCTTGCGCGAGGTGTAGTTGGTGTAGAAGACGAAACCTCTGTCGTCATAGTGCTTGAGCAGCACGGTCCGGGCGCTGGGCGTGCCGTCGGCGCCGGCCGTGGCGAGCACCATGGCGCTCGGCTCGGGTAGTCCGGCCGCCACGACGTCGGCGAACCATGCGTCGAACTGAGTGATCGGATCGGGGGCGAGAGCCGCCTCGTCGAGGCCGAGGTCGGCCTGGTACACAGGGCGGGCGTGCTCGGTCGGGCGCGAAGCTGGATCGAGATGTTCCACGATCTCGCATCTTCACACGTAGGCCTCACGCGCGAGGCGGCTGGTCACCGACCCGGCGAGACAACGACGGCGATCACACGATTGAATGAGGGCCGGAACGGTATGTCGGGAGGAGACGGAGGCAGGCAAGGATGTCCGACTTCAAGCCCGGCCTTGAGGGGATCGTGGCGTTCGAGTCCGAGATCGCCGAGCCGGACAAGGAGGGGGGCGCGCTTCGGTATCGGGGTGTCGACATCGAGGAGCTCGTCGGACGGGTGACCTTCGGGCACGTGTGGGGCCTGCTCGTTGACAACAAGTTCAAGCCCGGGCTGCCGCCGGCGGAGCCGTACCCCCTCCCGGTGCACTCCGGAGACATCCGCGTCGACGTGCAGAGCGCGATCGCGATGCTCGGCCCGGCGTGGGGGCTGCGTCAGCTGCTCGACATCGACGAGCATCAGGCGCGCGACGACCTGGCGCGGGCCTCGGTCATGGCGATGTCGTTCGTGGCCCAGTCGGCGCGGGGCCTGGGCATGCCGATGGTGCCGGAGAGCCGGATCGACGAGGCGAGCACGATCGTCGAGCGGTTCATGATCCGCTGGCGGGGGGAGCCCAATCCCGACCACGTCAAGGCCGTCGACTCCTATTTCGTGTCCGCCGCCGAGCACGGTATGAACGCGTCCACGTTCACCGCGCGGGTGGTCGCCTCCACCGGCGCCGACGTGCCGACCTGCCTGTCGTCGGCGGTCGGCTCGCTGTCCGGTCCGTTGCACGGCGGCGCGCCGTCGCGCGTTCTGCACATGCTCGACGAGGTGGAGCGCACCGGAGATCCGGAGGGGTACGTCAAACACCTGCTGGACTCCGGCCAGCGGCTGATGGGCTTCGGGCATCGCGTCTACCGCGCCGAGGACCCGCGGGCCCGGGTGCTCCGCCGTACCGCCAAGGAGCTGGGCTCGTCGCGGGTCGAGGTGGCCGAGGCGCTGGAAAAGGCGGCGCTGGAGGAGCTGCACAACCGGCATCCCGAGCGAGTGCTCGCCACGAACGTGGAGTTCTGGTCCTCGGTGGTGCTCGACTTCGCCGAGGTGCCGCCGCACATGTTCACCGCCATGTTCACCTGCGCCCGGGTGGCCGGCTGGGCCGCGCACATCCTGGAGCAGAAGAGCACCGGCCGGCTGGTCCGCCCGAGCGCGCTGTACGTGGGGCCGCCGGCGCGGTCCGTGTACGACGTGCCGGGTGCCCAAGAGGTTCTGGGCACCGTCTGACCGCGGCGGTCGTACCCACCCAGGTTCGTTGTCGTGCGCGCGCTGCTGAAACGGCTGGCGGTCCCGGTGATCGTGTTGGCCATGGGTGCCGCGTTGGCGCTGCTCGCCTACGACGCGGGCGCGCGGTCGGCGGCCGCGTACCGGGCGCTGCACGACCACGGCCGGTACGGCACGTTCGTCGCCGACTCGTGCGGCCGCAGTGGCTGTGTGGGGGCGTTCTACCGCGATGTTCGGACGCGGACGGGGAAGGTGGACGCCGTCATCGAGGGTCGCTACCGTCCGGGAGAGCAGATCCCCGCGGTGTTCGTCGACGGGCGGGCGTTGCCGCGACAGCGCTCGGTCTACCTCTACCCCGGGCTGGTGGCGCTCGCCTCGGCGCTCGGACTGGCCGGGGTCGTCGGGTACGGGATCGTCCGCCCGCTGCGGCGCCGTACGCGCGTTCCCGCAGGCCGATGAGCCGGGCGTCGATCTCTGCGTTACGAAATCAGCCGAGCAGGAGCCAGGCGATCGCGGCGGCCACAACGACGACGGCCAGCACGACCACGAATGTCAGTGTCCCGCCCCTCGACCGGCGCCGCTCGGTGTCTTCGGACCTGTCGGCAAACGCCTGGAACTGGGCGGTGCTCGCGGTGGGATCACGATCCCGGTCAGGCATGGACATGGCACGACCCTAGCGGTGGCCAGGCACGCATCGTCGTATTTACGGCGAAATCGGTGCCGTGTCGACGGCCGCCCCGACCGTGTCTCCGAGGCGGCCACGGGCGGGCCGAGCTCGGTCATTAGGCTGGTGGGGTGACCGACATCGCCATCCCCGACGACATCAAGCCCGCCGACGGCCGCTTCGGCAGCGGCCCGTCCAAGGTTCGCCCGGAACAGCTCGCCGCCCTCGCCGACTCCGGCCGGACGTACCTGGGCACCTCGCACCGCCAGGCTCCGGTCAGATCGCTGGTGCGCCGGGTCCGCCGTGGACTCCGCGAACTGTTCGGGCTGCCCGAGGGGTACGAGGTCGTGCTGGGCAACGGCGGCACCACCGCGTTCTGGGACATCGCCGCGTTCGCCTTGGTGCGCGAGCGCTCCCAGCACCTTTCGTTCGGAGAGTTCTCGTCCAAGTTCGCCGACGTGACGAGGAGGGCGCCGTGGCTCGCCGAGCCCTCGGTGATCCAAAGCCCGCCCGGCACCCATCCGCTGCCGCGGGCCGAGGCGGGCATCGACAGCTACGCGCTCACCCACAACGAGACCTCGACCGGCGTCGCGATGCCGATCCGCCGCGTACCGGGCGCCGACGAGGGGGCCCTGATGCTTGTCGACGCCACCAGCGGGGCCGGGGGACTGCCGGTCGAGGTCGGCGAGTACGACGTGTACTACTTCTCTCCGCAGAAATGCTTCGCCGCCGACGGCGGCCTGTGGATCGCGCTGATGTCGCCGGCCGCCCTTGCCCGGGCCGAGGAGATCGCCGCGAGCGGGCGGTACGTGCCGGCCTTCTACGACCTGCGGACTGCCATCGACAACTCCGGCAAGGAGCAGACCCAGAACACGCCGGCCGTTGCGACCCTGATCCTGTTCGCGGAGCAGGTCGAGTGGATGCTGGAGCGGGGCGGACTGCGCTGGACCACGGCGCGCACCGCCGACTCCTCCGGCAGGCTCTACACCTGGGCGGAGAAGGTCCCGTACGCGTGGCCGTTCGTCGCCGAGCCGGCGCAGCGTTCCCAGGTCATCGGCACTGTGGACTTCGCCGACGAGATCGACGCCGCGGCGATCGCCAACGTTCTGCGGGAGAACGGGATCGTCGACACCGACCCGTATCGCAAGCTGGGCCGCAACCAGCTCCGCTTCGGCATGTTCCCGGCCATCGACCCGGCCGACGTCGAGGCGCTTACCGCGTGCATCGACTACGTGGTCGAGCGGCTGTAGCCGCGAGGCGAGCATCGGTAGTACCGGCGGTGCTACCATAGACGCATGGCCGTGGAGAAGCTTTCGGTGGCGCTGGATGAGCGGGTTGCGGCGGAGGCGAGGAAGGCCGCCGAGGCCGCGGGCATGAGCCTGTCCGCGTGGCTGTCTCACGCCGCCGAAGAGCGGATCGCGATCGAGGACGGACTGCGCGCGGTCAGTGAGTGGGAGGCTGAGCACGGCGCGATCACAGAAGAAGAAAAGGCGAGGGCTGAGGAGATCCTTCGCCGGCACGGGATCATTTAGCTTCTGTGGCGGGGATCACCTACGACACCGGCGCCTTGATCGCTGCGGAGAGCAATCGGCGCGACCTATGGACGCTGCACGACCGCGCTTTGGCCAACGCAATACGGCCGACCGTGCCCTCGGTCGTGCTCGCTCAGGCCTGGCGGGGAGGGCCGCAGCCAAACCTGTCGCGGTTACTCCGCGGTTGCGTCATCGAGGCGTTCGACGAGAACGGTGCCCGTGCCGCAGGGCGGATGTGTGGCCTGTCCCGCACTCAGGACTTCGTCGATGCCACGGTGGTTATCGGCGCGCTCGCCCGGAACGATCTCGTCGTCACAAGCGATCCGAACGACCTCCAGCACATCGCCAACGTCCTCGACGTGCGCCTCGCGGTGCATGTCGTATGACGGATCATCGGTCTCGGCGGGAGGCCCTTCTGGCGACCAGCGCGGCCACCACCCCGGCGAGCACCAGCGCCAGGGCGCCGAACCGGCCGGAATCGTCCAGGCTTCCAGCCGGCCCCTGTGAGGTACGCCTCGGGGCGGGCGTCGGCGTCGGGGTCTGGCCGCTCTCGTCCGGGGAGAGCGGCACCCGCCATATCTTGCTGCGCCGGCCCTCGCTGCCGACGAGCAGCGCACGGCCGTTGCGGGTGTAGGCAACGGACTCCGCCTGCGGCTGGTCGGGGATGGAGATCCGGGCGACCTCCTGACCCGGGGCCCGGTAGATGCGCGCGGAGACGTACGTCTGCAGCACGAAGCGGCTGCCGTCCGGGGCGAAGGCCCCGTCCGTGACGAACGGCGGCGCGTGCGCGACCCTGCGCAGAACGTTCACCGAGTCCGTGCTCAGCTTCTTCGGCGCCGCGTACAGGCCACCCTCCCACTCCCGGCTGGCCACGTACAGCCGGCCGGTGCGCGGGTGGACGAGCAGCGCCTCGGCGTTGCGGGCGCCGTCGGCGTACCGGAAGCGGAACTCGGTCGCCGGCACCGTCGCGTCCCGCAGCACCCGCGGCTCCCGTACCCGGTAGATCGACACCGACGGCCACGCTCCGTCCAGGTTGTCGCCGATGTCGGCGAGGTGGAGCACCGCCCGGCCGTCGTCCCCTCGGTAGGCCGCCATGGCCTCCCAGTCCCGGGCGCTCGCGTCGGCCAGGGTGAAGGTCGCGCGGGTGCGGCCGTCGCGGCCGATCGCGAAGAAGCGGGGTACGTCGTCGGAGTCGTTGTGGGTGTAGAGCACCCCGCGGTGGCGAAGGCTGACCGCGAGTCCGCTCGACTCGGTGATGCGCGGGTCGGTGACGGTGAGCAGCACCCGCTCGTCGCGGGCGCCCGGCGTCGTCGCCGCGTGCCCGGGCCCGGCCGCCGACACGGTGAGCGCGCCGGCGAGCGTCAACGCCGCCACCGTACGGGCGGGGGTCATGCTGGTAGCCCTCACGGGGAAAGCCTTGCACGGACAATGGTCGGCATGGAGTACGCGCACCTGGGCCGCAGCGGGCTGTCGGTCAGCAGGCTCTGCCTCGGCACCATGAACTTCGGGCCGGAGACGTCCGAGGCGGAGGGCCACCGGATCATGGATCGTGCCCACGAGCACGGCATCAACTTCTTCGACACCTCGAACACCTACGGCCGCCACATGGGCAAGGGCGTCACCGAGGAGATCATCGGCCGCTGGTTCGCTCGGGGCGGCGGCCGGCGGGAACGTACCGTCCTCGCCACCAAGGTGTACGGCGCGATGGGCGACTGGCCCAACGAGGGGCTCCTGTCCGCGCTGAGCATCCGCCGCGCCTGCGACGCGTCGCTGCGGCGACTGCAGACCGACCACATCGACCTGTACCAGATGCACCACGTCGACCGGAGCACGCCCTGGGAGGAGATCTGGTCGGCGATGGAGGTGCTGCACACCCAGGGCAAGATCCTCTATGTCGGCTCCTCCAACTTCGCCGGATGGCACGTCGCCCAGGCGCAGGAGGCGGCGCACCGGCGTCACTTCCTCGGGCTGGTCAGCGAGCAGTCGCTGTACAACCTGCTCGAGCGGACCGTCGAGCTCGAGGTGCTGCCCGCCTGCCGGGACTACGGGATCGGGCTGATCCCGTACAGTCCTCTGCACAGCGGTGCGCTCGGCGGCGCGCTGCGCAAACAGAAGCTGTCCCGCAGCACTGAGGACCGCCCCCGCGCCGTGCTGGCGCGGCAGCGGGACCGGATCGAGGCGTACGAGTCCCTCTGCGACGAGCTCGGCGAGCATCCGGCCAACGTCGCCCTCGCCTGGCTGCTGCACCAGCCGGGGGTGACCGCTCCGATCATCGGGCCGCGCACGGCCGAGCAGTTCGACGGCACCCTGCGGGCCGTCGAGATCACCCTCGACGACACCGGGCGCAAGCGGCTCGACCAGCTCTTCCCCGGCCCGGGCGGCCCGGCGCCGGAGGCGTACGCGTGGTGACGATCCCCCGAGCCGCGGGCCGTCGTAGTCAGCCCAGCAGGCCGCCCAGCAGGACCACGAGGATGAGCAGGGCAAGCACCGCGGGGATAAGCCAGGGGCGGGGACCCGGACCCATGCCCGCAGCCTAGCCGCCCCGCCTGACGCAGGTGTACGCGCCGTACACCGGTCCGCGGAAGTCCGCGGTCACGACCTCGAAGCCCGTGGCGGCGAGCATCGGCTCCAGCAGCCACCGGAAGGTGCTGTATTCGGTGCGGATGTGTTCGGCGAAGTCCTCGGCCGTGTACCCCTGGGCCGGGTCGTCGGCGGCGCCGTCCAGCCACCGATCGAGCACCTCGTCGGCCTCGGACGGCCAGAAGTCTGGGATCGGGATCTGGACCTGCGTGAGCCAGTTCGTCGAGCATCCAGGGCCTGGCCATTCGCCGCGTCATTCGCCGCTCCTCTTCCGCAGCGGCCAGGATTCCACCGCCTCGTACCGGATCTGCGGACCCAGATGGCTGCGCATCAGGTGGAGGGCGTCGGCGGTCCAGGAGCAGCCAGCGTAGGCGGACAGCGCCTCGACCAGCGGTCGCAGGTCGGTGGGTACGCGGCAGCGGGCGAGGGTTAGATGCGGGTGGAACCGCTGCCTGCGGTCGGCGGCGCCCACCCCGGAGCGCCGCCCCGCCGCCGACGCGGAGGCGGCCAGGCCGGCGAGTTCGCGCCGGTCGCCGTACAGTCCGGCCCACAGCACCCGGGCCCGACCGCCGCTGGGAAAGGCGCCGGCGCCGGCGAGGGAGAGATCGAGCGGGGGATGCCGGGCGGCCGCCCGTTCGAGCCGGGGCGTCAGCCGCGTCAGCGCCGTCTCGTCGACCTCACCGAAGAAGGCGAGGGTCACGTGCCGCAGGTCCTCCCGCACCCAACGCAGGTGCGGCCAGGCCGTGCGGTACGGCGCCACCGCCGCCTCGATGTCGTCAAGCGCGTCGGGCGGCGGGATGAGCGCGGCGAACAGGCGCATGGCTAGCGCGCGTCGCGCGGGCCGGTAATCCTGGCGATCCGCCTTCGCGGCCAGACCGCCGCCGACCAGTCCCCCTCCACGTGGACTGACTCGTCCGGTCGCCGGCCCCACAACCACAGGTACAGCTCGGAGGGCTCCGCGCTCACCGTGGCCTGGACCGGTCCGGGGGCAGGACCCGGGGAGCGGTCCAGGTCGACCCGGTCCGGCTGCGGGGTGACCCGCCAGACGCGGTCGCCGGTACGAAAGGCGACGGTTCGGCCGTCGCCGCCGACGTCTCGCCGGGAGAAGGCGACAAGTATCGCATCGAGCACCTCGTCGATGCCGTCGATGGCAACCGAGTCGTCCACGTGGGTCACGTCGCCGAACGCCGACTGCACGTCGACCCGATGCACGGTGGTCTCGTGGGCCATGCGGCGCTTCCAGAAGCCCGCCGTTCGGTTGGTGCGCTGCCAGCTCCAGACCGGCTCGTCGTCGGCTGTGGCGGCCAGCACCTGGACGAGGTCGGCGAGTCCCTCCCGGTACCAGGCCAGCAGGGCACCGTCGCCCTCCGGCGGAGTGACCGGAAGGTCGATGCGCTCTTGGTGACGTCCCCGGACCTGCTCGGCCCGTCCCCGGTGCACCCCGCTCACGTGCGCGACGACGTCGCGAACCGTCCAGCCCGGACACGGCGGCACCGACCGGTCGAAACCGTCGTCCGCGGCCGTCGCCAGCAACTCACCCTCGTGCCGAAGGACGTCGAGCGGATCCATGTCGATATAGCGTGACATCCCGGCCCCAGCCTGTCACGCCCGCAGGCTGGTGTGCGCCCGCAGGCCGGAACGTATATCCAGGCCGGGACGCGGACGTACGTGCGCGCGGACGACGAGCCCCTGCCGGCGAAGCAGCACGGCGGCCGCCACGACGGCGGCGAGGATCGCGAGGACACCGCCCAGCCCGACGCTGTACCGGGGGCCGAACGCCTCGGCGACCCAGCCGACCGCAGGTGCCCCGATCGGCGCGCTGCCCAGGAAGACGAGCATGTACAGCGACATCACCCGGCCGCGCATCACCGGCGAGGAGGTGAGCTGCACGGTGGAGTTGGCGGCCGTGTTGAACGTCAGCGCCGCGACGCCTGTGGGCACCAGCATCGCCATGACCAGCCAGTACGTCGGCATGACGGCGGTGACCAACATGAGGACGCCGAAGACGATCGCGGATCCCACCACCAGCCGCAGCCTCGGTCGGCTGCGCCGGGCGGCCACCAGCGCGCCGGCAACCGATCCGGCGGCGACGGCGCTGGACAGCAGGCCGTACCCGCTGGCGCCGGTGTGGAACACCTGGTTGGCCATCATCGCCAGGGTGACCTGGAACTTGAGACCGAACGTCGCGACGAACGCCACGATGACCAGCGCCAGCAGCAGGACGGGCTCCGAGCGGACGTAGCGCAAGCCCTCCCGGAGCTGGCCGCGGGACCGCGGCGCGCGCTCGGGCAGGTGCAGCTTGTTTTCCTGCATGCGCGACAACCCGATCAGCAGGGCCACGTACGACAGCGCGTTGAGCAGGAACACCGGGCCGATGCCCATCGCCGCGATGGCCAGCCCGGCGAGGGCGGGCCCGACGACCCGCGCCAGTTGGAAGGTGGCGCTGTTCAGCGCGACGGCGTTGGGTAGCTCGTCGCGCCCCACCATCTCGATGACGAACGACTGGCGGGTCGGGTTGTCGAACGCGGTGACGAGGCCGAGTCCGAACGCGAGCGCGTACACGTGCCATATCTCCGCCATCCCGGACACGGTGAGGACGCCCAGCGTCAGCGCCTGCAAACCCATCGACGCCTGGGTGATCAGCAGCAGCCGCCGCTTGGAGTAGCGGTCCGCGATGACCCCGCCCCACAGGCCGAGCAGGAGCAAGGGGAGGAACTGCAACGCGAGCGTGATGCCGAGCGCGGTGCCGCTGCCGTGACTGAGCTGCAGGACGAGCCAGTCCTGGGCGACCCGCTGCATCCAGGTGCCGGTGCTGGAGACGGCATGCCCGCCCATGAACAGCCGGAAGTTCCGGTTGTGCAGCGAGCGGAACGTCCCCTTCGACGGCCTCATGAACTCGTCTTGTTCGCTTCCCCGCCCGCTCGACTCAGCTTCTCCAGGATCGGCACCGCCGCCCGGAGCGTCGCCCGTTCCTCCGGCGTCAGCTCGCGGAGCCGCCGTGCCAGCCAGGCCGTTCGCCGGCGACGGATCTCCCCGAGCAGTGCGCTCCCCTTCTCCGTCAGGGCCAGGAGCACCTGGCGTCTGTCGGTCGGATGGGAGGTACGGGCGATCAGCCCGTTTTCCTCCAGGGCGCTGATCACTCGGGTCATCGAGGGCGGCTGCACCTTCTCGTGCTCGGCCAGCTCGCCCGGGGTCATCGAACCGTTCCTCTCGATCGCTCCCAGCGCTGCCAGCTGGGTGTCGGAGAGGGAGGGATCGGCGCGTTGCAGTCGAAGCCGCCGAGCGAGCCGCATGACCGAGATGCGCAACTCGGCGGCCAAACCTGTGTCGGTACGTGTGTGCGTCCGTGTCGTCGGCATGATCGTTAGTTAGAGTCATTACTTTTGCTAACGATATGCTGGCACATGTATTCCCGTCCAGTGGGTAGGACCCGCCGAGATCCACCCTCCGCCGAGATCCACCCTCCGCCGAGATCTATGTTGTGGGGGTCGTTTTGTCCGGTTAGCCGCCCCACAACATAGATCTCGGCGGAGGGTGGCTCAGCCCACGCCGAGCAGCTGCTCGATCGGCACGATCGCGAAGTAGACCACGAAGAGCGCGCTCACCAGCCACATCAGCGGGTGGATCTCGCGTGCCCGCCCCTGGAACGTCCTGATGAGCACGTACGAGACGAACCCCGCGCCCAGACCGTTGGTGATCGAGAACGTGAAGGGCATCAGGATCATGGTGAGAAAGGCCGGGATCGCGACCCCGTAGTCGGTGAAGTCGATGTTGGCGACCTGGGTGGCCATCAGGAACCCGACCACGACCAGCGCCGGGGTCGCCGCCTCGAACGGCACGATCTGCACCAGCGGCGAGAGGAACATCGCGAGCAGGAAGAGCGCGCCGGTCACCACGCTGGCCAGGCCGGTGCGCGCGCCCTCGCCGACGCCCGCCGCCGACTCGATGTAGGTCGTGTTGGACGACACCGACGCGGCGCCGCCCCCGGCCGCCGCCAAGGAGTCGACGAAGAGCACCCGCCCAATGCCGGGCAGGGTGCCTCGCTGGACGAGGCCGGCCTGGGTGCCGACCCCGACGACGGTGCCCATCGTGTCGAAGAAGTCGGCGAGCAGAAGGGTGAACGCAAACAGGACGGCGGCCAGCACACCCACCCTGACGAACGACCCGACGATGCTGAACTGGCCCAGCAGTGAAAGGTCGGGCGTTGCCGCCAGCCGCTCCGGAAGAGCCGGAACGACGAGGCTCCACCCCTTGGGATTCTGGCCACCCTCCGAGGAGCCGACGTTCGCGAACGCCTCGACCACGATGGCGACGAGGGCGGTCGCCAAGATCCCGATGAGGATCGCGCCCCTCGTCCGGCGGGCGACCAGGACCGCGGTGAGCACGACGCCGATGCAGAACACGAGTGTGGGCCAGCTCTGCAGGCTGCCGTCGATGCCGAGCTGTACGGGTACGGTGCCGCCCTCGGTGCGTCGTACGAAGCCGGCGTCCACGAACCCGACCAGCGCGATGAACAGGCCGATGCCCACCGCGATCGCCGTCTTGAGCTGCGCCGGCACCGCCTCGAACACGGCGGTACGGAACCCGGTGAGCACGAGCACCGCGATGATCAGACCCTCGAGGACCACCAGGCCCATGGCGTCCGGCCAGGCCATCTGCGAGGCGAGGCTGGCGGCGACGAACGCGTTGAGCCCCAGCCCGGTGGCAAGCGCGAACGGGTATCGTCCCACGACCCCCATCAACAGGGTCATGACGCCCGCGACCAGGGCGGTCGTCGACGCGACCATGGCGACGCCCTGCCCGGGGTCGGCGGCCCCACCGACGAGCCGGCCGTCGGCGTCGGCGACGGTGCCGATGATCAGCGGGTTGAGCACGACGATGTAGGCCATCGTGAAGAACGTGGCCAGCCCGCCGCGGATCTCCCGGGCGACCGTCGAGCCGCGCGCGGAGATCTCGAAGTAGCTGTCAACCGCGTTGCGGGGCGAGGACGGGCCTCGCGGCTCCCCGCCCGTTGTGGTGGGCGTGATCTCGGGCACGCGCCAGAGGGTGCCAGAAGCAGCCCGTCTTGGGAAACACCGGCGAGGTAACGGGGTGGATAAGACGGCGCTTCCGCGTAGCCGGGCCACCGGCAGGGGAAAACGGCCGACCGTCCACAGGTTGGCCCGCGTCCCTGGTTTCTGTCCGGTATGTCCTGCGATCATCGTGTAGGGGTCGGCCCCCCTGGGAGGGCGGGGGTTGCCGCCCGACCGATGGAAGCTGGGAGGGTGCGGTGCGGCTGGCCGACTTCTTGGACTATTGGGCTCGCGAGCAGCCCGACGCCGAGTTCGCGGTGCAGGGAGGGCGGCGGATCAGCTACCGGGAGGCGGTCACGGTAACCCACCGGCTGGCCAACTTCCTCATCGCCGCCGGGCTGGGACCCGGTGACCGGGCGGCGGTCGTCGCCACCAACAGCATCGAGTACCTGCTGCTGTACTTCGCCGCCGCCAAGACCGGCGTGGCCCTCGTCCCCGTCAACTACCGGCTGACCCCCGACGAGTGGGCGTACATCCTCGGCGACTCCGGGTCGAGGGTGCTGTTCGCCGGGACGCGGCACGTCGACGCGCTGCACGGCATCCGGGACAGGCTCGAGACCGTTGAGCGCCTCGTCGTCCTGGACGGGCCGGGCCGGCCGGGCTGGGAGGATTCCGCAGTTCTGACCGAAGGGCCGGACACCCCGCCCGAGTGCCCGGTCGACGAGGACGGCGACGTGTACCAGATGTACACGAGCGGGACCACCGGTCGCCCGAAGGGTGTCCTTCTCACCAACCGCGCGGTGACGGCGAACATCGTGCAGGTGGCGTTGGCGCTGGACAACCGGCCCGGCGAACGCTGTCTGGCCGCATTGCCGCTCTACCACGCCGGCATCGTGCCCACCGTCTTCGCGCCGCTGTCCCGAGGCGGCTCGCTGTGGATTCTGGAGTCCTTCGACCCGCGGCAGGCCGTACGGGTGCTGAGCGAGAAGGGGATCGGCTACACGACGCTGGTGCCCTCGATGATCCAGATGTGTCTGGTCGAGGTGCCGGACGTGTCGGCCCGGCGCTATCCCGCTCTGCGGCTGGTGCACTACGGCGCCTCGCCCATCGCGGAGAAGACGCTGCAGACGGCGATGGAGACGTTCGGATGCGACTTCGCGCAGTCCTACGGGCTGACGGAGGCGACCCAGGGCGTCACGTTCCTTTCACCCGCCGACCATCGCCGGGCCCTGGCGGGCGAGCGACACCTGCTGCTGGCCGCCGGCCGGCCGGCGATCGCCACCGAGGTCCGCGTCGTCGACGAGGACGACGCCCCGGTGCCGGCCGGCACCACGGGCGAGGTGGTCGTACGGGGCCCGCAGCTCATGCGGGGGTACTGGCGGCTGCCGGAGGAGTCGGCCGCCACGCTGCGCGGCGGCTGGCTGCACACCGGAGACATCGGGACCCTGGACGAGGAGGGCTACCTGTTCGTCTCCGATCGCCTCAAGGACGTGATCGTGTCGGGCGGGGAGAACGTGTACCCGCGGACCGTGGAGAACGTCCTGTTCCGGCACCCGGCCGTTGCGGACGCGGCGGTGATCGGCGTGCCCGACGAGAGGTGGGGTGAGACGGTCAAGGCGGTGGTCGTGGCGAAGGCGGACGCTGCCCCGACCGAGGAGGAGATCATCGGCTTCTGCCGGGAGAGACTCGCCGGGTTCCAGCGGCCGCGTTCGGTCGATTTCGCCGAGGCGCTGCCGAGGAACCCGAGCGGGAAGGTGCTCAAGTGGCTGCTCCGGGAGCGGTACTGGCCCGAGGGGAAACGCCGGGTAGGGGGGGCCTAGCCGGGGGCCGACGGGAGCCAACAGGGAGCCGACACCAAGGTTGCGAGGTGGCGATGGGAGACAGACCGGTCTTGTTGGAGCTCGACGGGTCGCTGGCGTGGATCACGCTGAACCGGCCCGCCGTCTTGAACGCACTGGATCTCGCCTTGATGAAGGAACTCGACGCGGTGACCGCCGTTGCGGCGGACGCGCCCGAGGTCAGGGTGGTAGTTGTCCGCGGCGCCGGCCGAGCCTTCTGCTCCGGGCTGGACCTGAACATGATGGGCCGCGAGGGGATGCCGCCCGGCTTCTACGAGACCCAGGAGACCGCCTTCCGGGCCCTGGAGCTGATGGACAAGATCACAATCGCCGCCCTGCACGGCGACTGCCTCGGAGGCGGCGTGCAGCTGGCCATCTGCTGCGACATCCGGGTGTGCAGCAGCGACTGCCGGCTCGGCCTGCCCGCGGTCCTCGAGGGGCTCTTCCCGGGCATGGCGCCCTACCGCCTGCCGCAGCTGATCGGGCGGGGTCCGGCCGCGCGGTTGATCCTGTCCGGCGAGGTGATCGACGCGGACGAGGCGCGCGGCATGGGCCTGGTCGACCACTTGGTGCCCGCCGACCGGTTCGAGGGGGGGCTGGCCGAGTTCGTCGAGCTCTACCGACAGATGTCCCCGACGGCCGCCGTCGCCGCCAAGCGGTTGATGCGCCGAGCGTTCGACGGCTCCTTCGAGGACGCCCTCGCAGAGTCCCTGCCGCTCCTTGCGAACTGCCTGGCCTCCCCAGAGGTGGAGGCGGCGAAGCAGGCCTGGCGCGACCGCAAGGCGGGGCGCGGCGCGCCCAGCTGAGGCACCTCCTGATCTCCGGGTGATCAGGGCGTTAACGGTCGCACTAGGCTGGTTGAGTGGTACGCGCCCGCCGGCCAAGCCCTCCGCCGCTGAGGATCAACATCCGCATCACCATCGCGGCGGGCACGGCGTTGTGGTCGGTCGCGCTCGTGGTGCTGCTCCTCCTGTACGACCGGATCCCCACCGACCAGCGGTGGTGGATCTGGACCTGCGCCGCGAGCATCCTCGGCGGACTTCTCGGGCTGTGGTTCGTCCCGGTGATCGAGCGCCGCCGCAAGGACAGGTAGCGTCCCGGCTCACCGGGGTCGGACGTCCAGGTCCGCCTCGGCGAGCAGGTCGTCCACGCGGTCCGGGTCACGCAGGGCCGCCTCGACGACGAGTCGCGCCTCCCACCGGCCGCTGGCCCAGGCCAGCCCGCGGGCCAGCCCGGTCAGGTCGCCGGCGTGCACGACCCCGTCCACGTACCGCCAGGCCACCTCCCGCCCGTCGACGACCAGCGGCGCGTGGGCGCGGTAGGTCGCTGGGCAGCCGGGCAGCACGTGCGCGGCGACCTCGGGCACCGGCCGCTGCGTGCCCTCCGCGGCGACCTCGCCGGTCACCAGCTCACTCGCCATCGCCACGTCCAGGACCTCGGCCAGCGGGTCGGCGCGGTCGTACGGGACGAGCAGCAACGAACGGTCCGAAACCAGGGGGAGCAGGTCCGGGCGGTCGACGACGACGGCGTCCTCGGCGGGCACGATAGCGGTCTCGCCGCGCACCACGGCGCGCAGCCGTTCCGGCGGGGTCACCCGGTCCGGGTCGACCTCCGCCACCGCCGTCAGCAGCCCGTGCAACGCCGCCCGGTCCACCTCCCGCTCGGCCAGCCGCGCCAGCAGCTCGTCCGGGCCGCCGGCCTCGGCGAGCAGCGCCTCGATCGACGTCCGCACCCCCAGCGCGCCCAGCACCTCGGCGTCGAAACCGGGCGGCGCCTCGTCGTACAGCGCGCCCAGCACCGGGTCGGCGTCCCGCGCCCGCAGCTCGGTCGGCCGGCGACCGCCGAGGACCGGGTGCCGGCGCAGCCACCAGGCGGTGTACGAGGGAACCTTCGCCCGCCTCCCGTCCGGCAGCACCACCAGGGCGGGCTCCACCAGCGCCTCGCGCAGCGGCGGTTCGGCGAGCAACGGGAGGGCGCGGTCCCATCGGTCGTCGGCGACGAGGTCCAGGTCACGAACGGCGACCATCTCGGGGAGCATCGGAGGCACCGGACCGCTGGTCGAGCCGCCGGGAAGGCGGGCGAGCGCGTCGTTCGCCCACCCCGCACCGTCGTCCAGTTCCTCGTCGAGGTGGTCCTCGAGACCCGCGGGATCGAGCGCGACGTCCTGCTCGCGCAGCAGCGCGAACGTACCCGGCACGCCCACCGCCTCCAGCGCCTCGGCGCCGAAGCGTTCGATCAGCTCCGAAGCGACGGTCTCCAACGGCGCGTCGTCGGCCAGCACGTCGGCGAGCGGGCTGTTCGGCATCAGCAGCTCGCTGGCCGGATAGACGTCACCGTCCGCGCCGACCAGCGCGAGGTCGGCGAGCCAGGGTTCCTCGCCCGGCTCGATCCCGGCCGCCGCCACCAGCGCCAACACGGCGTCGGCGATCGGTGCGGGATCGTCCTCGTCGTACGAGGCCGCGACCGCCGCCCGGGTCCGCGGGTTGTCGAGGACCGCCCGGGGGCCGGCCTCCGCCGCGCCCAGCCGTTGCAGCAGCGGGTGGACGGCGTCGGGGTGGACGATCCGCAGCCCCAGCGGCTCGAGCAGCTCCGGATCCAGCCCTTCGGCGGCGAGCAACAGGCCACGCGGCCCGCGTACCAGCCGGCCGTCGGCGAGCGGCACCGGGAGCGCGCCGAACTGTTCGGGATCGGCGCCGACCAGGGCGGCGTACACCTCGCGCCACCACGCCGGTCTCCGGTCCAGTTCGGCCAGCAGGTCGACGATCCCGGCCAGGTCGAGACGGCGGACGCCGAGCGCGGTCAGCGCGGCGCTGCGGTCCGGCCACTCCGGGGGCAGCAGGCCGGCCAGCACCGGTGCCAGCACCCTGGCTAGGGCGGGTCCTCCCTCCGCCACGACGGCGTCCCGCGGCCGCTGCCTGGCCGGTGAGTCCGCCTGGTCCGCGTCGCCCGCGGTCGGGAGGAACGGCGTCTCCGGCAGCCGGGCGTTGACCGCCCGGCGCAGCTTGGCGTCCAGCTCACCCTCGGCCGCCGGACCCGGGACCAGGGTGAGCACGTCCGGGGTCGGGGCGAGGCCGCGCACCAGGTCCGCGTACGCTGTAGCGGCGCGTTCGACCAGGTCGTCGGCCAGCGGGCCGGTGGCAACGTGCCGGCGGTCCGGCGCGAGCGGGAACGAGGCGAGGAGCAGCGCGGGGAGCCCGAGCCGCTCATCGCTCGGGGTGGGCGCGTACACCACCCGGGGCAGGCCGGGCGGCAGCGGCCGGGGCACGCCGGCCTCGTCGACGGGGACCGCCCACGTCACCGACCAGTACGGCCGTTCCCGCTCCTCGGTCGGGCGGTCGGCGAGCAGCGCGGGGTCCAGCCGGCCGGAGGCGCCGGCCGTGCGCCAGCGGGTTGTCACGCCGCCGACATCGACGACGGTGTCCCCGTCCCGGCGCTCCGTGTGCAGCTCCCGGACGGCGCCGTCGACGTCCACCTCGACGGCGCGCAACGCCGGCAGCGCGATCAGCAGCGGGTCCGCGACCTCGTTCAGCAGGCGACGGACGAGCCGTTCCGCGTCCTCGTCCCGGAGGGGGAGCACCACCGCGGTGTCGAAGCCCGGCGGCGGTACGTCGTCCGTGTCGTGCGCGGGGAACGGCAGGCGCAACACCGGGACATGCCCCCGCCGTCGCTCCAGCTCGCCGCGGAGCGCGTCGACGTCGGCGGCCAGCTCGCGGGCCGCCGCGCGGGACCAGCTTACGGATCCGCTGGACGAGTGGATCCTCGGCTCGTCGCTGACCGCGACGACGGCGGCGAAGCCGACCCCGAACCGGCCGACCGCCTCCGGCTCGTCGCGTTTCGCGCTCGCCCGGAGCGTGGACGCGGCCACCACGCCGGCCGAGTCCAGCGGCTCCCCGGTGTTGGCCGCCACCAGCGTCCGATCGCGCAGCGCGAACAGCAGCCGGCCGGGCACACCGGCCCGGCGGGCCGCGTCCGCGGCGTTCTGGGCCAGCTCGACGACCACCCGGTCGCGGTAACCCCCGAGCGCGAGGTCCTCCTCCGCGTTGGCGTCTTCACGGAAACGGTCGGGGGACGCTGTCCACGCGTCGAGAACGCGGCGCCGCAGCGACTCCGTCTCGAATGGGTCAGATGAACGGGACATTCATCCGATAGATCCGTGTGAATGGGCCACTCATTGGGGACTCGGCACTAACTGTGGCCGAAAGGCTCGGAGGAGGTGTCGTCGACCGAGCCCGGCGGGTGCTCGATCGGCTCGTACCCCAGTTCGTCGATGATCGGCGGCGGGGGCTCGTAGGGAGCGGGCGCCTCGACGGCCTCCGAGTGCGCGCCGCACCCGTGGTCGACGGAGACCACGTTGCCGTCGTCGGGCGCCAGCTCGTTCGCGCACACACCGAACACCTGCTTCAGTGCGCCGGCGAGCGGTATGAAGAACCCGCAGGTCGAGCACTGCGCGGGCGCGGCGTTGGCGAGCGGGGTGTCCGGGCCGCTGGAGGAGTACCAGCGCTTCGCCGCCCGGTCGCGGCCGATCGGCGACAGCACGCGGGCGCGGCCGAGGCCCGGCTCCCAGATGAGGAACCGGTCGGTCTCGTCCGCGACCGCCTCGGTCTCCTCGCCTTCCACGGGCCCGGTCTGGGTGTAGCCGGGGACGAGCCGCTCGTCGTTCTCCGGGGTCGGCAGCAGGTCGCCCACTCCGAGATCGCCTGGCCGCAGCCGTTCGCTCCACGGCAACCACTCAGGGGAGAGCAGCGCGTCCGGCCCGGGCAGCAGCGCCGTCTCGTCGACCGTGACCTTCTTCGACCGCAGCGCCCGGGTGACGGTCGCCGCCCAGCGCCAGCCCCGGTACCCCGGGTCCAGGCAGTCGAAGAAGTGGGTGACGACGCGTTCCTCCTCGGCGTGCACGCCGAGGTGCTCCCCGACCTGCTCGGGCGGAACGGCCTCGGTCACCGCCGCCTTCGCCAGCTCGACGGCCTCGACACAGGCCGAGTCGGCTGCCGGGTTCTTGGTACGGGTGGGACTCACGCCGATCATTGTCTCGTATCTGGCCGGATAAGCGAACCGGATCGACGCGTCGGCACCGGTTGCGGCGAGCACCGGCGGTTTGCGGGAGACTGAGACCATGACGGTCTCGGGCGCCTCGGCACGGGCGGCCCGCGCTGCCCGAGCGACTGGGCGTTTCTTCGCGAGGACGGGGCGGGGCGTCGCGGTCGCCGGGCGTTCCGTTGGCCGGGCCGCGCGCCGGGCGACCACCGCGTCCGGCGCTGGTCGCAGCGGCCTCGCCAACCTCATCGAGCTGAGCGCCGTCAACTCCGCGGGCGACGCCCTGGTCGCGGTGGCGTTGGCCGGGACGCTGTTCTTCGACGTACCGGTCGACGAGGCCCGCGGCCGGGTCGCGCTCTACCTTCTGGTGACCATGGCGCCGTTCGCCGTCGTCGCTCCGTTCGTCGGCCCCGCGCTCGACCGCATGCGGTCCGGACGGCGTTACGCCATCGCCGGGACCATGGCGCTGCGCGGCGTGCTGTGCTGGGCGCTGGCCGGTGCGGTGATCCACCAGGACGTCGTGACGCTCTTCCCCGCCGCGTTCGGGGTGCTCGTGCTCAACAGGGCGTACGGGGTCTCCCGGAGCTCCACCACGCCGCGTCTGCTGCCGGCGGAGATCACCCTGGTCACGGCGAACGCCCGATGCTCGCTCGCCGGCCTCGTCGCCGCGGCGCTGGCCGCCCCGGTCGGCTTCGGCCTGGCTCAGCTCACCGGGCCCGCCTGGGTGCTGCGGATCGCGACGATCGTGTTCCTCTTCGGCGCGGTGCTCGGCGTCCGGCTGCCTCGGCACGCCGACTCGCCCGAGGTCGACCCCGCCGGGGTGGAGGCCGAGGAGGGGACGGGCGGAGCCGCCATGCAGAGCTTCCGCCGGATGCGGGAGCTTGTCCGGAACATGGGTCCGGTCGTCGCCGAGGCGCTGCGGGCGAACATCGCCCTGCGGGTCTTCTCCGGGTTCCTGATCTTCTACCTCGCCTTCCTGCTGCGAGAGGCGCGGTTCACCGACATTCGGCCGGAGCTCGTGGTCACGATCCTGGCCGCGGCGGCGGGCATCGGCGGCTTCGTCGGCACGGGCGTGGGCGCGTGGGTGCGATCCCGGGCTCCGCAGTTCATCGTGCTGGCCACGCTCGCCCTCGCCACCGGCGTCGCGGCGGCGGCCGCGGTGCTCTTCGGGTTGGCGGGCGCGATAGCTGTCGCGTTCGTCGCCGCGCTTACCCACACGCTCGGCAAGCTCGCCCAGGACGCACTGATCCAGCGGGAGGTGCCGGAGGAGGTACGCTCCTCGACGTTCGGCCTGACCGAGACGTTCCAGCAGGTCGCGTGGGTGGTCGGCGGTGGGGTGGGGCTCGCGGTCTCCCTCGTGCCCAGTGGCACCTTCGGGTTGGGTCTGGCAGCGGTCGGCTTGGGCGTGACGCTCGTCGTCCTCATGGTGGGGCGGGGGCGGCGCCTGCACCGGGTACGTCGTTCGATGGGCGAACACGTCGCCTCCGGGGCGCCGCCCGCCGCCCCCTAGTGCTCGAGGTCCTTGGCGAGGGCGCGCAGCACGCTGGCCACCTGACGGGCCTCCCGTGACTCCGGGTACCTGCCTCGCCGGAAGGTGGTGGACATGTCGTCGAGCAGCTTGATGAGGTCCTCGACGATCACGATCATCTCGTCGGGCTTCTTACGTGGGCCCCGGCTCGCCGGCTGCGGCTGCTCCAGCAGCTGCAGCGACAGCGCCTGCTGGCCGCGGCGCCCCTCGGCGATGCCGAACTCCACGCGCTGACCCGACCGCAGGGCGGTTACCCCGGGCGGAAGGGCGGACTGGTGCACGAAGACGTCACCACCGTCGTCGCGCGTGAGAAACCCGAAGCCCTTGTCGGTGTCGTACCACTTCACCTTGCCAGTAGGCACGGGGAGACCTCGTCTTCGCTCTCAGGAGGTGGGCGCCGCGGACCGAATGCTTAACAGACGGTGACCCATAAGGCTATCCGGTGGACGGGACCCGCCCAAGACTTCCCGGCGGCCCGGTAGTCAGCTCGCTGGTCATTTCGGGTTAACGAGACCTTCAACGAGTAGCTCTGGAAGAGGGGGGCCTCAGCGGTACGGGTCGGGGTCGGGCAGGAGTTCGTTCATCGAGCCGGACCGGAATCCGCGGGGATCGACCTCGACAGCGACGAAGCCCGTGGCCCGCACCGCATCGGTCGCCGCCCGGCAGTCGGCGACCCGGCCGACCAGCGGTCGGTCCACCTCGATCCGGGCGGCCTCGCCGAGGTCGCGGACCCGCAGGTTGGTCACCGGGATCCCGGCCGTGGCCAGCGCCGTGCGCAGCGCGCCCTCCGCCCGCTCGACCCGGGCCAGCCGGTGCGGCGTGACCTCGATGCCGTAGGCCACCCGGCTGGACAGGCAGGCCGCCGCCGGCTTGTCCCAGGTGCGCAGCCCCCAGCGGCGGCTGGCCTCCCGGACCTGGCGCTTGGTCAGGCCGGCGTCGCGCAGCGGGGTGACGGCCCCACGCTCGGCCGCGGCGCGTATCCCCGGCCGGAACCCGGCGACCGCGTCGTCGGCGTTCGTCCCCGTTGCCGCGTAAGCGATCCCCAGCTCGTCGGCGAGCGGCGCCAGCACGTCCATCAGCTCTGCCTTGCAGAAGTAGCAGCGGTCCCCGGCGTTGGCCCGGTAACCGTCGCGGTCCATCTCGTGGGTGCGCGGGGTGAGGTGACGTACCCCGAGATCGCGGGCGAACTCCGCGGCGGCGGCCAGCTCGTGGGCGGGCAGGCTGGGCGAGACGGCGGTGGCGGCGGCAACATTGCGGGCGCCGAGCGCGCGTACGGCCGCGGCGAGCAAGAACGCCGAGTCGGCGCCGCCGGAGAAGGCCACGAGGACACCCCCCAGCGACCGCAGCCGCGCCTCCAGTTCGGCGAGCCTGGCGTCGAGAAGGTGGTCCTCGAGCCACTCGGGGAACGCTGTGAGGTCGTCCAGCACGGTATCGGCGCCGGCCGCCCGCAGCGACTCCGCATCGTACGGCCCGGTGGCGATCGCTACGAAGACGGCGCCGGCGCTTCGGGCGGCCCGGACGTCGCCGAGGTGGTCGCCGACGTACACGGTGGCGCCGTGCTCCCGCAGCGCTTCGCCCTTGGCCTCCGCGTACCGCCCGCCCGCGACCGCGTCCACCGGGATCCCGAGCTCGTCCAGGGCGCGGCGGGCGCTGGGCTCGTACTTGGCGGTGACCACGACGACGCGCCCGCCCTGGCCGTGCACCGCCTCGGCTGCCGCGCGGGCGCCGGGCAGGGGGCAGAGGGTCGGGATGGCGAGGTCGGGGTACAGCGCGCGGAACCGCGCGGTGGCTCCCGGAACCTGCTCGGCCGGGAACCACTCGGCGAGCTCCTCCTCGATCGGGCCGCCGATGCGGGTGGCGGCCAGCGCGCTGTCGATCGCCGTCCCGGTCTCCGCCGCCAGGCCGTCCAGGCAGGCGATGATGCCCGGCCGGGAATCGACCAGCGTCATGTCCAGATCGAAGCCGACCGTGAGGGGCGCTCCAGGGAATCGCACGCCTTCGACTCTAAGCAACGCGCTTCGACCACCCCCGCCGAGATCTATGTTGTGGGGGCGACGAATCGGACAAAACGGCCCCACAACATAGATCTCGGCGAGAGATCGGCCGGCGCGGAAAGGGAACACTCGGGGGAGAGCCCCGAGAACGGACGAGCCGAGGAGGTGAGGCGGATGGACATCCTGCGCACCAAGACGGTCGAGCAATCGATACGGGACACCGAGGAGCCGAGGTTTCGGCTCCGGCGGGCGCTTGGCGCCCCCGATCTGGTCGGTGTGGGCATCGGGGCGATCATCGGCACCGGGATCTTCGTGCTGACGGGGGTGGCGGCGGCCACCTCCTCCGGGCCGGCCATCGCCGTCTCCTTCGTGGTCGCCGGGATCGCCGCCGCGCTGGCGGCGCTGTGCTACGCCGAGTTCGCCAGCATGCTGCCGGTGGCCGGCAGCGCCTACACCTTCTCCTATGCCTCGCTGGGCGAGTTTCTGGCCTGGATCATCGGCTGGGATCTAGTGTCCTGCGCCTGAAGTTCGACGAGATAATGTACGGTCTCTGTCATGCCTGGACGTGGCCGCCCGAAAGAGCCGCTGGTGTTGTCGGGGGAGGAGCGGGAGACGCTGCTGCGCTGGTCGCGCCGGGCGAAGTC
>WHSR01000033.1 GCA_009379995.1 Streptosporangiales bacterium
ACGACCTGCAGGCCCGGCCCATCTACCACCACAAACGCGACTCGATCGAAGCCCACCTCACGATCGTGTTCACCGCCCTGGCCGTCAGCCGCTGGATCGAGAACCAGACAGGCTGGTCGATCCGCAAGTTCGTCCGCACCGGCCGGCAGCCTGTTGAGTAGGTCGCTGGGCCGACGCAGGGCCGCGAGCGGACCCTGCTGGTACGTGTGCCCGTCGACCCGGCACACCACGGTGGTGCCGTCCCACACCTGGTCGAACGCGCCGCGCTCGACCTCGGACGGCAGAGCCCTCACCGCCGCGCCGAGCGGCTTCGGGCAGGCCGCTTTGGCGGCGGCGATGTCCTCCCGCTCCAGCGCCCGGTCGGTGTGGTCGGAGCCCACGCCGAGGTACCAACGTCCGTCCACTCGGATCAACACGGGCTCGGCCTCACCGGAGGTGCGGTCGCCGGCGACCTCGACGGCCGGCGCTGCAGTCAGCAGCCGCGGGTCGAGCTCGTAGAACATCGGCACAGCGGGCGGGGGTGGGATACCCGCCCGCGCGAGTTCTTCGATGTGCTCCCGTACCGCCGCCTCGTCCCGGCCGGTGTAACCGGCGATCACCAGCCTGCGGGGACGGAGCGCCAGCGGGCCCGGTGCGCCGGTCACCGACAGCTCGAGGGTCTCGGCCCCTTCGCCGGGGTCGTCGACGTTCACGATGCTCCTTCGGCGGGCCTCCGGTTATCTACGCTGGTCCCATGGACCGGCGAGCGGACGACGCGGCCGACGGTGCGCCCGACGCGGCGAAGCCTCCCCGGACCATCCAGTCGGTGGAACGCGCGCACGCCGTCCTGACCGCGCTGGCGCGCGCTTCCGGTCCGCTCACCGCGGCGCAGGTGGCCGAGCGCACGGCGCTCAACCGAACTGTCGCGCACCGGCTGCTGAAAACCCTCGGGGGGCTCAACCTGGTCTTGGAGCGCCGCGGCAGGTTCGAGCTCGGGCCCGAGACCCTCAACCTCGGGTACGCCTACCTCGACCGCCTGCCGGTACGCCGCCCCGCGTTGTTCTATGCCGTCAACATGAGCCTGCAGGCCGTGCAGGACCACACGCTCGTCATCAGCATCGCGGTGCCGGTGGCCGAGGAGCTCACCATCATCGACCAGGTGTGGGGGCCCAATTCCCCGGTCGACGCGATTCTCGACATCGGGACGCGCCTGCCGCTCGCCACCAGCGCCTCCGGGCGGGCCTACCTCGCGTACTGCCCGGCCGAGCACGCCGAAAGGCTGGTGGGAGGCGAGCGCCTCGACGAGATCCGGCCGATCCTCGAGCAGGTTCGCGGTACCCGCCTGTCCTTCTCCCGGGACGAGGTGAGAGCGGGCATCGCCGCCATCGCGAGCCCGGTGCTCGGCCGCGACGGACACTCGATCGCCTGTATCAACGTTTCCGGAAAGCTGGACGACTCGGACCTCACCCCGGAATCGGAGATCGCCAGGCAGGTGCGACGGTCCGCGGAATGGATCGAACGGAGCGTGCCGTCTTCCGCGGGCTGAGCCAATCAACTCGGCACTCGCCTTTCCTCGGCGTAGCGGGTCGGGACGAAGTCCCGCAGCCGCGGCAGCACGTGCTCTCCGAGCCTGCGAATATTCGCCATCGTCATGCGGTGGTCCATCGTGGCGATCTGTACGAACGGCAGGAACGTCCCCATCCCGGTGCGCTCGAACAGTTCCTCCAGACGCCGGACCACCGTGTCCGGGCTACCCACGACGACCAGCCCGTCGCGCTCCATTTCCTCGAACGTATGGTCGTTATGGGAGAACAGTTCACTCTTCGTCTTGGTGACGCGCTGGTGTGAGGCGTCGGTGAGGTATCCCGGCGGGAACCACATCGGCACCGGTCCGGTGAGCAGCCGGTTGAAGAAGTACTCGACGTGCGGCCGATACTCCTCCCGCGCCGACTCGTCGGTCTCGCCCACGTAGACGGGCATGGCGCAGCCGATCTGCTCCGGATGTGCGGTGTAGCCGTACCGCCGCGCCGCCTCCCGGAACTCCTCGGCGATCGCGACGAGACGGTCCTCCTTGGTGAAGGTCTGCAGGTAGACGTAGCGGTGCTGGGCGGTCCAGTCGACGGTCTCGGCGCTGCCCTGCGAGGGGATCCAGATCGGCGGGTGGGGTTGCTGCACCGGGCGCGGCCAGGTGTTCACGTAGTCGAAGTGGAAATGCTTGCCGTACCACGGGAACGGTCCCGGTTTCGACCACGCGTCCACTATGAGGTCGTGCGCCTCGTGGAACCGCTCACGCGAGTCGTTGGGATTGAGGCCGAACGTCGAGTACTCGAAACCGATGCCGCGCACGAAACCCGACAGCACCCTGCCGCCGGAGAGCACGTCCAGCATCGCCACCTGCTCGGCGATCAGCAGCGGGTTGTGGATGGAGATCGCGTTGCCCAGGATCGCTATCTGCTTGTCCGGAATGCGTTGCACCAGCGCCGACGCGATGATGTTGGGGTTCGGCATCGTGCCGTAGGCGTTCTGGTGGTGTTCGTTCACCGACACCCCGTCGAACCCGACCTCGGCGGCGTACGTCAGCTCGTCCAGGTAGCGCTTGTACAGCTCGACGCCCTTCGCCGGGTCGTAGAGACGGTTGGACAGCGTCACCCATGCCGACTCCGGGACCGACTTGGGCACCGCCTCGCCGACCTCGGGGGTGGCGTACGGCATGAGATGGAAGGCGAGGAAACGCATGAGCCGTCCTTCCGCGGGTCAGCACATCTAGGGGGAGAGCTTCTTCTCGAGGAACTGCACGATCCGTACCGCCGCGCCCTCGGGGTCCTCGTGATGCGGGTGGTGGCCGACCCCCGGCAGCAACGCCACCTGGGCGTCGGGCAGCAGGGAAGCATAGAGGTCCGTGTGGCTCGGTGGGACGATCCGGTCCAGCTCTCCGTGCAGCAGCAGGGTTGGCCGGTTGATCCAGCGCAGGCGTTCGGCGAGGCGTGGGCTGAACAGCCGTGGGGACCAGCCGAACTGCGCGGTCATCGACCGGTTCCTGATCCACTCGATCGACGTCGTGTCGGCCGGCGGCGGGGCCTTGTCGGGGTCGGCGTACGCGCGCTGCCGGAACTCCTCGGGCTCGAGAAGGAACACGTCGGCGACCGGAGCGTCCTCGCGCAACAGCCCCAGCGGGGAGGTCAGGACCAGGGCGCGGAGCCTCTCCGGGTGGCGGAACGCGAACTCGGCGGCCATCCAGGCGCCGAGCGAGTGGCCCGCGAGGACGATGCCGTCGGCCGGGAGGTAGGTCTCGATGAAGCTCCGGTAGAAGAGGGCCATGTCCTCCATGTCCCGGATCCACGGCACGCGGTCGGTCGACCCGAAGCCCGGATGCTCCGGAACGACGACGCGGTAGCTCTCGGCGAGCCGGGACAGGAACGCGTCCCAAGGGTCACGCCCGGACAGACCGTGCAACCAGAGCAGGGGCACCCCGTCTCCTCGGTCGAGGAAAGAGAGGCGTACCCCTTCGAATTCCACAAATGAGTCGGTCATGCCTTAGCGGCGTCTCCGTTCGCAATGGGAACAAGGCGTGCCCCATGGCTACGGTAGGTTTCGCCCTACTGTCGATGCAAGGCCCAGGCTTCGGACACCGCGCTGGGATGGTATTGAGCATTCATCCACAGCTCGGTAAAGTTCGTACATTCGTCCCCCCGGCGGGGGGATAAGCGGGGGCACAGTGAGGACAGGGGGATGGACCTCAGGGAGCACCTTGAGCAGATGCGGCGCGGGTTAGAGGAGCGCCGCAGGGCACTTCAAGATGACCTGAACGAGCTCGCAGCACGCGAGTTCACCGGTCAAGACGGGGATGGCTGCGTCCGGGTTACTGTCGACGGGCGCGGCGCGGTGCGTGGGGTAAAGGTCGATCCGAAGCGGTTCCGCACCATTAAGGGCGACGAGCTCGGCCGGAGGGTAGTCGAGGCTGTGCGGGCGGCACGCAGTGCCTCCGCGAAGGGAGCCGGTGACGCCCTCAAGCGTCTGTCCGGTGACGACACCGAGGCCCTCCAGAGGCTCCGCGACACACTCACGCGAGATCGCGAGTGAGCTCGGCCAAGGGGGCAGCAGATGCCAGAGCCAGACAGCATCGACGCATTGATGCGCGAACTGCGCAGGTTTCGAGAAGAGCTTCCCAAGTGGGCAGACGCACTTACCGGGCAGGAGGCGCGCGGGGAGAGCGAGGGTGGATCCGTCCGCGCCTCATGTAATGCCTCGGGGGACGTCACCCGGGTCGAGTTCGCCGGCTACTTCCTGCAGGCCGCCGGCGCCAGCCGAGTAGAGGCCGCGATCCTGGGGGCGCTGCAGGACGCCCAGGCCGCCGCCGAGCGGCTGGTGACCGACCATCAGGAGAAGCTTTCGTTCATGGGGCAACCGGTCGGCCAGGTGCTCTCCGGGAAGAGGTCGTTGTCCGACCTGCTCGGGACCCCGCCCAGCACCCAGCGTTCCGAGGAGGACCGATGAGTGGCTTCAGTGTCGACGTGGAGAGCTTGGGGCGCTTCCGCGCCGCGGTGGAGCGAGCGCAGGACCAAGTCAGCAAGCTGAAAAGTCTCGCGGAGGGGGCCAGGCTGGGGCCGGGCACCTTCACGCGCACTCCGGGCGGTCAGCGTGCCGACGCGGCGCACGCGGAGATGCTTGAGGGCATCGGCAAGGCGCTAAATACGGCGGTCGGGCGGCTGCGGAAGGTCGCCGAGGCGACCGGAAAGACGATGGACAACTACAAGGGCGTCGACGAAAAACACGCGGCGGCCATGTCCGGGATCGAGGAGCAGCTCGACATCAGACGGGGGCACCAGCCATGAGAATTCCAACGCGCGAGGAGTTCGCGCCGCTGCCCAAGGCCATAGCCATGGTCGGGGGGCCCGACCCGCTGGAGGTCCTTCCGCAGCTGGAGAACGAACTCGAGGCGGTCGCCGGGTCGACCGCGCAGGTACGGGAGATGGCCGCCGGGTTCCGAAGCACCGCCGACGACCTGGAAACCGAGGCGGGCGCGGTCACCTGGGAGGGGGAGGCCTCCGACCAATTCCGTTCCAAGACCGCCGAGGTGGCGCAGTCACTACGGACCGCAGCCGACAACCTGGATGCCGCGGCCGACCAAGACGACGACTCCTCGGAGGAAATCAAGGACACAATTAGAAAGATCCTGCAGGGCATCGCCGTCACCGCCGCCCTCGTCGGAGCGATTCTTGTTTTCATAGCTGTGGGCTGGGAAGTTGCCGCCATCGTGATGGTGCTCGGGGCCCTATTCTTGGCCATAGCCGCGCTGGCGGAGTTCATAGCTTTCTTCCTGGACCAGATTTGGTGGCTGGGCGAGAAACTGTACGAAGGGATCAAGATAATCCTGGAGAATGTCGACGACGTGCTCCGCGGCGCTGGCGACGTGGCAGACCGCGTGCTGGACACCGTCGGCGACGCGGCGGATAGTGTCCTCGACTCCGCCGGCGATGCGGCGGACAGCGTGCTGGACACCGGCGGTGACGCGGCGGATAGCGTGCTCGACTCCGCCGGCGACGTGGCCGACGACCTCGGCGACACGATCGGCGGTCCGGCCGAACCCATCGGTGACGCGGCGGATAGCGTGCTCGATACCGCCGGCGACGTGGTGGAGGGCGGTCTCGATACCGCCGGCGATGTGGTGGAGGGCGGTCTCGACACCGTTGGCGACGCGGCCGACACCATCCTTCCTGGGTGACTTGCTGTGACGGCGACTTTCTCACGGCTTTTCCCGCCGGCGCGTGGTGTGGCCGTAGGTCAGCTTGCCCCTCGGATACGGAGACCCCGTTGGCAGCTCCGTTTGATGGCGGGTGTGGTAGTTGTAATGGCCGTGCTCGTCGTCGTGGAGGCCGCCTTTCTGCTGTTTGTGACTCGAACCGAGTCCAACATCGAGTTGTGGCTCCTTCTGATCATCATGACCATAGTGTTCGGCGCCTCAACCGTTGATGCCTACGTCACCAGCAGACCGACGGAACTCGTAGTGCGCCTGGATGCGGCCGGGATCGAGGGCGTCGCCGGAGAATACTCCTTGAACATTCCGTGGAGCAGCGTGGAACGGCTGTGGGTCGTACGCAGTGGACCTGAGTGCCCCGTCTTGTGCGTAGCAGCCAGCGATCCCTTCCGATTTCGGCCTAGAGGCCCCCGCTGGCGCCTCAAGACGTACGCGAACCGGCACCTGTTCGGTACCCCGCTGGCCACCCCCCTGGTCAACACAGGACTGAGCGAGCCCGGCCTGCTGGACGCCGCGCGAGAGTACCTCGAACGCGACGGCGCTGGTTCTGGCCGGCCGACAGCCCTGGGCGGGGCCTCTCCGGTCGATGACGGGCAGCCCTCTCCCACCCACCACCGATTCCGTCGCCGGCTGGCGGCCGGCCTGGCGGCGCTCGTCATCGCGGTCGCCGGCGTCGTCTGGCTCAGCGCCGTTGCGGGACTCCAAACGACGGGATCGGCAGCCGGGGGTTTGGACACTCTGTGGACGGTGATTGTCCTCGTCGTGGCCGTGGTGGCTACACTCATGCTCCCGATTGCCGGTACCAGGCTCTACCACGCCATCGTGCTCTTCGGCGACGAGGCCGGGCGTTTCCGCGAGCCGGTGCTGAGGGTGGGTCCGGACGGGGTCGAACACGTCGTTCGCGGCAAGTCGGCGCGCCTGCCGTGGCCGGCGGTACAGCGCGTCTATCCGGCGGGCAACGGGTCCCGCTCGCGATTCGTGTGTGTCACGACGGCCGACCCACTGGCCTTGGTGCCGCGGGTGCGCGACTGGTCGGCCAGGGCCAAGCAGAACGAGCGGAGATACGGCGCACCCGTCGCCGTCTCGCTCGCCGGCTCCGGGCTCACCGAGGAAGATCTCCTGAACGCCGTGCGGCACTATTCCGGGAAGCGGGTCACCGTCGGCTAGGTAACGGGCGGAGGAACGGCCCCGGTCGGTGGCGTACGAACCCCGGCGGGGCCACCCCGCCCTCCTGGGCCATCCAGTCGTACAGCTCGTGGTAGCGGGTGCCGAATTCGCCCGCTGCGGCGTTGAGCGCGCCGGGGTCGGTATGGCGCCAGTGCCCGGCGTCGATACGGCCCAACAGTGTCCGATAGGTCACGATCTCCTCGGCGGCGGTGAACGTGCAGTGCCCCGCGCGGTCGATGAAGAGCTGGCGGAGGTTGCCGTGGTCTCCCATCCGTCGTGCGCGTTCGGCGTATGTGCGTTGGTGCTCGGGAACGACCATGCCGTCGCCGAGCGTGTGCAGGGTGACCACTGGCAGCGAGGTGAGGCCGCGCGGACTTCCGTAGCGGGCCAGGTAGGCGGCGGCGCCGACATTCGGCCGGACTCGCGAGGCCGCCGCGAGCCGGTCCAGGTCGGCCCGCAGGCTGAGTCCCGCCTCCCGGTAGGCCTGCCGGACGAGCTTTCGTTCCCGGGAGTGGGCGAGTTGGCGGCCGTAGTCGACGCCGACGTTCCAGGTGGGGTTGCCGCCGGCCCGCCGCTCGAGGTCCGCCCTGACCGAACCCCAGGTGATCTCGAGAGCGAAGAAACTAAGCCAGTCCACTGTCTGCGCGCGGACCTGCGATGCGACATCGGTCGGGCGCGGCTCGAAGACCCGCGACCAGCCCGGTGTGGCGAAGAAGGAGTTCGCGAGGGCCAGCCGGGCGCGGCCCTCCGGGGTCCGCAGCGCCTCGTCGAGGATCTCCCGTACCCGCGCCACGGTGCCGGCCGGGTCGGTGATGTGGGTCAGCTTCAGGTCGCTGCCCGGCGCGAGCAGGGTCTTGATCGCGAAGTTGACGTCGAGCGAGGTATTCCAGAGGCCGAGCCCGCCCGCCAACGGTCCGCACAACGAGGCGACGCCGTCGAACCTGTCGGCGTTGCGCTCCGCGAGCAGGACGGCGATCAACCCGCCCATCGACGTACCCGCGGAGACCGTGCGGCGGGGCCGTCCGATGTTGTCCTCGAACCAGTCGAGCAACGCGATCTGATCGCCCAGCGCCTCCTTCACCGCCCAGCCGTTCGGCCTCCGGTAGTTGGACCCGGCGACCGCGTACCCATGATCGAGGAGCCACTGCTTGGTGGTGGGCTCGTTGGCGAGCTCGATTTCGTCGGGCAGGTAGCCCGGTGGATACAGGCCGTGGCTCCACAGCAGCAAGGTCCCGTTCCAGCGTCCCGGAACCTCGACCCTGTACTCTGCGCCGGCGATGCTCCCCTCGTGGACCCGGACCGGGGTAACGGCGGCCACGGCCGGGCCCGCGAGGCCCGCCACCAGCGCCACGAGCACCGCGACCACGACGGCGACCCGTCGGTTCATCCGCATCTCCTCTCGGTCGAGTGACCCGAGATACCGCAGCTTGGCACCCTGCGATGGCCGTTCGAATCGGTGAAGTCGCCAGTCCCGGGATCCCTGCCAAGTTGGCGGAGGCCGTGTTCAGGCCGCCTCCGCCAGCCGCAGCGACACGCGTTCGAGCACAGGGCTGGTGTCGAGTACCTCGACCCGCACCCCCTGCCCCACGTCCAGCGCCTCCTGCGGATGGTCAACCGAACCGAGCTCGGAGACGTGCAGCAGCCCGTACACGCTGTCGCCGATGTCGACGAACGCGCCGAACGGCACAACGCTGATCACCGTGCCCTGGAGCACTTCACCCGGCCGCAGCGCGGAGATAAAGGCAGTACGCCTCCGGTACAGCTCCTCCTCGGGGCCGCTCGGTACGGAGGCGACCAGCACCCGTTGTTCCTCCTCGTCGACTTCGACGACAACGCACTCGACCTCTTGACCGATCAACTCCTCGGACGCGGGCTCCCCACCGGGCCGCCCCGGAAGTTTGAGCACGGCGGGCATCCCGATGTCCACCGTGTACAGCGCCGTACCGCCGACCCGGCCGGTCACCCGCGCCGTCACCAGCTGATCGGTTCCCTTCAGCCTCGCCGCTTCCGGCAATGTCGTAACCCTCACGATTCCTCCCTTGATGATGTGTTGAGTGACCTGGGCGGCGCCCGGCGCCAACTCGTCGAGCTGGGCGCGCAGGGCCGCCAACCCGCGATGGACATGCCGGGCGACCGATCCGGAGCTGATGCCGAGCACGTCGGCGATCTCCAGGTGTTTGAGTCCCGCCAGATAGTGCAGGACTACCGCCTCCCGCTGACGCCGCGGCAGAGCACGCAGGGCCTTGGTCAACGTGAGCCGGAGCGTCAGACCGTCCCCGACGTCGGCCACCGCCGGGAAATCGTCGCCGGACAGCTCCGCCGGCGCCTCCCTGCGGCGAACGCCGTCGATGGCCAGGTTGGTGGTGACCCGCAGCACCCAGCCGGTGCGGTACGAGACCGAGTCGCCGATCCGGTCCAGTTCGAGAACGCCCTGGTCATCGCCTCCGCGGCCACGTCCTCCGCGGCGGCGCGGTCACCGACGATCCGTTGTGCGAGCCGCACCGCACGCGGATACAGATCCTGAAACGCCGTTGTGAAGATCCCGTACATCTCCATCAGTCAGTACACGGATCGGCCGGCCACTTTCTTGACAGCAAGGCGTCTAAGCTCGTTGCGCACGACAGTCACGTCATCGCCAGCGCACCCGCGACGGAGGACCGATGCGCAAGTTGACCTATTTCGTCGCGTCGACCATCGACGGGTACATCGCCGGGCCCGACGGGTCGGATCCGTCGGGGCCCGATGGCATCTTCCCGGTCGAGGGTGACCACATCGATGCCATCTTCTCGGAGTATCCGGAGATCGCTCCCGGCCCCGTCCGAAAGGCGCTGGGGATCGAGCCGGAGAACTCGAGGTTCGACACGGCCCTCGAGGGGCGTCGCTCCTACGAGATAGGGCTGAAGGCGGGCATCACGAACGCCTACCCTCATCTGCGCCACTACGTCTTCTCGCGGAGCATGGCCCGCAGTCCCGACCCGGACGTCGAGATCGTCTCGACCGACCCGATCGCGAAGGTTCGGGAGCTCAAGCAGGAGGACGGCAAGGGCATCTGGCTGTGTGGCGGAGCGCAGCTCGCGGACGCGTTGAGCGCGGAGATCGACGAGCTCATCGTGAAGCTCAACCCGGTGGTGATCGGCTCCGGCATCCCGCTCTTCGCCGGTGACTTCGCGATCCGCCGGTACGAGCTGGCGGGCAGGCATATCTACGCCAGCGGCGTCGCCTTCCTGACCTACGTGCCCCGTTAACGCGGCGGCCGGAAGCCGAGCACTGTGCGCAGCGGGATGGCGTCGACGGCGAGGGCCAGGGCGAGCCCGAAGAAGAAGTCCCCCCACGCCGTCGCCCCGTCGACGCCGAGGCCGTGCGGTTTCGAGTAGCAGCTGTGCAGCAGGATGCCCTGCGTCGCGGGGTCGGTGTTGAGGCAGGCGTCGCCGATCCGTTCCAGCGCGTCGAGCCCGGTGCGCCGCCACCGGCCCCGCCGATCCGCCTCCGGGTGTACGTGCCCGAGCAGCAGGGCGCCGAGGCAGGCGATGGCCGTCGCGCTCGCGTCCCGGGTCGGTGTGGGCGAAGGGTCGCCGAAGTCCCAGGGCGCGACGGCGTCGTCGGGTAGCCGGTCGAAGAAGTACGAGGCGCAGCGTTCCGCTGCCCGGCAGAACTCCGGCTCGCCGGTCGCCGCGTACGCCCAGGCGAACCCGCAGATTCCCCACGCCTGGCCGCGGGACCAGCAGGAGTCGTCGGCGGCGCCCTGGAAGGTGCCCTGGTGCCGGAGGGCCCCGGACACCGGGTCGAACCGGAGCAGGTGGTACGTGGAGCCGTCGTCCCTTACGTACAGCCGTGCCGAGGTACGGGCATGCCAGCGGGCCGCGTTGCCGAGGTGGACGTCCGCTCCCCGCTCCCGGGCCCACCACAGCAGCGGCAGGTTCATCATCGTGTCGATCGTGCTGGTCCCGGCCGAGCGCGGGTCGCCGATCGGTCCGAACGCCTGCAGGTACCCGCCCTGCGCGTTCAACCTGGCGGTGAGGGTGTTGGCCGCCTGCACGGCCGCCGCCTCGCCCGGGTCCACGAACCCGAGCTCCCCACCGAGCACGAGGCTGGGATAGAACAGAAACCCGAGGTCGTGGGTGGTCGAGTCGGTCGACCGCGGTACGAGCCGCGGAAGCCGGCCGCGGGTAAGCTCCTTCGCCCGCGCGTCGCCCGCGCCCAGGGCGAGCAGCCACATGACCCCGTACCAGAACCCGGCGGTCCAGTTGCCGTGGTCGTACACCTCGCCCCGCCACGTGCTCAGCTCGTCGACGGCGAGGAGACGCCACGACCCGTCCTCGCTGTAGTGCGGAAACACTCCCTCGGGGCGCCCCTCGCCCGCGCGGCGTTCGCGCTCGGCCGCCTGCAGAAAGCGATCCCACTCGCCTCGCAGAGCGGGCCGATCCGGCTCGGCGGGTTCCGTCACCCCGATGTCTCCCTCCCGATCCGGTGGTCCCCGGCACCGGCTCTTGACGTCGGACGCTCTGCAACCTAACTTCTGGTGAATCGATTGCGCAATCGTTTTACTGAGGTGGGCCCCATGCTTCTCGAAGGCGTCATCCCGGCAAACATCCTTCCGCTGGATACGGATCTGGAGATCGACGAGGCCGCCTACCGCAAGCATCTGGCGTGGCTGACGTCGATCCCCGGCGTGCGCGGCATCACCTGCAACGGGCACGCCGCCGAGGTGGCCAGCCTGGCCCGGGACGAGCGGCGGCGCGCCCTCGCGATCGCCGTGGATACGGTCGCCGGGTCGGTGCCGGTGGTCAGCGGCGTCTACGCGGAGAACCACCGGGACGCGGCGGTCCTGGCCCGTGACGCCCAGGCGGAGGGGGCGGACGCGCTGCTGATCTTCCCGCCGAACCTGCTCGCCTACGACGCTCCGCCGGACACCGCGTACCGGCACTTCGCCGAGATCGCCGAGGCCGTTCCGCTCCCGCTGGTCGCGTTCGTCTACCCGGAGTGGAGCGGGCTGCAGTACGACACCGACACGCTGATGCGCATCTGCGAGATCCCGAGCGTGGCAGCGGTCAAGGAGTGGAGCCTGGACATCCGGGTGCACGAGCGCAACTGCCGCGCCGTCCGGTCGCTGGGCCGCCCGGTCTCCCTGCTGACCAGCTTCAGCACCAACCTGCTGCCGGCCCTGGCCGGCGGCGTGGACGGCATCCTCTCCGGCCACGGCAGCGTGATCGCCGAGCTGCAGGCCAAGCTCTTCGACGCCGTGGCGGGCGACCGTCTCGAGGAGGCGAGGCGGCTGTACGAGCCCATCCAGCGGCTCACTGCGGTGATCTACCGCTCACCGATGGCCAACATGTACGCCCGGATGAAGGAGCACCTCATCATGCTCGGCCATCAGCTCTCCCCGGCGGTGCGCCCGCCGCTGGTCCCGGTGGACGAGACGGAACGCCGGGAGCTCCGGAGCGCCCTCGTCGACGCCGGGCTCCTCGCGGAGAACGGCTGAATGAGCGAGCCGCGCCGGGGACGCTCTCCGCGGGCACCCACCGCCAAGGCGGTGGCCGAGCATGCGGGCGTTTCGGTGACGACGGTCTCCCGGGTGCTGAGCGGGCGGGCCGAGGCGATACCCGAGGGCACCCAGCAGCGGGTCCTGGCCGCGGCCAGGGAGCTCGGATATCGGCCCAACTCGCTGGCCGTCGCACTGCGCAAGGGCGTGACCCGCACGGTCGGGTTGCTCGTGCCCGACATCGGCGACGCCTACTTCCATCAGGTGGCCCGCGGTGTCGAGGACGTCGCGCAGGCCGCCGGCTACATGGTCGTCTTCTGCAACACCGACCGCGTCGCGGACAAGGAACGCGCGTGCGTCGAGCTGCTCAGGGACAAGCGGGTCGACGGGATCGTCTTCGCCGGCGGCGGCATCGACGAGGACCGGCATCTCGCCGACACCCCGTGGGAGGGCATGCACGTCATCACCATCGGTCCGCACCGGCTGGGGTTCCCGGCCGTGCGGGTCGACGACGCGGCGACGATCGAGACGGCGACGTGGCACCTCCTCGACGAGGGGTGCGAGCGGATCCTGTGCATCGCCGGCCGGCGGAACTGGCTGGTGAGCGAGGCTCGGCTGGAGGGCTACCGGCGGGCGTTGGCCGCGGCCGGGCGTGACCTCGACCCCGAGCTGGTCGTGCACGGCGACTTCGTGCACGCCGCGGGATACCGCGCCGTCGAGGAGGCGGTGTCCGCCGGCGTCGACTTCGACGGCGTCATCGCCTTCAACGACTACTGCGCCGTCGGCGCCCTGGAGGCGCTGCACGAGGCGGGCCGGAAGGTCCCCGACGACGTGGCGGTGGTCGGCTGCGACGACCTCGCGCTGGCGTCGCTAGTCCACCCGCGGCTGTCCAGCATCGCGTTCTCGCAGTACGACTTCGGCCGGACGGCAATGCAGATGATCTTGGATCTGGCGTCCGGCCGGGAGATCGGGGACACCACTTTTCCGTACCACCTCGAGGTGCGCGCGAGCAGCAGGAGGACCGGAAGGGCATGACCGAGCAGACCAAACAGACAGTACCCATCGACCCCGAGGACGCCCGCGGCCCGCTCGCGGTCGGCCGCACGGTCACGTTCTCCAAGACCGTCGGCGAGACGGACGTGTACCTGTTCGCCGGGATCAGCGGCGACCTGGGGCCCAACCACGTCAACGAGGAGTATATGAAGCGCGGACGCTACGGCCGGCGCATCGCGCACGGCGTGCTGTCGGTCGCCTTCATGTCCACCTGCTCGACCAAGCTCATCGAGCTGACTGGCGACAAGCCGATGGTGTCCTACGGCTACGACCGGATCCGTTTCCTTGGGCCGGTCTTCATCGGCGACACGCTCACCGTCGAGTACACGGTGGCCGAGCGCGACGACGACGCCGGTCGCGTCACCTCGGACGTACGGGTCGTCAACCAGCACGGTGACCTGGTCACGATCGCTACCCACATCCTCCGGGCGGTGTGAGATGGAGCCGCTGCTGACCGAGGAGCAGCAGCTCGTCCGCGACACGGTGCGGCGCTTCGCCGAGGACCGCGTTGCCCCGCGGGCCGCCTCGATCGACAGGGACGACGCCTTCCCGTGGGACCTGTACCGGGAGATGGCCGATCTCGGGATCCTCGGCCTCAACCTTCCGGAGGGGTACGGCGGCGCCGGGGCCGACGAGATCACCATGAGCCTCGCCCTGGAGGAGCTCGCCCGGGTCTCCGGGAGCATGGCGAACGCCGCGCTGCTCGCGAAGCTGCAGAGCGAGCTGATCCACCGGGCCGGCTCGGAGGAGCAACGGCGCCGCTACCTTCCCGACATCGCCGCCGGCAAGCTGGTCTGCCTCATCGCCGTCACCGAGCCGGACGCCGGATCCGACGTGGCGGGTATCGCCACGCGGGCGCGCCGGGACGGCGACGGCTGGGTGCTGGACGGCACGAAGGCCTTCATGACCATGGGCGCGGTGGGCGAGCTCGCCGTCGTACTCGCGCGCACCGACACCGACGCCGGCCACCGGGGGTTCACCGCGTTCCTGGTGGAGCGTAGCCCGGACGGTGACCCGTCCCGCGGGTTCGTCGCCGACCACAAGGACGAGCTGATGGGCATGCGCGGGCTGGCCACCGCGGGCATATCGCTGCGCGGCACCCGGGTGCCGGACGCGGGGGTCCTCGGCGCCCCCGGCGAGGGGTTCCCGGCAGTGATGCGGTCCTTCGACAACGGCCGCATCGTGATCGCGTCGCTGGCGCTGGGGCTCGCCGCTGGCGCGATGGCCGCGTCGATCGACTACGTGGGGCAGCGTGAGGCGTTCGGCAGGCCGATCGCCGGGTTCCAGGGGGTGCAGTTCATGCTCGCCGACATGGCAGTCGACGTCTCGGCGGCCCGGCTGCTGATCCACCACGCGGCGCGGCTCAAGGACCTGGGCCATCCGTTCGGGATGGCGGCGTCCCAGGCCAAGCTCTTCGCCTCGGACGCGGCGGTACGGACCGCGACGAACGCCGTCCAGCTGCACGGCGGCTACGGCTACACGAAGGACGCGGCGGTCGAGCGGATCTACCGGGACGCCAAGCTCACCCAGATCTACGAGGGGACCAACCAGATCCAGCGGCTGGTCATCGCCCGGCAGCTGCTGCCCAGACCGCGAGGTGAGCGCACACGATGACCGTACGAGTCGAGCGCCGCGACGCGGTGGCGGTGGTCACCCTCGACAACCCGCCGCTCAACCTGCTCACGATGGCGCTCCGCGCCCAGCTGACCGAGCTGGCCGGCGACCTCGCCCACGACGACGCGGTACGGGCCGTGGTGCTGGCCGGCGCCGGGGGGAAGGCGTTCTCCGCCGGCTCGGACGTGCGGGAGTTCCCGACCGACCCGGAGGCGGGCCGCGAGCGATCCCGCCTGGAGCACCGCTGCTACGACGCCCTCGCCGGTCTGCCGCAGCCCGTGGTCGCCGCCCTGCACGGGCATGTCCTCGGCGGAGGGCTGGAGCTGGCGCTCGCCTGCGACCTCCGGGTGGCAGAGGCCACCGCCCGTCTGGGGCTGCCCGAGGTGCACCTCGGTGTCTTCCCCGCCGGCGGCGGCACCCAGCGGCTGCCCCGGGCGGTCGGCGCCGGCCGGGCCAAGGAGCTGATGTTTCTGGGCGCGACCCTGGACGCGGCGGAGGCGGCGCGGATCGGCCTGGTCAACCGGGTGGTCGATGCCGGGCAGGCGCGGGACGCGGCCATCGCGCTGGCCGAGCAGATCGCCGGCCGGCCCGCCGGGGCGGTACGGGCGATCAAGACGGCGGTGGACAGTGGCCTGGCCGACGGCCCGCGGGCCGGGGCCGAGACGGAGGGGCGGCTCATCGCGCAGGTCTTCGGGTCGTACGACGCGAGGGAGGGCGTCGCGGCCCTGCTGGACAAACGCGAGCCCCGCTTCGAGCACAGGTAAACCGAGCGACCGCAGGAGGTCCCAGGACATGGCCGCCCAGATGTTGCAGGATGTCAGGATCGCCGCCTTCACCCAGTTCCTGCTGGGGCCGGCGGCGGTCCAGTACCTGGCGGACATGGGCGCCGACGTGGTGAAGGTCGAGCCGCCGCGGGGCGGGTACGAGCGGCGTTGGGCGGGCGGGGGCACGTTCCCGAACGGGGTGAGCGCGTTCTTCCTGCTCGCGCACCGGGGGGTACGCAGCCTCACCCTCGACCTGAAGCACCCCGAGGGCCAGGCCGTGGCCCGTCGCCTCGTGCAGACCGCGGACGTGGTCGTCGAGAACTTCCGGCCGGGCGTGATGGACCGCCTCGGTCTCGGCTACGCGGACCTGCGGCAGATCAAGCCGGACCTCGTCTACGCGACGGCCTCCGGGTACGGGGCGGACAGCCCGTACCGCCACCTGCCCGGCCAGGACCTGCTGCTGCAGGCCAGGGCCGGGTTGGCGGCGGTGACCGGCACCGCCGACGGGCCGCCCGTCGCGGCAGGCGCGGCGGTAGTCGACCAGCACGGCGCCGCGCTGCTGGCCATGGGGATCCTCGGTGCCCTGCACGAACGGCGGCGCACCGGCGAGGGGCAGCGCATCGAGGTGACCATGGTGCAGGCCGCCCTTGACCTGCAGCTCGAACCGCTCGTCTACGCCCTGAACGGCGGCCTGGTGCAGCGGCCCCGGGAGCCGCTGGCCTCGAGCTTCCACGAGGCGCCGTACGGCTTCTACCGGACGGCCGACGGGTACGTCGCGCTGTCGCTGTCCCCGATCAAGCTGATCGGGGAGGCCCTCGGCGATCCGCCGGAGCTGCGGCCGTTCGTCGACCCGGCGCTCGCCCTGCCCCGGCGCGAAGAGATCCACCGCGCCCTCCAGCCGTTGCTGCGCGAGCGGACGACGGCGGATCTGCTCCGGCTGTTCGAGGAGCACGGCGTGTGGTGCGCCCCGGTCAACGACTACCCGGGGGTCCTCGCGGACCCCGTGATCCAGCAGCTGGATCCGATCGTCGAGATGGATCACCCAGAGGCCGGGCGGGTGAGGACGCTGCGTCATCCGGTGCGGTACGGCTCCATGGAGGGCTCCACGGGGAGCTCCGCTGGGGCCCGTCCCGACCGGATGCCGCCCCGACTCGGCGAACACACCGACGAGGTCCTGCGGGAACTCGGCTACGCCGAGGCCGACGCCGCCCGGCTACGCGCCGACGGCGTGGTATGACCCACCGCTTGCCCGCACGAGACTCGCCCGCAAGAGAAAGGAATCGTGATGAAAGCCGAAGACCGCTCTTCGACCAACCGACGACAGTTCCTGGCGATGACCGGCGGCGCCGTCCTCGGCACGGCGCTCGTCGGGGGATGCGGCGCCACGGGAGGGGCAGGGGGTGGGCGCCGGCTTCGGTTCGCCTACGAGGGACCGCCCGAGACCGCGCAGGGCATCGCCGCCAACCTGTTCAAGAAGAAGCTCGAGTCGTCGAGCGGCGGCGACCTGGAGCTCGCCCTGTACCCGGGCGCCCAGCTGGGCGGCGAGCCCGAGCTGCTGCAGAAGATCCGGGCCGGCGACATCGACTTCATCATCTCCTCGACCGCAAACGCCGCGCAGATCGCGCCGCAGTCCGGTGTGTTCTCCCTGCACTACCTGTTCAAGAACAAGGATGACGCCAAGAACGTCGTCACCGACGAAGCGGTCAACCAGGCGTACCGGGCGATGGCCACGAAGTCCGTCGACGGCGCGCAGCCGCTCACCCTCTTCACCCTTCCGCTGCGCAACTTCTACGCGCGCTTCGAGGTGCCCGACGTACAGGCCATCAAGGGCAAGAAGGTCCGGGTGCAGGCCACCCGAACCGAGGACGTGACCTTCAAGACCTACGGGGCGCAGACGGTGCACATGAGCTTCACCGAGCTCTACACCGCGCTGCAGACCGGCGTGGTCGACCTGGCGGAGAACGCCGTCACCTACTACGGCCTCAACAAGCACTACGAGGTCGGGCCGACCATGTCGTTCTCCGAGCACGAGGGCAACGTGCAGGTTCTGTGGATATCCGAGCAGGCATGGCAGGAGCTGTCGGGCCAGGAGCGGGACTGGGTGACCGCAGCGGCGGACGAGGTCCGTGCCAAGCAGCCCTCGGCCGCGTTCGAGCTCGAGGCCGAGCTCAAGAAGAAGTACGCCGGGATGGGCGTGAAGTTCGTCGAGGACGTCGACAAGGAGAGTTTCGCGAAGCTCTCGGTTCCGCTGCAGGACCGTCTCGCCAAGGAGCTCGGATCCGAAGCGGAGAAGATCCTGCGGCTCGTCCGTCGGGTGACCGGCGACTCCTGACCGGCCCCCCGACCGACAGGGCGTAAGGAGGTGACGCCGGGATGACCACGATGCGCAGAACTCCCCAGTTCGAGTCGGAGCCGCCGGGGGGCGAGCCCGAGGCCAGCGAGCTGGAGGGGGCCGACCTTCGGCACCTGCGATGGCGGTGGCTGGACCCGCTCGAGGCGCTCCTGCTGGGGGTGTGCGGGCTGCTGCTGGCGACGTTCACAACCGCCGTCCTGGTCGACGTCCTCACCAGGGCGCTGGGCACCCCTGTCAACTGGCTCCAGGAGCTCATCCTTGGCGCCTTCGTGTGGGGCGTCTTCCTGGGCGGCGCGGTGGCCGTCCGCCGTCAGCAGCACTTCCGGCTGTCCGCGCTCGGGGGGTCGTTGTCGGGGACGCCCCGCAAGCTCGTCGAGACCCTCCGGCACGGAGTGGTCCTGGGGGTGGCGCTGTGGCTCGTCCTATCCGGGTACGGGACCTTCCTCGATGGGTTCGGCAACTTCCTGCAGCCGTCCGGCACACCGCTGGCGGTCCTCACCGCCGCCATACCGGTGTGTGGCCTCCTCGCCGCCGTCTTCACGATCGAGACCCTGGTCAACGGCTGGGTCCGTGGGTTCGAGACGAGGGCCCGGCCGACCGATGAGCCGACCGGGGAGCCGACCGGTGAGGGGGTGACCGCCGGTGAGTGACAGCATGATCGTGCTGTCGATGATCGTGTGGTTCCTCGTGCTGGGCTACCTCGGGGTGCCGGTCGCGTTCGCGATCATGGCGAGCGTCATCTGGGGCGCCGTGTATACCGGGCTCGAGCTGAGCTCCATGACCACCCAGCTCTTCAACGGGGTCAACTCGATTCCCCTGCTGGCCGTGCCGTTCTTCCTGTTGACCGGCGAACTGCTCAGCTCGTCCGCCATCACCGTCAGGATCGTCAACCTGGCGCAGACGTTGGTCGGGCACATCAGGGCCGGCCTCGCCCACGTGGTGACCACGTTCAGCATCTTCTTCGCCGGCATCTCCGGGTCGTCGACCGCCGACGTCGCGGCCATCAGCCGGGTCGTGCTGCCGACGATGAGGAGCGAGGGCTACCGGCCGGCGAACTCCGCGGCGCTCATCGCGGCCGCCTCGACGATCGCGAACATGATCCCGCCGAGCATCATGGCTGTCGTGTACGGCGCCACCGGCGGCGTCTCGATCACCGCGCTGTTCCTCGCCGGCGTCGTACCCGGCCTGCTGGTGGGCCTGGGGCTGATGGTCTACGCCTACTTCTTCGGCTTCCCCTCGGCCCGGCGGACACGGGCAAGCACGTCCGAGATGATCGCCGCGCTCCGGGGCGGCCTGCTCCCGCTCGGGGTTCCGGTCATCATCATGGGCGGCATCCTCGCCGGGTGGTTCACCCCGACGGAGGCGGGCATGGCGGCGGTGGTCTACACCATCGTCGTGCTCGTGCCGCTGATGCGCCGGGGGCACCTGCGGTACCTGCACCGGGACTTCATGCGGGCCGGCGTCGTCTACTCGCTGCCGTTGATGGCGGTCGCCGCGGCCTCGGCGTTCGCCTACCTGATCGCCTACCTGCAGGCCCCGCAGATCATCTCCGGATGGATCCAGGCGGTGGCCGGTACGAACCCGAAGCTCATCATGTTTCTGCTGGTGCTGATGCTCGTCATCGCCGGCAACTTTCTGGACGCGATCCCGGCGATCGTCATCTTCGTGCCGATCATCAAGGCACTCACCGAGCTTGGCGATATCAACCCAGTGCAGATGGGCGTCGTCGCCGTGGTGACGCTCGCGTTCGGCCTCATCACCCCGCCGTACGGGCTGTCGCTGCTGATGGCCTCCGCCTTCGCCGGCGTGCCCTTCTCCCGGGCGCTGCTGACGTCGCTGCCGATCTACCTGATCTTCTTCGCGGTCATCTCGGTCCTCGTGCTCGTGCCGGACGTCGCGCTGTGGCTGCCGCAGCACATCGTTCCGGAGGCGACGGGGTGCTTCCCGGCGCCGCAGGGCGGCGGATTCATCTGTCCGTGATCTACTCGTCAGCCAGCTTGGCGATGTAGAGGAGGGCGTGGGCGAAGCCAGGCCAGGCGGCATCGGGTGGACCTGTATGGACGCGCGTGGTGATGGCCGAGTCGGACTCGGGACCACCGAAGAGAAACGCATCGAGGTCGGGTCGCGGCTCGACCGCGTATCGCCTTTACCGCGATTTGAGACTTTTGGGGGCCGCCGAGTAGGCCGATAGCAGTAGAGCTTCGGCGAAACTCTCAATATGCATTTTAATGAAATAATTGAAGCTGACAGGCCCGCCGGCCAATGAGGATTTCCTTGCGACTATCTCCTGGAGGTTTTCGATGGAGCGCCTGCCGGTCCGGTTCATCCGGGTCGCCGATGTCCAGCGAATCACGCCGCACATGGCACGCGTCACCTTCTGCGGAGACGACCTCGCCGACTTCACCTGCGACGGCCCCGATCAGCAGGTGAAGCTGTACTTCCCGAAGCCGGGCCAGACGGTCCCCCGGCTTCCGAAACCGGACGCGTACGGCGACACGATGAGGTGGTACGAGGCGTACAACGCGATCCCCGAGCACGAACGGCCATGGATGCGCAGCTACACGGTCCGCGCACACCACCCGCGGGGCAGCATGATCGACATCGACTTCGTGCTGCACAACGACGCTGGCCCGGCGACCCGGTGGGCTCGGTTGGCCAAGCCCGGCGACACGCTCGGCATGTTCGGCCCGTCGTCGGACTACTCCCGGCCCGTCCCCATCGGTACGTCCATCGCGGCCGCCGACTGGTTCCTGCTGGCCGGGGACGAGACGGCGCTGCCGGCCATCGGCACGCTGCTCGAGTGGCTGCCCGAGGGCGCCCGCGCGGCCGCCTACGTCGAGGTCAGGGACGCGGCCGAGGAGCAGGAGTTGGACACCCGCGGCGAGGTGACCGTGCACTGGCTGCACCGTGGGGAGGTCCCGGCCGGGCACAGCGACGTGCTGGTCGAAGCCGTGCGCGACGCCGAGTTCCCGCCGGGCTCGGTGTTCGCGTGGCTCGCCGGCGAGGCGGGCGCGGTGCGGGCGCTGCGCCGGCACCTCGTCAATGATCGTGGCATCGACAAGCGGTCGATCGACTTCACCGGCTACTGGCGACCGCGGCTGACCCAGGACGACGCGCCTACCACGGAAGACCTCGCCGACGCACAGGAGTTGTTGGCCCGCGCGCAGGATCTCCTGGCGGAGGCACAGGCCACGGGTGCGCCGGGCCCCGCGAAGTAATACGCTGCCTGGCCAGATGCCGGGACCGGAGACGCTTGCTGGAGGTGCACCGCGTGTTGTGGCGGTGGGCAGCGATCGCCGGGCTGCTTGCTGCCGCTCCGACGAGCTCGACGCCCGCGGCGCAGGCCACATCGGCCGTGGAACACCTGCGGGTAGAGGTCCTGGCCAGCTACCCCCATGACACGGAGGCGTTCACCCAGGGACTGGAGCTCCACGACGGGGTGCTCTACGAGGGGACCGGGCGGTACGGGGAATCCGATCTGCGCACCGTCGAGGTGCGGACCGGCGAGGTACGTGACCGGGTCGCGCTGCCGGATGCCGTCTTCGGTGAGGGCATCACCGTCGTCGGCAACCGGATTTGGCAGCTGACCTTCCAGGAGGAGTTCGCCTTCCTCCGTGACCGGCGCACGCTCGCCGAGACCGATCGGGCCGAGTACACCGGCGAGGGGTGGGGGCTGTGCCACGACCCGGCGCGTCACAGGCTGGTGATGAGCGACGGCACCTCCCAGCTGACCTTCCGCGACCCGGAGACGTTCGACCGGCTCGGGTCGGTGGCCGTCACCCAAGAGGGCGAACCGCTGACGCAGATCAACGAGCTGGAATGCGCCGGCGGCAAGGTGTGGGCCAACATCTGGATGACCGACAAGATCGTGCGCATCGACCCCGGCACCGGAACCGTTGAGGCGGTCGTCGACGCTTCCGGGCTGCTGTCCGAGTCCGAACGGGCGGGCGCCGACGTCCTCAACGGCATCGCCGCCGTTCCGCGCACCGACACCTTCCTGATCACCGGGAAGCTGTGGCCGCGAATGTTCCGGGTGAGGTTCTCCGAGGCACGATCCGCACCTCTGTGAACTGTTCGCCATCGGCGACGCCGGGTCCCCAAGCACGCGACCTCCGTCAACGCCTCCAGGCACTGCCGCCACTCGCCCCGACCGGCCCGATCAGCGACGAACCCAACGGCCCCTGAACGATGTCCAACCATGCGGAAACGGCGGACGCCGAGGGGCAACCGTTCCGCTTCCGGTCGCTCCTCGGCGTCGCCCGTTCGCTCCGGGTCTCTTATACGGACGGCTTCACTTCCTCCATCCGGTCGACGATCAGTCGCTCGACCGAGGTGTTGTAGCGCTCCTGCAACGAGGCGGAGTCTTCGAGCACCTTTTCCCCGGCCGGGGAGGCGAACGCGTCCTCCATTGCGGCCGCGCTGTCGAACTCCAGCAATGCGATTCGATAGAACGCGCCGTCGAGGGGCCGCGCGGCCTGCATCCTCCGGAGGCCCGGCATCTTCGCGGCCAATTCCAGATGTCTCTCGTAGCCTTTTTCGAAGCCGGCCGTGTCGTCCGGTTGGTTCCACAGCGCCACGAACGTGGCCATATTCAGCTCCCGTCCTCTGCGATTACTCGTACACGTAGCCCGGCTGGAACGGCGCGAGCTGAATCTCCTTGAACTCTGTCTGGCCGTCCTTGTGCTGGATCCCGGTCTCGTCGTGGCCGGGTAGCACGAACGCGTCCCTCGCAGTGGCCATCCGGCGTATCTTCTCCACCGACGTGGCCCACTGCTCCCGGTCGTGCACGATCGGGGTGCCGGTGGCCGGCGGCCCGTAGCTTTCGTGGGTGTAGAGGGAGTCGCCGGTCATCAGTACCCATCCGGTGGTGTTGAGGTGGAGCAATACCCCCATCGTCCCCGGCGTGTGGCCGGGCAGGCTGAGCATTCGCACGCCCTTCATCACCTCTTCGTCCCCGCAGACGAGGGTGGGGCGCTTCGTCCCGAGGTGGTTCCAGTCCTCGCGGACGAAGAAGTCACCCGTCGAGTCGATGTTGCGGGTGACCCAGCGGTACTCGTCCTCGTGAATGAGGACGTCGACGTCGGCGTGCTCGAAGAGCCGCAACCCGCCCGCGTGGTCGGTGTGCAGATGGGTCTGGATGACGTAGTTGAAGTCCTCCGGCCCGTAGCCGAGCGCCTTCAGCCGGGATTCCAGCAATTTCTCCGGGGTGATCTCGCTCAGGTCGATGAGGAACTGCCAGTCCGCCTGCCATTCCGCGGCGAAGTTGGTGGAAAGGCCGGTGTCGACCAGCACCCTCCCGTCCGGATGCTCGATGATGTAGGCGAGCGAGGGGCACTGGTACAGCTGCTTGCTCGCCTCCTTGCGCTGGCTGTGCAGGATGTAGTTGGGGTGCGGGGCGACCATCAGCTCCATATCCATGATCATGTAGCCGAGGTTGACGCCTCGTAGCTTGACTCCCATGGCGCCTCCGTTCGCTCGACGTTCGGGCGGTCGACGCGTCCGCCCCTTAACAGCCGAGTGTCCGAACGGCGGACCGGAGGGGTTGTCCCAATTCGAACCACGGGGCCGTCAGTGCGGAATCACTCCCTTAGCGGGGGTTCTTTGGCGGCGCGAACAAGGACGCGTGTCGCAAGTTGCTACATACTGGGGCGCGGAGCATGGGTCATGATGGCCAGCAAATCGACGCGCCGGGGGGAGGTGTTCATGCAACCCTACGCGAAGGACCGGCTCCGCGCGTTCGAGCAGAAGTACATGGTCCGGTCGGCGCGGGACTGCTTTCATCACCGACGAGGCCACGCCCAGCGAGGCACGGGACGGTGAGGTCCGTCCGGAGATCCTGACCTCTTGGCGCCGGTCACAACTCTTCGGGGCCGACCCCGAGCGGCTCTCGCCCCGCTACGATCCCGACCTCGACGAGGAATCTCGGTTGTTGCGGGCCAGCCAGCCTGTGATCGACTGCCTCATCGAACGGCTGCACGGGACCCCTACGAGCGTATTGCTCACCGACGGTGGAGCGCGGATCCTGCGACGCGACGTCGCCGAGTTCGATCTTCGGCGTCGTCTCGACAGCGTCAACGCCGAGCGCGGCTTCTATTACCTGGAGGAGTACACCGGCACGAACGGCCTCGGAACCGCCGTCGAGGAGCGCCGACCGGTGCAGATCACCGGGCCCGAGCATTTCTGCGGGCCGCTGGAGCAGTTCACCTGCGCGGGTGTGCCCATCTTCCATCCGCTGACCGGTCACCTCGAGGGCGTCATCGACGTCACCTGCCGGTTCCTGGACACCAACGAGCGCCTTCTGCCGATCGCCGTGGAGGCGGCGGCGGAGATCGAGGAAAGGTTGTTCCTCCAGTGCACCCGCCGGGAGCAGGCGCTGCTCAGGGCGTTTCTCCGGGCGTCCAAGGGGGCTCGTTCCGGGATCGTGGCGCTCAACGATCAGGTCTTGCTTTCCAACGCGCTCGCCGCTCGAATCCTCAACCAGACCGACCAGACCGCCCTGTGGGAGTACGCGGTCCACGCGATCAAGGCCGGTCGGGACAAGGCGTTGACGCTGACTCTGGGCGACCTGGAGGTGAATACCGCCTTCCATCCGATGCGCGAGGGCGACGAGGTGGTCGGGGCGCTCGTGGAGATCGACCTGCCTCGCCGTCCCACCGCCGCCGAGCGGAGCCGGTCGCAGGAGGTGGCGGGCGCGCCGCTCCGCCGCGCGGTGGGTGGCCTCGTCGGCGAGAGCGCCTCCTGGATCCGGCTGTGCGGCCTGGCGTCGTGGTACGCGAGCCGGGGCCTGCCGCTCCTGCTCCTCGGCGAGCGGGGGGTGGGTAAGCTGGCCCTCGCGAAGGGCCTGCACGCCGACTTCGGCGATCCCGGCGAACCGACGGTCATCGAGGGCGCCATGTCGGCGGGCGAAGATAACGCCCGCTGGCTGGGCCGGGTGCGCCGGCGGTTGGCGCAGCCGCGAGGGACCCTGATCGTTACCCATGTGGAGCTTCTGCCGGCGGCGGTCGTCGAGGCCCTCGCCGGTCTGCTGGCCGGCACTCCGGCGGACCGCCGCCCGTTCGTCGTCGCCACCGCGGTGGAGACGCCGGATCAGCCGGAGACGGAACACAGGTACGACCTCCTCGCCCAACATGCCGGGCTCGCCCGTATCGAACTGCCGCCGTTGCGCGAGCGGCTGGAGGACATCCGGCCGCTCGCCCAGCATTTCCTCGAACGGCACGCGCCCCGGCCCACCATGCGCTTCTCGCCGGAGGCCGTACAGGCGCTCGGCCGGCTGAACTGGTCGGGGAACGCCCGCGAGCTGGAGACGCTCGCGCAGCAGCTCGCCGCGACGGTCCCCGGTGCCGTCATCGAGCTGGACGACCTGCCGCAAGACGTACGGGCCCGCCTGCCGCGGCGCTCCCTCACCCGGTTCGAGCAGTCCGAGCTGCACGCGATCCTCGGCGCCCTGCGGGAAACCGGAGGAAACAAGAAGGAGGCTGCACGTCATCTGGGGCTGGCGCGCTCTACTCTCTACCGCAAGCTCCGGGCACTCGGCATCGACCAGACACGGCTCCTCTTCTAGAGGTCGTGTGTCGCGTTCCGCAACACCCACGCGACACCGGTCGCCTTCACGATGGCGACGTGGACGGACTGATGATGGACCGGCCGCTCCTGCTCAAGCGGCTGCTGTGGCGGGCGGAAAACGTGTTCGGCGACAAGGAGATCATCACGCGGCTGCCCGGCGGCTACCACAGCTACACCTACGCCGACTACGGCCGCCGGACGCGGCAGCTCGCCAAGGCTCTGGAGGGCCTCGGCGTGCGGCCGGGCGACCGGGTCGGCACGCTCGCCTGGAACCACCATCGCCACTTCGAGGCCTATTTCGGGGTGCCCTGCATGGGCGGCGTGCTGCACACGATCAACCTTCGTCTGTTCCCGGAACAGATCGCGTTCATCGTCAACCACGCCGGCGACCGGGTGCTCCTCGTCGACCCGGATCAGCTGCCACTCGTCGAGGAGCTCGCCGACCGCCTCGAAACCGTCGAGGCCTTCGTGGTCCTCGGCGAGACCGTCCCGCCGGGTACGTCGCTGCGGCCGGTATACGCCTACGAGGAGCTGCTCGCGGACCGGCCGAGCGACTGGGAGTTCCCGGAGTTCGGCGAGGACGCCGCCTCGGGGATGTGCTACACCTCCGGCACCACCGGTGACCCCAAGGGAGTCCTGTACACCCACCGCAGCACCGTCCTGCACACACTCGGGCTGAGCCTGCAGGACTCCTTCGGGGTGGGAGAGGCGATGCGGCTGTTCCTCATCACCCCGATGTTCCACGCCAACGCCTGGGGGTTGCCGTTCGCGGCAGCCATGCAGGGATCCACGCTCATCCTTCCGGGTGTGCACCCCGAGCCGCGGACGTACCTCGAGGTGATCGAGGACCAGCGGGCAACGCACGCCGTCGGTGCGGTAACCGTCGGCGTGCTGATGCGCGACGCGGTGGAAGGCGCCGAGCGGGCGTACGACCTCAGCTCCCTCGATGTGCTGTGGCTGGGCGGCCAGGCGCCGCCACGGGGGCTCATGGAGTGGTGGAAGACGTACAGCGACACGGTCATCCCGCAGGGCTGGGGGATGACGGAGGCCTCGCCGCTGCTCACCTACACCGCGCTCAGGAGCAAGTACGCCGGGGCGAGCGAGGAAGAGCGGTACCGGGTCCGTGTCAAGCAGGGGATCCCGCTGCCCCTCGCGGAGATCCGGCTGGTCGGCGAGCGGGGTGAGGATCTCCCCTGGGACGGCAAGAGCGTCGGGGAGTACGCCGTGCGCGCGCCGTGGACCGCGCGCGCCTACTACAACGATCCCCGTACCGCCAAGAGCTTTGTGGACGGCTGGTTCCGGACCGGTGACGTCGGAGTGATCGACCCGGACGGCTACGTCCACCTTGTGGATCGGGTCAAGGACCTCGTCAAGAGCGGGGGAGAATGGATCTCCTCCGTGGAGCTGGAAAACTCCCTGATGGCCCACCCCAAGGTGGCCGAGGCGGCGGTGATCGGTATCCCCGACGAGACCTGGATGGAGCGGCCGCTCGCCTGCATCACGCCGCGCGGCGACGTGGACCGGGCGGAACTGATGGAGTACCTGTCGGCGCGGTTCGCCAAGTGGTGGGTGCCGACCGAGTACGTCTTCCTCCACGAGGTCCCCAAAACCGGGACCGGCAAGTTCGACAAGAAGGCCCTTCGCGCCCGCTACGCGGACCCGGCCGCCCGCAGGGAGGAGAGGCGATGAAAGCGATCCGTTGGTACGGGGAGGGCGACGTACGGTTCGAGGAGGCTCCGGAGCCGACGATCGCCCACCCCGACGACGCGATTCTGCGGGTCACCACCGCCGCCATCTGCGGGTCGGACCTACACCTCTACCACGGCAAGATCCCGAAGGTGCGCCCCGGAACGATCGTCGGGCACGAGTTCGTCGGCGTCGTCGAGGAGGTCGGGCCCGGCGTGCGCCGCATCGACACGGGGCAGCGATGCGTCGCGTCGATGATGACCGCCTGTGGACGGTGTGCCCCCTGCATCGCTGGCAACCACGCCGGCTGTCCGCAGTTCGGGCTGTTCGGTTACGGCCGGATGTTCGGCGAGCTAGAGGGCGGCCAGGCCGAGTACGTGCGGGTGCCGATGGCCGACATGACTCTCTACCCGGTTCCCGAGGGCATGGCGGACGAGCAGATGCTCTTCGTCGGCGACATCCTGGCCACCGCCTACTCCGGCTGCCACGCCGCGTCCATCGGACACGGCGACAGCGTCGTCGTGGTGGGTGCCGGGCCGGTCGGCCTGCTCACCGTCGAGTGCGCGTACCTGTTCGGCCCCGCCGAGGTGTACGTCGTCGATCTGGTGGCCGCCCGGCTGCAGCGGGCCGCCGAGCTCGGCGGGATACCCATCAACGCGAGCGAGCACGATCCGCTGGAACAGCTGCGCAGCATGAACCGCGGCGAGCGGGCGAGCGTGGTGATCGAGGCGGTGGGCAACTCCTCGGCGCTGGCCACGGCGTGGCGGTTGGCCGAGACGGGTGGCCGCATCGCGCTCGTCGGTGTGCTGGTCGACGAGCCGTTCCCGGAGTCCGCCGGGCGGACATGGCTGCGCAGCCTCTCGGTCACCTCTGTGACCGGCCAGACGATCCGCTACCGCGACACGCTGACTCAGCTGATCCAGGCGGGTCGGCTGCAACCCGAACGGATCATCAGCGAACGGATCGGTCTCGACGAGGTTCCCGCCGCGTACCGGCGCATCGACCGGCGCGAAACGATCAAGGTGGTGATCAACCCCTGACCCTCCCAAGGGATGCCCAGGTGTCCTGATCTAGGACGCCAGTCGGACCCCTCCCGATGCCATCGTCCAAACCAGGAGTGGACCTGGAAAAGAAACGGCAGGGGCGATGGAAGCGTTGATCCGACCACGGGTGAGTCCAGCGGTCGAGGGGCACGCCGAGGAGGCGTTGTCGACGGTCGAGGAGGCCGTAGCCGCGATCGCCGCGGGTGGCTTCGTGATCGTGGTCGATGACGAGGGCCGGGAGAACGAGGGAGACCTGATCGTCGCGGCCGAGCAGGTGACGGCGGACCAGATGGGCTTCATGGTCCGGTACACCAGCGGTGTCATCTGTGTGGCGCTCGAACCGGGCCGGCTTCGGGAGCTTCGACTTCCCCTCATGGTCCCCAGCAACGAGGACCTTTTCTGCACGGCGTTCACCGTCACCGCCGACTACGCGCCCGCGGCCACCACGGGGATCTCGGCCGCCGAGCGCGCCGCCACCGCACGGGCGCTCGCGGACCCCGCTACCCATCCGACGGACCTGGTACGACCGGGCCACGTGTTCCCGCTGCGCTACCGGGAGGGCGGGGTACTGCGCCGCCCGGGCCACACCGAGGCGGCGGTGGACCTGGCCCGGCTCGCCGGCCTGCGTCCCGCCGGCGTGCTCGCGGAGATCGTGAACGACGACGGAACCATGGCGCGGCGCGACGACCTGCGACGTTTCGCCCGGCGTCACGGCATCCCGCTGATCTCCGTTGCCGCGCTGATCCGCTACCGGCTGAGCCGGGAATCGGTGGTCCAACGCGTCGGGGAGTGCTGGATGCCGTTGGGCGACGGTGCGTTCACCGCCTACTGCTACCAGAGCCAGTGGGAGGACGCGGCGCACGTCGCTCTCGTCCACGGCTCGCCGGTGACCGCCCAACCGACCCTGGTACGTGTACACCACGAATGTCTGCTGTCGGACATGCTCGCCGGCGGCCGCTGCGCCTGCGGCTCGCGCCTGCGCGCGGCCCTGAGCAAGATCACAGATCGCGGCTCCGGAGTCCTGATCTACCTGCGCCGCGGCGCCCCCAACGGACTGCTCGGGTGCCAGGCGGCGGAGCCGAGCGATCCGCGCTGGACCGCCGCCGCGTCGCACATTCTCACCGACCTCGGCGTGAGCAGGGTTCGCGTTCTCGCGGCGACCCGCGAGCCGTGGCGTGAGCTGGAGACCTACGGCGTAACCGTCGTTGGCCGCGCGCCGCTGCACCCGCAGCCCACGAGGCTGCACTGCGGCGGCCGCGCCCGCGCCCTCCGGCTCGAAGGCATCGAGATCTGACCCACCGTCCGGCGCCACCAGCCACCCGACCAGGAGGTGACCCATGAGCCCCTTCCGCGGTGCCGCAGCGTCCGCCCCCGTCGAGAGGGACACTTTCCGCGACGCACTGTGCCGTTGGGCGGCTGGGGTGACGATCGTTACCACGGTGGATCGCCACGATCGTCGTCCCTGGGGATTCACCGCGAGCGCCTTCAGCTCGTTGTCCCTAGACCCGCCGCTCATCCTGGTCTGCCTCGACCGCGACGCCGACTGCCACGACGCCTTCACGCGGGCCAAGCGGTTCATGATCAACGTGCTGCGCGCCGAACACGAAGAGCTCGCACTCCGGTTCGCCACAAAGGGGGCCGAGAAGTTCTCCGGCCAGGAGTTCACCCTCTCCGCTTCCGGCCTGCCCACGTTGCCGGACGCGCTGTGCTCCGTCGAGTGTGACCTGCGGCAGACGATCCCGGGCGGCGACCACACGATTCTCATCGGCCGGGTACATGACTGCGTAGTACGCGACGGCCGCCCGATGATCTACTACAACCGCGGTTTCCGCCGCCTCGTCGAAGCATAATCCCCTCCAAGGGGGCGCTACTTGGGTCGGTCGAAGAGTTGGAAGACGTTGCCGGCCGGGTCGGTGATGGTGCGGACGCGTCCGTGGCCGCCCATGTCGCGGGTCCCGCCGACGGTGCCGCCGGCCGCCGCGACCCGTTCGCTCCAGGCGTCGACGTCGTCGACCTCGAACACGGCCACGACCCCGGCGCCGGGCTGCACTGTCGACTCGTCGGGGCCGGCGACGCAGAGGCGGGCGCCGTCGAGGTTGAATTCCACCCAGCGGCCCGGGTCGGCGAAGCGGACGGGTAGTCCGAGCGCGCGTTCGTAGAACTCGGCAAGCCCCTGGGGGTCGCGGTCGGTCAGGTAGACGTGGCGAATCCGCACGGGGAGCCTCCGATCCCAGAAGGGGTGGGGGAGGAGTGCGGGCGGACGCACTCCTCCCCCGTGTCGGCTGCGTAAGGGCGGCGACTCAGCGAAACTCTGGGATGATGTGCTCGGCGAACAGCTCGATCTGGCGCTTGGCCTCGTCGAGCGGCATCAGGCCCTGGTCGAAGAACCAGGAGAACCACTCGAGCTCACCGTCTCCGCCGTGGATACCGGCCAGCGCCTCGATCTCACGCTTCACCTGGTCGACGGTTCCGGCGATGCCGTACTTGGTCTTGCGGAACCTGTCCAGCGTCCACTCCTCCGGCGGAAGCGGGGTGTAGGGGTCCTTCGGGTACTTCTTCTCGTCGCCGGGAAGCCGGAACGCCTCCCAGAAGCCGAAGCCGGAGAAGTAGACCTGGAACCCGAAGTAGTTTGTCCGTTCCAGCAGGTCGACGGCCTCCTGCTCGGTGTCGCCGAAGGCGACCCCGCGGAACGCGCCGACGCCCTGGCCGAGTCCGAGGTTCCGCCCGTTCTCGGCGGCGACGTCCTGGTAAAGCTCGCACAGCCGGCGGAACTCCGGCGGGTGGGCGATGAGGATGATCGGTGTGACCCCGACCTTCGCGGTGTGACGGATGGTGGATTCGCTGACCGAGAACGGCTGGAACGCCCCGGGGTACGGTTCCTGGTACGGGGCCGGGATGACCGAGACCCCGCGGATGACGCCGTCGTCGTCGATCTCGCCGGGCGCGCCGTACTTGCGCGTCCAGTCGGCCGCCGGCCAGCCGTGGACGCCTCCCTCATACGGGTACGGCACCTGGTAGAACTCGCCGTCGTACTGCAGCAGCTCGCTCTTCCAGGCCTTGTAGATGATGTCGACGCATTCCTCGTGCACCCGGCGGTTGTGCTTGTCGACGTCGCTGCCGTCCATGGGCGCCGCTTCGACGGGGACGTTCTGCCCCAGTACGTTGACCCAGCGCTGCTGGTAGCCGCGCGCGAACCCGGCGTGCACCCGGCCCTTGGTGAGGTGGTCGAGGACCGCCATCTCCTCGGCGACCCGGATCGGGTTGTTCGCCGGCAGCACGATCGCCAGGGGCGCGAAGCTGATGCGCTTCGTGCGGGCCGCGAGGTCGGCGTAGAGGATCAACGGCGCCACCGAGGCCTCGTACCCCTCCGAGTGGAAGTGGTGGTCGGTGGTGGAGAAGCAGTCGAAGCCGGCCTCGTCAGCAATGACCGCCAGTTGGCGGACCTCCTCGAGCATCGCCTGATAGCGCTCGCGGTTCCGGCCGATCGGACGTAGCCGCTCGCGGTCCTCGAGTGACCCGGGGATGGTTGGTAGGACGAAGAGCTGGAACTTCATGTCTGACTCCTTCGCTTGGTGCACGCCTGCACGCGAAGGTATGGGTGGATGAAGGAGGCAGCGCGTCCGAAAACAGAACACATCGCCGGTGCGCTACGCGATGGCGATCGAACCCGCCGGTAGGGTGTGGAGCGACCATGACCCAGGGCTACGACTCCCGCTCGAGCGGAAACGCTCACCGGGCCCGCCCTGCGTTCAGCCGACGCGACATAGTCGGTGAGACGAGCGCCCGCTCGCTCCTGCTGACGGTTCTCGGTGAGTTCGTACTCAGGCAGGACGAGCCGGCATGGACGGCGGCCATCGTCGCGATGCTGGGCAGGCTCGGCGTGGAGGAGAAGTCCGCCCGCCAGGCCCTGTCGCGTACGGCGGCCGAGGGCTGGCTGGAGTCCGAGCGCGTGGGGCGCAGCGTGCGCTGGTCGCTGACCGCTCCGGGCAGGCGGCTGCTAACGGACGGAGCGGAACGGATCTACTCCTTCGGTACGTCCACCCCCGGTTGGGACGGTAGCTGGCTGGTGCTGTACGTGTCGGTGCCGGAGGCCAAGCGGAAGCTCCGCCACCGGCTGCGTACCCGGCTGAGCTGGGCGGGTTTCGGTTCCCCCGAGCCCGGCATGTGGATCTCACCCCATCCGGGCCGCCGCGCCGAGGCCGACGGCATCATCGAGGACCTCGGTCTGCACGAGCAGGCCATGTCGTTCACCGGCCCGTTCGGCGGCATCGGAAACGAGCAGACGATGGTCGACAGGGCCTGGGACATCGCGGGGATCGAGGCGCGGTACGAGCGCTTCATCGACGAGTTCACCGGCATGCGGCCGGCGCAGGGAGATTCGGTGCTGCTCGCACAGACGCGGCTGGTGCACGAGTGGCGTCGCTTCCCCTTCCTCGACCCGCAGCTCCCGCAGAAGCTCCTGCCCGCACACTGGAGCGGTCGGCGGGCCGCGGCGCTCTTCCACGACAAGCACGCCGCCTGGGATGAGGGCGCGCGGCGACGCTGGAGAGAGCTAGCGGCCAGCTAGCTGCTCACCCACCCGGGGTGAGGTGGCGGCGCCCGCCGTCGCCTGCGCCCGCGCCCACTCCCGCAGCGCGAAGCGTTGGACCTTCCCGGTGGCCGTCGTCGGTACGGAGTCGACGAAGAGCACCTGGCGCGGCCGCTTGAACGAGGCCAGCTTCTCCCGGCAGAACGCGACAAGCTCGTCGGCGCCGACCCGAGCCCCCGGCTCGACGACGACGCAGGCGACCGGCTTGTCGATGCCGTCGGCGTCGGGCACGGCCACCACCACCGCCTGACGCACCTCCGGGTGTTCGATCAGCCGGTTCTCCACGTCGGAGGGCGCGACCCAGATGCCGCCGGCCTTGATCATGTCGTCGGTACGCCCCATGCAGCTGTAGTAGCCGTCCTCGTCCTCCATGTAGGTGTCGCCGGTGTACAGCCACTCCCCCTGGAACACCCGGCGGGTGGTGTCCGTGCGGCACCAGTACCCGAGGGCGAGGGAGGGTCCACGTACGTAGAGGCTGCCCGGCTTCCCCCGCTCCACAGGCCCCCCGGCGTCGTCGAGGATCTTCAGGTCGTAGCCGGGTACGGCGATGCCCGTGGTGCCCGGCCGAACCTCGCCCGCACGGTTGGACAGGAAGATGTGCAGCGCCTCCGTCGACCCGATGCCGTCGAGGATCTCCACGCCGAAACGGTCCAGGAACCGCCCGTACACCCGGGCGGGCAGCGGCTCACCCGCCGAGACCGCCCGACGCACCGAGCCGAACGCGTCGTCCGGTATCTGCGAGCCGAGGAGCGCCGCGTAGAACGTCGGCACACCGAAGAAGAGGGTGGGGCGCTCCGCGACCAGCCGCTCGGCCACCGACTCCGGGGTCGGCCGGTTCGGGTCGAGGACGGCGGAGGCGCCGACCGAAAGCGGGAAGAAGCAGGAGTTGCCGATGCCGTAGGCGAAGAACAGCTTCGCCACGGACAGGCACCGGTCGTCCGGCCCGATCCCCAGCACTTGGTGGCCGTAGGTCTCCGCGACGTGCCGGATGTTGGCGTGGCGGTGCATCGCCGCCTTGGGTCTGCCGGTGGTTCCCGACGTGTACAGCCAGAGCGCCGGGGAGTCGGGTCCGGTGGGGTACGGTGCGGTGCGTGCCTCCCACCTCGGCGGGTTGGTGCCGAGAACCTGGTCGAAGGAATAGCTCTCCACCGGCGCCGGTGCGGCCACCGACGCCTCGCCGTCGACGACGAGGGCCACGAGGTCGGACACGTCGGGCGATGCGCCGTCGGACAGGGCCCCCTCGACGGTCGCGGCGAACTCCTCGCTCGCGACCAGTACGTGGGCGCGGGAATCGGCCAACAGCTCGGCGAGGTCGTCGGCGGGCAGCATGGTGGAGACGGGTACCGGAACGGCGCCCATCCGCATGGCGCCCAGGATGGTGGCCAGCATCCGGGGGCCGTCCACCATGAAGATCATGACCCGCTCCTCGGGGCGTACCCCCAGCTCCCGCAGCCCGGCCGCGACGCGCCCCACCAGGTCGAGGAGCTCGGCGTAGGTATGGGTCCCCCGGGGGCCGGCCAGCGCCACCCGATCGCCCTCGCCGGCCTCGACTCGTCGGTCCACCAGGTACGTGCTGGCGTTGAACACGTCCTTTTCCATCGGCTAGGCCCCTGACCTGCGAATACAACACCTATTGATCTTGTACGGTACGCAACGGGTACGCATCGTTGCCGAACGCGGAGGTGATGATCTTCCGTACTCGGTCACCACTACGCTCGAACAGATCCCCGTATATGTCCAGTGTGATCCGGCTGGAGGAGTGACCGGCGTAGGTCTGCACTTCCTTGATGGTGGCCCCACCGTCGATCAAGGTGCTGACCCACCAGTGACGGAGCTGATGAAGCCCGGTGGCTCGACTAGGGGTCATCCCTGCCTGAGGGTCGCACAGGGGCATTCTCGTGAGACAGCCCCCAAGCATCCAACGGCCAGAGTCCATGAGAACCAACCATAGGCGCCCGGAGACTTTGAGGCAGGCGCGAAGGTGGGACGCGACCAAGAACAAGTACGTACATGCCGGATGGTGCCATCCGTGCGCGGCGCAGCAAGCATGGGGGCGACAGGTGGGCTTTAGCAGAGTCAGGCCGTTGTGTGAGACTTGCGCGTCACTGGCCCAGGAATGCCCCTAGACGGGGTTGTGTTCGCGGTTTCATCCCGGCGTGCGCATCCTCGGGTACCTTTACCTGCCCCGGCACATCTAGGCCGTCAGATTCGAGCTCAGGCGCTACTCGCCCATTTCGTGCAGTTCCGAACCACCCTGCTTCTGTGAGCAAACCGGGCAGGGTAGCTCAACAAGGCTCTTGGAAATGACTACACCTTGCCCTAGGCATGTTCCGCAGACACCGGCGCTACGCACGGCGGGATGGTCCCCTACCGGAGGCAGAGGGCCATCCCTGTCCGGGTCATACTCCCGCTCCTCGTACAACGGACCGGGCGGGGGTGTGTCCGCAAGACCCGTACCTTGGCAGTCCTCGCATCGGACACTTGACCAGTAGTTGCCGCGCGCAAAAACGATCTCTCCTCTGCCCTTGCACTTCTCGCAGGGAGGGCCTTCCCATGCTTCGTCCGTCACTTGTTGCCGCTCCCGCCGCAATCCTGGCACTTGATGCAACGCTTCGGTGGGTTATCTCGCTTGCTGTTGCCAGTCTCCCACCATCCGCCCTGGCCGTTGCAAGTTGAGCACTGCGCCATCTCTGCCTCCCAGCGTTACGGTGACATGACGTAGCCGCATGTCAAGAGGGAGGCCCCGAAGGGGAGCGTGTTCGAACCCTCTTCGGGACCCTCTCCTTTGCGTTCGGTTGGTCTACATCTCGATACCGGCCTTTGGAAGCTCGGGTATCACGCGTAGTCTCATGTGGTGAGCCGAGCTGTACTTTGACAGGATCTCGGCAAGCCTGTCGCGCTGCGACTCTGTGACGTGTCCGAACTGGATGAAATGCCCGTCGATGGGCAACGGTTCACCTTCGGCCGTGGACATGGCCTCCGTCGTGACCATAAGCAACGGCATGACCTTCTCGCCCATCTATCCTCCCGATTCTTCGATGGTTGTTGCATGAGTCGCGACCCCGAGAAGTCCCCCCAATGCTCCCCCAAGGGGGATGGGAGCATTACCGAGTCTCGAGGCCGCGACGACTAACCCAGCCGAGGAGTACGCCGACCGCCCAACAGGACATCTCCCCGACCGGGAAACCCTAGGTACGACGTTCGATGAGGTCCGCCAGCGCGTCGGCATCCCGCACGGACAGAACTACCATTATCCGCTCGGTGCTCTGTTCTCCGGCATTGCCGCCGTAAGCCCACGACACCCGATCGTCTGACACGCCCCGCCAGCGTGTGAGCAATTCCCGGAGGCGATGTGTAACCCGGTCCGCTTCGGCCCATGGATCTATTACGCCGTTCACGCTTTCCAGGGTGCACCGGTAGGTCTATCGTCGGGAAGAGGAAAAGCCGTGATGTCGGGTAAGCGTGCGGTGCTGCGCTTCGCGTGTAGGGACGTGTGCGATGCCTCCTAAGAATCTCGACCCTTCGACCTCGCCACTCGCGCTGTTCGGCGCAGAGCTGCGCCGACTCCGAGAGAGAGCGGACCTGACGCAGGAGCAACTAGGCCAGCGGATCAACTACTCTGACCGCCTAGTCGGCGCCGTTGAGACCGCCACGCGCAAACCTCGCTTGGACTTTGCTCGTCGGGCCGACGAGACGTTAGGCGCCGAGGGGCTGTTGGTCAGGCTATGGGAACTGGTGAAGGGTGAGACGTTCCCTACCTGGTTCCGCGTGTGGCCCGAAGAGATCGAACCACACGCCCGGATGCTACGGAGCTGGCAACCTCTCATAGTTGATGGCCTACTCCAGACCGAGGAGTACGCGCGTGAGCTGTTCAAGCTACATCCAGGCACGACCAGCGAGCGCGTAGAGGAGCAGGTAACGTCACGCATGGACCGGCAGAAGATCCTAGACCGAGACGAGCCACCACAGCTCCGGTGATCCTCCATGAGAACGTGCTGCACTACCAGGTAGGCAGTCCCAAGACCATGCGTGACCAGCTCCAGACGCTCATCGAAGCGGCCCAGCGTCCACATGTCACAGTCCAGATCGTTCCGGCGTCGGCTGCCGTGCATTCCGGGATGAACGGCGCGTTCGTGCTCGCCAGTCTCGACGGAGAGCCGGGTATGGTGTACTTGGAATCTGCACGTGCAGCACAGGTCACGGACCGTCAAGAGGACGTGCAAGCGATAACAGACATTTGGGAAGCGATCGGTCACGAGACCCTACCCGTCTCGGCATCGCTAGATCTCATTTCGAAGGGTATGGAGCAATGGACCTGACCGGCGCCGTGTGGCGCAAGTCTCGCCGTAGCGGCTCAAACGGTGGTCACTGTGTGGAGGTGGCCGCCGTTGACCGTGCCGTCGCGGTCCGCGACTCCAAGGACCGTACCGGCCCGGTGTTGGCGTTCTCCGGGCGTGACTGGGCGTCCTTCGTGACGGCTGTCAAGCGCGGCCAGTTCGACCGGTAGCCCTAGCGCTACACCATGGGGGGCGACACGCTTAGGGGGGCCGTTTGCTGCCCGTGAGACGGTCCCCGACATTGAAGAGACCCCCGGCGCCTTGCCGGGGGTCTCCGTGGTTCTCAGAGCTTCCTAGAGCTTGCCGCCACGGATGACGCGAGGGTTCCACCGGTGGGGATCGTTTTCCGGGATGCGCCGCAGTGCGGCCTTGGTTCGCCGGATCGCTTCAGCTACCTCCTGTTGGTGCTCGACCAGCCTTGCCAAGTGCTGCTCTAGCTCCTCCCGTGGTGAGGGTTCGGCCGGTACACGGGTACGCACCGGGTACACACGACGTTGACCGGAGACGGGTAGCGTTGAGGAACATTGAGAGTCGTTTTCCCTGGTCATCTGCCCTTACCTTTCGGTTCGGGCAGGCCAGAGACCTAGCTACTGTTGAACACGTCCTTCATGCTGACCTCCTCAGTCGCCTTGCTCGCTTCTCCGCCCCGCTCGGCGGGTTCTCGCGGGTGCGTGGCGCTCACCGATGCCTCGCGTGCGTCGCTCGCGATCAGGTGAGGTGGACGTATTCGTAGTCGAAAGGCTTGCCGTTGATGCCGTTACGCGGGGGCGCCAGCCAACTGGCGATCTTGCCCCGTTCGTAGACGGGCCGCATCAGCGACGAGACGTGTGCCTTGTTGGCGTCGGTGGGAAGCCAGGCGTTCTTGCCGCGTTCCCACTCCTCCTCGCTGAGCACCTGGCCGTCCGGAGCCACGTTGACGCCCGCGAAGACGCCGACCTTCCGGTTGAAGGCCCGGTGCGGCAGGTAGAGCCGGTGCGGCAGGCCGGCGCTCTCCAGGATCCGGTTCCACCGCTTCACCCCGGTCTCGCAGTCGGCGATGTACTCGCGACGCAGGTCGGTGTTGAGGGCGGTAAGTGCCAGCACCTCGACCTGGGTGAGGTGCCCGTCCTCGTCGACGGCGTCGACCCACGCGCCGTCGTCGGTGAGCCGGTGATCGTCCCTGCGGCGTTCCTCCGCCCAACGGCCCTTGAGCCCGGCGGAGTAGTAGTTCGCCACGTTGGTCGAGGTCTCGCCGCCGAACAGGTCGAGCGAGACGCTGTAGTGGAAGTTCAGGTACTTCTGGATCACCTGCAGCGGGAAGCCGCCGTGCGGGCCGGCGTCGTCGGTGTCGTGCTCGACCATGAGCTGCGCGGTACGTTCCACCACCCTGTCGATCCCGGTGGTGCCGACGAACATGTGGTGCGACTCCTCCTTGAGCATGAACTCGCACGTCCGCGACAGCGGGTCGAAGCCACTTTCCTTCAGCGTGCCGAGCTGGTACTTGCCGTCCCGGTCGGTGAAGTACGTGAACATGAAGAAGGACAGCCAGTCCGGCGTCTCCTCGTTGAACGCGCCCAGGATCCGCGGTGAGTCCTCGCTGCCGGAGTTGCGCTGCAGCAGCGCCTCGGCCTCCTCACGGCCCTCCCGGCCGAAGTAGGCGTGCAACAGGTACACCATGGCCCACAGGTGCCGGCCCTCCTCCACGTTGACCTGAAAGAGGTTACGCAGGTCGTACAGGCTCGGCGCGGTGTAGCCGAGGCGGCGCTGCTGCTCGACCGAGGCGGGCTCGGTGTCGCCCTGCACGACGATGAGCCTCTGCAGGTCGGAGCGGTACTCGCCGGGAACCTTCTGCCAGGCCGGCTCACCCTTGTGTTCCCCGAACGCGATGCTCCGGTCGTCCTTGCGGTCGGCGAGGAAGATCCCCCACCGGTACTCGTTCACCACCACATGGTCGAAGTGGGCCCAGCCGTCCCGGCCCACGTTCACGGCGGTGCGCAGGTAGACGTCCTCCGTCGGCAGCTCGGGGCCCATCTCGGCCCACCACGTGTGGAACTTCGGCTGCCAGGACTCCAGTGCCCGCTGGAGCCGCCGGTCGTCGGCGAGGTCGACGTTGTTAGGGATGCGTTCGGTGTAGTCGGCCGTACCCACGACGATCACACCCGTTTCCGGTCGAAGCTCGCCCGCTGCCCGGTGCCGAACCTGCACAGCGCCCCGTCCGGGCCGGACGCGTTCGGGCGGTTGAAGATCCAGTTCTGCCAGGCGGTGAGGCGCCCGAAGATCTTGCTCTCCATCGTCTCCGGGCCGACGAGACGGAGGTTGGCCTCCATGCCGGTGAGGGCGTCCGGACTCAGCGAGGCGCGCTCCTCCAGCGCGATCCGTACGTCGTCGTCCCAGTCGATGTCGTCGAGGGCGAGCGTCACCAGGCCGAGTTCCTCGGCCTCCTCGGCATCGATGCGCCGGCCGGTCTGCTCGCGCAGCCGGTCGAGGGAGGCCTGGTGCCCGTAGAACCGGGAGGCCAGCCGGGACAGGCCGCTCGCCATCGGGAACTCCGTGAAGTTGCTCTCGGTGAGCGCCAGCTGCGCGGGCTTCGCCTCTTCGTCGTCCTCGTCCTCCTCGCGCAGGCCGACCAGCATGTACTGGCGGTCGCAGGCGAGCGCCAGCTCCAGCAGCGGCCCGGCGAAGCAGCTTCCCGGCTCGACGAGAGCGATCAGGCTTCGGCTGGTCACGTCCAGCCGCTTGAGGGTGCGCTTGAGGTAGTGCCGGATCTCGCCGGCCAGCCAGTCGTCGGCCCCCTGCTCGGCCAGCAGCCGGTCGAACGCGAGGACGTCGTCCGCGTCTCCGCGGGTCTTGATCACCCAGGTGCCGAGCTCCAGCTCGTTGGTGCGCAGCCACAGGATGACGTCGTCCAGCTCGCGGGTCACCGTGAGCGGCCAGAAGTCCGCGCCGAGCTCGTGGACACCGTCGATGCTCGCGGGCACCTCGCCGCGCGGCACCCGCACGGCGATCGTGGCCAGGCCCGCCGTGCGGTCGAACTCCGCGGCGACGTAGCGGTACCTGATGGCGTCGTCGGTGATCTCTGGCCGCAGCGGGGTGAGTTCGACGCCCTGTCGTTCCTGTGGCCGGGTTGTCCGCGGGGACTCCGCCGCGATGCCGGCGGCCCGGTCGCGTACGGCTTCCGCGAAGGCGCTGCGCGGCACCGCCTCGTCGACCAGGCCCCAGTCCACGGCGGTCTTGCCCTGGACACCCTCGGCCTTGGTGGTGAAGACGTCGGCGAGGTCGCGGCGGACCTTGCGCTTGTCGGTCAGCCGGGTCAGGCCCCCCGTACCGGGAAGCACACCGAGCAGCGGCACCTCCGGCAGCGACACCGCAGCGGATCGGTCGTCGACCAGCAGGATCCGCTCGCAGGCCAGAGCGAGCTCGTACCCGCCGCCCGACGCGGTGCCGCCCACCGCGGCGATGTAGGTCTGCCCCGAGTGTTCGGTCGCGTCCTCGATGGCCAGTCGGGTCTCGTTGGTGAACTTGCAGAAGTTCACCTTCCACGGGTGGCTCGCCTGGGCCAGCATCTGGATGTTCGCGCCGGCGCAGAAGACCTTTTCCTTGCCGCTGGCGATCACGACGGCACCCACCTCGGGATGCTCGAACCGCAGCCGCTGGACGGCGTCGTAGAGCTCGATGTCGACCCCGAGGTCGTAGGAGTTCAGCTTCAGCTCGTACCCGGGCCGCAGGCCGGCGCGTTCGTCGACGTCCATCACCAGCCACGCGACGTTTCCGTCGAGCTCCATCCGCCAGTGGCGGTAGCGGCCGGGATGCCTCTGGAACGACACCGGCGGCGCATCCCTCGAGGCAGACATCGCTCCCTCCGCGATCGGTACCCAGAATTCTAAGTTCTCATGACGTAGCGTCAAGAGTATGTAGCATGATCACCCCGGCAGGACCCCGGCCACCCCCGGGGCCGATCGGCCTACTTTGGGCGACCCTGCTGGTCGCAGGGCAGACTCGCCGGACTATAGGACCCCGTATAAAGTGCGGTGATATGTTGCTGGGTAATTGTCAGTTCCTCTGAATCGACGTGGACCGTGCCGGTAAACGGCCGGTCGATGTCCTGAATCAGCGTGAGCGAGACCGCGAACAGCAAGGTCAATACACCGAGGGTGATTATATGGAAGACGTTGTTGCGCCGAGGCAACGCGAATGCGAATCCAATGATCGTCACGCCCAGCACCACCGCCATAAACCAGTACACATAGGCTGGCACCGAGGGCTGAGCCTGAGCCAGGCGCTCGCGACGAGCAGAGGAGCGTTCTTGGTCGGCCTCTACCAAGGGTTCGAAGTACGGTCTCTCGGTCAGCCCCGCGAAGGTGCGCGTGAAGCCATCTGTCCAACTGTCGGCGACCGGGGAAATATCGCCGCCGGTCATTATTGGCCATTCCGACGCTTTGATCGCTCGAACGTAGCAGACAATACTGGCCTGCAGTTGCTGCTTCTGTGGATCTGGAGCGAACGAAGCCACTTCGTAGAGGTTGTCGACGGCGTCCGCCTCGGCCTGTGCTGCGCTCTCGGCTGAATCGAAGGACTCGGCCGCAACCACCAGTACGAAGGCGAGGAGCAACACCGCAAGAGTTTCCAGCGGGCTCATCAGGTCGCTGAGCGAGTAGCCCGAATCCTCATCGTCACCGCGTGATCGAGAACGAATGAACCTGTTTGCAAACAGGCCAATAAACAACGCGATGACCACGACAATGACTGTCATGAACATGGGCCCAGGCTAACCGAGGGGCCACCGAAGAATCAACGGGGCAACTCTAGATTTGGTTATCCCGCTTGGTCCCGCTTCATCACGTTATCCATTGGTTCAGCCAGATTTGTCGGAAGTAGCGAATTGTTTATTTTAAACATGGCCGTGCTGCGCCGACATCATCTAAAATCCGCAATGTTAAAAATGTTGGGCTGGACCTGAGGCGACTTCGCTCGCGCATTTTGCGCCGCGGGGGGTTTCCAAATCCAACCAATGGGGGTAATCATCGACTCGTGTTCGAGGTGGCCGACGAAACACGTCCATGTCCTGAGTGAACGTCTCGATGTGTCCTTGTTTGTGATTCGGCTAGGGATTGGTGGTATGCGCTGTGACTGAATCGGTGGGTGCGGCTGCCGCTGTGGAGGACGGGCAGCGGAACGGCCAGCAGAACGGGCAGGTCACGCAGAGCCTGGGGACGGCGGCGGCGCGGAACCTCGCGACGACTACCAAGTCCGTCCCGCAGATGCAGGGGATCACCTCGCGGTGGCTGCTGCGAGTGTTGCCGTGGGTTGAGGCGACCGGCGGCACGTACCGAGTCAACCGTCGGCGCAGCTTCGCGGTGGGTGACGGGCAGCTGACGTTCACCAATGTCGGCACCGACGTGTCGGTCATCCCGCAGGAGCTCAACGAGCTGCCGCTGCTGCGCGGGCTGGACGACACCGAGTTGCTCACCGCGCTGGCAGACCAGTTCGTCCAGCAGGAGTTCGAAGTCGGTGACGTGCTGGTCGAGGCCGGCCAGCCGGCCGACCAGGTCTTCCTCATCGCCCACGGCAAAGTCAACAAGATCGGCCCTGGGAAGTACGGCACCCCCACCGTGCTCGACGTGCTGGCCGACGGCGACTACTTCGGCGACCGCACGCTGGTGGAGTCCGACGACACGTGGCAGTTCACCGCCAAGGCCGTCACCAGCTGCACCGTGCTGACTCTGCCCCAGCGGGCCCTCGAGGAGATGGTCGACCGGTCGGACGCGCTGCGCGCCCACGTCGACCAGTTCCGCGCCCGAATGAATCAGTCCCAAAACGAGCACGGCGAGGCCTCCATCGAGCTGGCCGCCGGGCACGAGGGTGAACACGAACTGGCCGGCACTTTCGCCGACTACGAGGCCAAGCCCCGCGAGTACCAGCTCAGCGTCGCCCAGACGGTGCTGCGGGTGCACACCCGGGTGGCCGACCTGTACAACCAGCCGATGAATCAGGTGGAGCAGCAGCTCCGGCTGACCATCGAGGCCCTGCGCGAGCGCCAGGACCACGAGATGATCAACAACCGCGAGTTCGGGCTGCTGCACAACGCCGACTTCAAGCAGCGCATCCGCGCCCGCACCGGCCCGCCGACCCCCGACGACTTCGACGAGCTGCTGGCCACCGTTTGGCGCGATCCTGAGATCTTTCTGGCCCACCCCCGCACCATCGCCGCGTTCGGCCGGGAGTGCAGCCGCCGTGGCGTCTACCCGGACAGCGTCGAGATGAACGGACATCAGGTTCCCGCCTGGCGCGGCATCCCGGTGCTGCCCTGCAACAAGATCCCCATCTCGAACGCCCGGACCAGCTCCGTCCTGCTGTTCCGGAGGGGCGAGGCCAACCAGGGAGTGATCGGCCTGCACCAGACCGGCCTCCCCGACGAGTACGAGCCGGGCCTCAACGTCCGCTTCATGAACATCAACGAGAAGGCAGTCATCTCCTACCTCGTCAGCACCTACTACTCCGCGGCGGTGCTGGTTCCCGACGCACTCGGCATCCTCGAGGACGTCGAGATCGGGCGCGAGGACTAGGCGGCGCTCATGACGCCATTCGAGCTACCCGAGTTCTACGTGCCGTACCCGGGACGACTGAACCCGAACCTGAGCGGAGCCCGAGAACACAGCCGGGACTGGGCGGTCGCGATGGACATGATCGACGTACCGCAGCACGGCACAGTCATCTGGACGGAGGACGACTTCGACTCCCACGACTATGCGTTGCTTTGTTCGTACACTCACCCGGACGCCAAAGCCGCGGACCTCAACCTGGTAACCGACTGGTACGTCTGGGTGTTCTACTTCGATGACCACTTTCTGGAGCTGTACAAGAGGACTCTGAACTGGGCCGGTGCCCGTGAGTATCTGGACCGTCTCTCGGCGTTCATGCCGGTGGACGGGCCGATCACTGCGGAACCGACCAACCCGGTCGAACGGGGCCTCGCCGATCTGTGGACCCGCACGGTCCCGGCGAGGTCCACGGACTGGCGGCGTCGGTTCGTGACCAGTACGAAGAACCTCCTGGACGAGTCCCTGTGGGAGCTGTCCAACATCAGCCGGAAAAGGGTCCCCAACCCGGTCGAATACATCGAGATGCGGCGCAAGGTCGGGGGAGCACCCTGGTCGGCAAACCTCGTGGAACATGCCGTCGGCGCCGAGGTGCCCGCGGAGATCGCGGCGACACGGCCGATGCAGGTGCTGCGGGACACCTTCGCCGACGCGGTCCACCTGCGTAACGACCTGTTCTCCTACCAGCGCGAGGTCGAAGACGAGGGCGAGCTCGCCAACGGCGTGTTGGTCCTCGAACGATTCCTCGGCTGCGGCACCCAGGAGGCAGCCGACGCGGTCAACGACCTGCTGACCTCCCGGCTGCACCAGTTCGAGCACACGTTCTTCACCGAGCTGCCGGTCCTCTTCGCCGAGCGCGGCCTGGATCCGAAGGAAGAGATGGAGGTGCTCGCGTACGCGAAGGGCCTCCAGGACTGGCAGTCCGGCGGCCACGAATGGCACATGCGGTCGAGCCGCTACATGAATGAGGGTTCGGCGACCACGAGTGGCGTCCTGGGCGGCCCGACTGGCCTGGGTACCTCGGCGGCGCGTATCGTGCCCTCCTTGGTTTCCACGGCACCGCAGCGGATGCGGAGTTTCACCCATGTCCCCTTTCAGGCCGTCGGTCCGCTACGGCTGCCAGACTTCTTCATGCCGTTCACCGCCAAGCGGAGCCCGTACCTGGACGCCGCGCGCGACCATGTCGTGACGTGGGCGCACCGGATGGGGATGCTGGATGAGGCGCCCGGAATCTGGGACGAGCACAAGCTCCGGGCCTTCGACTTCGCCTTGTGCGCGGCCGGTATCCATCCGGACGCGACGCCGGAACAGCTGGACCTGACGACGGGGTGGCTCACCTGGGGCACCTACGGCGACGACTACTACCCGGTGGTCTTCGGCCGCACGGGCAACCATGCTGGTGCGAGGGCGTGTAACCGGCGACTGTCCGCCTTCATGCCGGTAGAGATGAGTTCCCCGGCAACGTCCGTCGAGATCCCCGTCCCGACCAATGCGCTGGAACGCAGCCTGGCCGACCTATGGGCCCGTACCGCGGGCCCGATGACCGTCAGCGCGCGCCAGGCGTTCCGTCGCGCGATCGAGGACATGATCGACAGCTGGTTGTGGGAGCTCGCCAACCAGGCTCAGAACCGCGTACCCGACCCGATCGACTACATCGAGATGCGCCGGAAGACGTTCGGCTCGGATCTCACCATGAGTCTGTGCCGGCTGGCGCACGGGAGGGAGGTGCCGGCGGGGATCTACCGGACCCGACCAATCAGGTCAATGGAGAACGCTGCGGCGGACTACGCCTGTCTGATCAACGACGTCTTCTCCTACCAGAAGGAGATCCAGTTCGAGGGCGAGCTCCATAACTGCGTCCTCGTTGTCGAGAACTTCCTCGGCTGCGACCGCGAACGCGCGCGGGACATCGTCAACGATCTGATGACCTCCCGGATGCAGCAGTTCCAACACGTCGTCTCCACCGAACTACCCGCCCTGTTCGAGGAGTTCGAGTTGGACGCAGCCGCCCGCGAGACGCTGACCGGATACGCCGAGGAGCTGAAGAACTGGCTGTCCGGAATCCTCGTCTGGCACCAGGGATGCCGCCGCTACGAGGAGTCCGAGTTGCGACGCAACGCATCGAATCGGCCGCGGCCGTTCGGCCATCCCACCGGGCTCGGGACCTCGGCGGCCCGTCTCGTACGGTCCGCGGGCGTGGCCGGTGGAGGGTGAACGGTGCCGGTGAATCTCGTGCCTGGCGAAGAGCAGAGGGGTAGGTGGTGGTCGCGATGACGGTGACCGATTCGGTTGAGGCGGGTCCCGATGTCGACGGCCGGCAGCAGCAGAGTCTGGGTACCGCCGCCGCACGCAACCTGGCCACGACCACCAAGTCCGTGCCGCAGATGCAGAGCATCTCGCCGCGGTGGCTGCTGCGCATGCTTCCCTGGGTCGAGGTCACTGCCGGTACCTACCGGGTCAACCGCCGGCTGACCTGTGCGGTGGGCGACGGGCGGGTCACCTGCGGCAACACCGGCTCCGTCGCCTGGGTCGCCCCCGAGGCGCTCCGCGAGTTGCCAATCCTACGCGGGGTCGACGAGCCCGGGGTGCTCGGTGCGCTGGCGGATCGCTTCGAGCAGTGCGAGTTCAGCGCCGGTGACGTCATCGTGGAGGCGGGTCAACCCGCCGACCAGGTGATCCTCATCGCGCACGGCAAGGCCAACAAGCTCGGCCAAGGCAAGTACGGCGATCCGTCCGTGCTCGGCGTGCTCGCCGACGGTGATCATGTCGGCGATCAGGCGCTGGTGGAATCGCGGAGCACGTGGGGGTTCACGGTAAAAGCGACGACGGCGTGCACGGTGCTGACGCTGCCACGGCAGGCACTGGAGCAGGCGATCGACCGGTCCAACGTACTGCGGGCGCACATCGAGGAACTCCGGGCTCGCCTGGCCCGGCCGCAGAACAAGCACGGCGAAGCCGACATCGAGCTGGCCTCGGGACACCACGGGGAACCCAACCTGCCGACCACCTTTGTCGATTACGAGCTCTCGCCCCGCGAGTACGAGCTGAGCGTCGCCCAGACCGTGCTGCGGGTGCACACCCGGGTGGCCGACCTGTACAACCAGCCGATGAATCAGGTGGAGCAGCAGCTCCGGCTGACCATCGAGGCGCTACGGGAGCGCCAAGAGCACGAGCTGATCAACAATCGCGACTTCGGGCTGCTGCACAACGCCGATCTCAAACAGCGCATCCGCACTCGAACCGGGCCACCCACACCCAACGATCTCGACGACCTACTCAGCCGGCGGAGGAAGTCGAAGTTCTTCCTGGCCCATCCCCGCACGATCGCCGCGTTCGGCCGAGAATGCAGCCGCCGGGGCTTGTATCCGGCCACCACCTGCGTCGAGGGGACCGCCGCGATCGCATGGCGGGGTGTGCCCATCCTGCCCTGCAACAAGATCCCGATCACCGCGGCGCAGACCAGTTCCATCCTCGTCCTCCGCACCGGCGAGGACAGTCACGGGGTCATCGGCCTGCACCAGACCGGTATCCCCGACGAGTACCAGCCCGGCCTGAGCGTTCGTTTCATGGGCATCAACGAAAAGGCCGTCATCTCGTACCTCGTCAGCACCTACTTCTCCGCCGCCGTGCTGGTCCCCGACGCGCTTGGCGTTCTCGAAGACGTGGAGATCGGACGCTGACGTGGTTTCGGCCGAGGGCCCGTTGTCCTCGACCGACGACAAAACTGGTTGAGCGACCGCGCCCGCCGGCACCAGGGTGCGGACATGGACCTTCGCATTCAGTCCGGGGTTCCGCAGCTGATGTAGTGGGATAGTCCGCGAGTTCGCGGGTTGACGTGCGGGAACGTGCCGTTGGCTGTTGTGACGGCGTGTATCTAGGGGTTGGGGTTCGCTTTGGTCAGTGGCTCGCTGGGCTGAGCTG
>WHSR01000142.1 GCA_009379995.1 Streptosporangiales bacterium
CAGCTCAGCCCAGCGAGCCACTGACCAAAGCGAACCCCAACCCCTAGATACACGCCGTCACAACAGCCAACGGCACGTTCCCGCACGTCAACCCGCGAACTCGCGGACTATCCCACTACATCAGCTGCGGAACCCCGGACGGTGGATGAGCTACAAACGGACCGCTCGAGCGCGGCCCGTCCTCGTCGCTCCTGGGAGTCCTGACCGGCGCGGTCCTCGCCTACAGCCGAACCACTACCCCGATCACCAGCTGCATGCCCTGGACGAGGGTCTGGTACCAGCTCACCTGCACGGTGAGCAGGGCGGCGAACGGGGCGAGCACAGGAGTACGTCGTCGTCCCGCAGCAACAGCCGACGCGGACCGTGCCGGCGCAGCCTCCGCATCTGCCGCCCGAAGGCGCGCCACAGTTCCTGCCATCTCGTCGCCCGCGGCACGTAGCGAAACGACCTCTCGGCGGGCCACCTCACCTCCGTAAACCGGATGCGCGAAGGCTCGGGCGCGCATCCGGCTGCCTTCATGTGCCGCTCGTCAGGGACACGTACCCGGAGGACCGGTGGGACAAGCTGCCCGCACCCTCTAGTCGCAGGCGCCCGCCGGTCGTTCCGCCTTCCCGAGCCGCCCGCAGAGGCGGTCGACGGCCTGGGTTGGCTCGAGGGGCCAGGGCACTATCGTGTGGTCGCCACCCGCCGAAACGAGTGTCTTGCCGTCCGGTGTGAACTGCAGGGCGGAGACGACGTCGTCGTGGCCGGTGAGGGTCGCCCGGCGAGCGTGGTCGGTGACATCCCACAGGATGACGGAGCGGTCCAGGCCGCCCGAGGCGATCGAGCGGCCATCTGGGCTGAAGGTCACCGCTTCCAGTGCGGCGCCGTGCCCGTCGAGGGTGGCGGTCCGGGAACGGCGGGCAACGTCCCACACGAGCACGCGGCCCTCGCCGCCGGCGGTGGCCAGCAGCCGTCCGTCCCGGCTGAATTCGGCCCGGACGACAAGGGGAGGACCTTGTTTGAGGGTCGCGACCCGCGCCCGGGCGGCGACGTCCCACAGCAGCACCGCCCCGTCCTCCCCCGCGGAGGCGAGGAGCCGCCCGTCCGGGCTGAATGACACGTGTACTCCGGCGTCGGTGTGGCCGGTCAGGGTGGCGCGCAGCCGGCCGCGATCCGGGTCCCACAGCCGGACCGTGCTGTCTTTGCCGGTGGTAGCCACCGTGCTGCCGTCGGGGCTGAAGGCGACCGAGTACGCGCCCGTTTCGTCAGCGGTCAGGGCGGTCCGCGGCCGGCTCGCGGCCGTACCGTCCCACATCATGAGCAAGCCGTCCTGGCCAACCGAGGCGAATCCGTTGCCGTCGGGGCGGAAGTCGATGTCGCTGACCCGTCCGGTGTGGCCGATGATCGGCATGCTGTCGCGGTCCCAGAGCATGATGGCCTCGTCCTCGCCGCCCGAGGCGATATAGCGGCCGTCCGGGGAGACCGCCACCCCGTACAGGCTGCCCGCGTGCCCGGTCAACCGCACCGTGCGCTCCCGCCGGACCACATCCCACATCACGGCGACGCGGTCATAGCCGGCCGAAACCAGGGTCCGGCCCCCGTCGGTGAAGGCCAGGCCGCGTACCGGCAGCGTGTGCTCGACCAGTTCGGCCAACCGTTTCTGGCGGCGGATGTCCCACAGCGTGATCACCCGGTCGTCGCCCGCCGCGGCGAGAATGCCTCCGTCGGGACTGAAGGCCAGCGCGTAGACCCCCCGCGAACTGACCTTCAGCGAGTCGGCCCGGTTCCCCTCGGACGGATCCCACAAGGCGACCCGGCCGTCGTCGCCCGCGACGACGATGGTGCGCCCGTCCGGGCTGTAGACAAGCTCGGTCATCTTTCCGCCGTAGCCGGACAGCGTGAACAGCTTCTCGCCGATGGCGACGTCCCAGACGATGGTGGTCTCGCCCTCGCCGACCGATGCGAGCTGCCGTCCGTCCGGGCTGAACGCGAGCCCGTCGAGCATGTCCCGCTGTCCGGTGAACTCCCGGATCCTCCGGCCCCGGGCGGCGTCCCAGAGAATCACCCGACCCGCGCGATCCGCGGAGGCGAGGAACCGCCCGTCGGGGCTGTAGGCGACGACCCGTACCGCCTCCTCGTGGCCGCTCAGCGCGGCGCGGCGGATCCCACTGGCGACGTCCCACAGCGCGATGACCCGATCCTGCCCGGCCGAGGCGAGCGTCCGGCCGTCCGGGCTGAACGCCACCCCCTTCACCAGGCCGGCGTGGCCGGTGAGCTTGGTGTGGTACAGCTCGTGCCCGGCGATGCTCAGCACCGCGCCCGTCGCCTCCGCGGTCGGCGCGTGGCCGTAGGCCTGCACGGCACGCCGGGCCGCGGCGGCCGCATCGAAGTCGGCCATGGTGATCGCCTCGGCCGCCAACTGGCGGGAAAACGCGTCCTCACGCTGGTTCCACGCGACCGCGCCGGTGCCGATGGCGACCGCGAGCAGGACCGCCAACACGGCGGTCAGCACGCGTAGCCGACGCGCTCCTCGCGCCGCCGCGGCGCGCTCGGCCGCTTCGGCCTCCACGCCCGCCTGCAGGAAGGCTCGCTGCGGCGGGGTGAGGTCCTTGTCGTTGTCGTCGCGTCCGGCCCACTCGCGCGCGATCGCCAGCCGCGTCCCCCGGTACAGGGCGCCGGGCTCGCGGCCGGTTTCGTCCCACGCCGCCGCCGCCTCGGCCAGCCGGCGGTGTTGGCGAAGACCTTCCTGGTCCTCGGCCAGCCACTCTTGCAGCCGTGGCCAGGAGCGGATCAGCGCCTCATGCGTGATGCGCACGGTGTCCTCGTCCAACGTCACCAGCCGCGCGCTGGCGAGCCGCTCCAAGAGGGCGGCCGTGTGCTCGGGGTCGGCGCCATCGAGCTCGGCGCGTCTCACCGGCAGGCCGGTGTCCTCGGCGCCCTCGCGCAACGCTGTCATCCGCAACAACACACGGCGGGCGGTTCGGCGCTCTTCCTGGGACAGCTCGGCGTATACCCGCTCGGCGGTACGCGCGACAGCACCGTGCACCCCTCCCACGGCCTCGTACCCGGAGATCGTCAGGCTCCTATCGCCCCTACGCGCCCACCACGTCTCCATCAGTGCGTGGGAAAACAGCGGCAGCGCGCCCGGTTCGTGGCCGACGTCGCGGACGATCGTCGCCGCCAGCGCCGGATCGACGCTGACGCCCATCCTCGCCGCGGGCTTGACTATCGCCTGCCGTAATTCCTCCGCGGTCATCGCGCCGACCAGGAGGCTGGCGTCCTGCAGCGCGGCCGCGAGCTCCGGGTGCCCCGCGCAGTGGCCGAAGAAGTCGGCCCTGACCCCGAGCACGACGCGTACCCGGCTATCGGGCCTTCGCGCGGACAGCAGCAAGTCGATGAAGCGCGTCCGCTCGGACGCGTCACGGCAAGCCGTGAAGACCTCCTCGAACTGGTCCACCACGAGGAGCAGCTCCGTGTCGGCCGCCGCGCCGGCACGAGATCCGTTCAGCGCCTCGTCCGCGGGGCCACCGACCAGGCCGTGGTGGGCGAGTTCACCAAGCGGACGCGCGCCCGGGGTGATCAGTACGGTCGGCCAGGGGGTACCCGATCTCAGGCGACCGCCGCGGGCTGCGGCCAGCAGACCGGCCCGCAGCAGCGACGACTTCCCGCTCCCCGAGGGACCGAACACGGCGAGGAACCGCCCGCGGCGAAGCCGGGCCAGCAGCTCGTCCAGGAGTCGTTCCCGGCCGAAAAAGCGGTCGGCGTCCTCGACCTCGTAGGCGGCAAGTCCCAGGTAGGGTGGCCGCCCCGGAACGGCGCTCTCCCCTGCCGCACCCCTTACGGCGTCCCGGGCACTGGACAACTCCGCCACCAGCGCCTGCCACCTTCTGGTCCACTCCGCACGATCGCCGCCGCAGGCGTCGACGTAGGCGAGTGTGACGTCGAGGCCGGGCTGCCGCTCCCCGCGCGCCGCGTCCGACAACGCCGACGCGGAGAAGCGGGTGCGGCGCGCCAATTCCTTGTACGGCGGCGTACCAGCCGCCCTCCTCAACTCCCGGAGATCATGCGCGAACCGCTGCAGCGGACCCGCGCTGGGATCGATCGGGCGTTCAGGACGAGGCACCGGCAACTCCATCTCTTGTGCATGTCACACGTTGAGACGCGGTAGGCGACCGAGACTCATCGGTCACCCAAGGTGTACGGGGTGGAAATCCCAACGGTTCGACTTGTGCCCACCGAGCCGAAAGTCGTCGGCCTGTGTCCCGGCCGCCCGCTCGGCGGTGCGGCGGGCATCTCCGTACCAAAGGTCAACTTGCCTCTAAGTCCTTCGTGAGCGTTTATGACCTACGTTTTAGTCAGCAAGGGTTTCGGTTGGATCCGGATGCATTCGGATGGCACCGGGTGGCACACGCACGGAAAGGGCGGGGGTCCCGCACTTCGGTCGCCGGTGGGGTTTCCGGCTAGGCTTCTGCGCAGTGTTGCCGGACCATCTTGGGCCCTGGGGGTGTGTTTGGGTGGGGCAGCACCGCGATCTGTCAGGCGGCCGCCCGGATCCGCTGGCGACGGAGAGTGTGGCGGAGTTCGCCGCTCGGCTCCGGTTGTTGAAGGTGTGGGCTGGCGACCCGTCGTTTGAGCGGCTGGCGCGGTCCTCGGGGGTGCCGCGTAGCACCTTGGCCGATGCGTTGAGTGTGCGGGGCGGCCGGCTGCCGGCGCTGGAGGTGGTGCGCGGGTTTGTGCGGGCGTGTGGTGTCGGCGAGGAGAGGGCGGCCGCCTGGGAGGCGGCGTGGCGGCGGCTGCGCGCGGGCCTGACTGATGAACCCAGCGCGCCAGCGTCGGGTGCGGGGGCGGGTCGGATTCGGCCGGCGACGGCTTGTGAGGTTCCGGCGCAACTGCCGTTAGATGTGCCCGCATTCGCCGGCCGAGGCGCGGAGTCGGCGCGGCTGGACGCGATGCTGGCCGAGGCCGACGAGCGGCCGACGGCTGTGGTGATCTCGGCGTTGTTGGGGACCGCGGGCGTGGGCAAGACCGCGTTGGCGCTGCATTGGGCGCACCGGGTCGCCGAACGGTTCGGCGATGGGCAGCTGTACGTGAACCTGCGGGGTTTCGACAGAGCCGGGTCGGTGATGAGCCCTGCCGAGGCGGTGCGGGGGTTCTTGGACGCGTTCGGCGTGCCGCCGCAGCGGATTCCGGCGGGCCTGGACGCCCAGGTCGGCCTCTACCGCAGCCTGCTGGCGGGCCGGCGGGTGCTGGTGGTGCTGGACAACGCCCGCGACGTCGAGCAGGTCCGCCCGTTGCTGCCGGGCTCACCGGGCTGCCTGGTGGTGGTGACCAGCCGCAACCAGCTACCCGGCCTGGTCGCCGCCGAGGCCGCCCACCCGATCACCCTGGACCTGCTCACCCCGGACGAGGCCCGAGACGTGCTGGCCCGCCGGCTGGGCGCCGACCGGATCGCCGCCGAACCCCAAACGGTCGAGGAGATCATCCACCAGTGCGCGCGACTGCCGTTGGCGCTGGCGATCGTGGCCGCCCGCGCCGCCACCCATCCCGGCTTCCCGCTGGAGGCGCTGGCCGGCCAGCTACGCGAGGCCCGCGGGGGCCTGGACGCGTTCGCCGACCAGGATGCGGACACCGATGTGCGGGCGGTGCTCTCCTGGTCGTACAACGCCCTCGACACCGAGGCTGCCCGGCTGTTTCGGCTGCTCGGGATGCATCCCGGCCCGGACGTCGCCGCCCCGGCCGCGGCGGGCCTTGCCGGCATCCCCGCGTCGCGGGTGCGGCCGCTGCTGGCCGAACTCACCCGGGCACATCTGGTCGCCGAGCACACCCCCGGCCGATACACGTTTCACGACCTGCTGCGCGCCTACGCCACGGAACTGGCCCGCACCCTCGACACCCAGACCGAACGGCGCGCCGTGCAACGTCGGGTCCTCGACCACTACCTGCACACCGCGTGTGCCGCCGACCGGCTGCTGTACCCGTTCCGGGATCCGATCATGCCGGTCCAGGCCGGCCCCGACATGACCTCCGAGGACCTCGCCGACCACCGGCAGGCGATGGCCTGGTTCACCGCCGAACACCCCGTCCTGCTCGCCGCCATCCGCCAGGCTGCCGGGAACGGGTTCGACACCCATATCTGGCAGCTGGCCTGGACCCTCACCACCTTCTTCGTCCGGCAGGGGCACTGGCACCAACTGGTAGCCGCCCAGCGGGCCGCCCTGGCCGCCGCGCGGCGCCTAACCGACCGGGAAGGCCAGGCCCACGCCCACCGCGACCTTGCCCGTGCCTACGCCCTGCTGGACCGCTTCGAGGACGCCCACCCCCACTACCGGCAGGCCCTCGACCTGTTCGGCGAACTCGGCGACCATGCCGGCCAGGTCCGTACCCACCTTGGTCTCGGCGTTGTGTTCGACCGTCAGGACCGCCACGACCAGGCGCTCCGCCATGCCCAGCAAGCCCTCCACCTGTCCCAAGCTGCCGGCCACCGGGCGGGAGAGGCCACCGCCCTCAACGCACTCGGCTGGTATCACGTGCGGCTCGGCGACTGCCAGAAGGCCCTCACCCGCTGCCAACGGGCCCTCATCCTGCACCAGAACGCCGGCCACCGTGCCGGTGAGGCCAACACCTGGGACAGCCACGGCTACGCCCATCACCGCCTCGGCCACCACCGCGATGCCGTCGCCTACTATCGGCGTGCCCTCGACCTGTTCCAGGACCTCGGCGGCCGCTACAACGAAGCCGACACCCTCACCCGCCTCGGCGACGCCCACTACTCCGGCGGCGACTCCGACGCCGCGCGCGACGCCTGGCGCCACGCCCTGGCCATCCTCGACGAGTTCGGCCACCCGGACGCCGACCGGATCCGCGCCAAGCTCAATGGCCGTTTCGTGAGCTAATGCCCGGCTGCCGGTCCGTGACGGCGGGCAGACCGGCCCCGCATAGGCGAGTGACTCCGTCCGGTTCGCCGTTAACCGGCATATCACCCCATTGCTGGTCAACCCGGCGCCGGATACGGATAAGTCGTTGGACCCAGACTCCGACATCGATATCCACCAGCGGTTCCGCGCGCAGGCTCACGAACGGCGCATCCCCCAGGGAGCTGGGCAGCGCCTTCGGGGGCCTGCGACCGCGCCGCGAGCCAGCCTCGACGCTCCCCTCGGTGACGAAAGCTGGCCAAGCTACGCCCTCGGCGACGATCCGTGTCGGGCCGGGGCAGGGAGGAACGGAAGCGTGGCCATGGCGGACAACCCGGGCACCCAGGACTTTCTCCGTCTGGGCGACCCGTTGTGGCGTGAGTTGCGGGCGCACTGTTATCGCATGCTCGGCTCGGTCCAGGACGCCGAGGACCTGGTTCAGGAGACCTATTTACGCGCGTGGCGTTCCTACGACAGCTTCGAGGGTCGGTCCTCGCTGCGCAGCTGGCTGTACCAGATCGCCACCAGGGCGTGCCTGACCGCGCTCAAGAACCGCAGCAGGCGACCTTCGCCGGCCGGCCTACTCGGCACGAGCGCCGACGCAGTCGCTGAGGGGACCGATCCGGCCGCGGTCGTCACCTCACGAGCGAGCATCCGGCTGGCGCTCATCGTCGCCTTGCAGCACCTATCGCCCCGGCAACGCGCCGTACTGATCCTGCGAGACGTGCTGAAGTGGCCGGCCGCCGAGGTCGCTGACCTGCTCGGCACCACAGCGACCGCTGTCAACAGCGTCCGGCAACGCGCCCGAGCCCAACTCGACCAGGTTGCGGCGAGAGAGGACGAGATCGTCGAACCCACCGCCCCGGACCACCGTGAGCTGCTCGACCGTTACGTCGCCGCGTTCGAGGACCACGACATCGCCGCTCTCGCGGAGCTGATTGCCGGATCTCCCGAGGGGGACGACCGACTCGGCCGGTTGACCAGCGTCTTGTCCCATTGCTGGTCAACCGGCCGCGGGATATCGGTGTGTCGTCCGACCTCTGGTCCGCAAGCGCGTGCACGTAAATCGAGGGCTTCCCCATGCGACCGACCGGCCGCCCGGCCCTGATGACCTCCACCGTCGTCGTCGCCGGGATGAATTCGGTGTGTGGGATGAGAAGGACAGGAAGGCGAGGTGTTCGATGCGCCGGTTGAGTCGCGCTGTCGTCGGAGCGACGCTGGTGTTGATCACACTGGGGGCGACGGCGGCGCCCGGCGCCGCGGAGGTCTACCCCGGGCCGCGCGAGGAACAGTGGTGGTTCACGACCTGGGATGTCCAGAATGTCGTCTGGCCGATCACCCAGGGCAAGGGCGTCACGGTCGGGCTCGTGGACACCGGCGTTCAGGCCTCTCTGCCGGAACTCAAGGGTGCCGTCGTACCCGGCGTCGCGTACGGGCGAGACGGTTCCGAGTGGAAGGACGATCCGGACGGCGTCGGGCATTGGGTTACCAAGCCGTCGGAAAGGGTCGGCGACGGGAGGGAGGAGACCGAGGCCGGCACGGGCGGCCATGGCACCCAGATGGCCGAACTGATCGCGGCGCAGGGCAGGGGTAGCGGCTTCGTCGGTGTTGCTCCTCGCGCGAAGATCCTTCCGATCGCGCACACCACAATCGGCCAGATTCACGAAGGCATTCGTTACGCGGTCGATCACGGCGCCAAGGTGGTCAACGTCTCCGTGGCCGGAGTGGCCATGTCTCCGTCTCCGCTACAGTGCAGCCCGAAGATGCAGGCCGCCGTCTCCTACGCCATCGAGCACGACGTCGTCGTTGTGGCCGCCGCTGGCAACGACGGTGACGCGGATAACGTGCCGGAGGAGCCCGCCGCGTGTCCCGGGGTTCTCGCGGTCGGGGCCGTCGACTACAAGTTCCGACCGTGGGTGAAGACCCAGCGGCAGCCCTATGTCGCGGTGGCCGCGCCCGGCGTGGACGTCACCACCATCCCGGTCTACACCTACCCGGAGTTCCGCGAGCTCCAGGCGGGCAGCGGCACCAGCAGCGCCAGCGCCCTGACCAGTGCCGCGGTGGCGCTGGTCCGATCCAGGTATCCGAACATGCCGGCGCGTGAGGTGGTGCAGCGGATCATCGCCTCGTGCCGGGACGTCGGCCCGCCGGGCAGGGATAACCAGAGTGGCCACGGGCTCGTACGACCGAACCACGCGCTCCTCGACAACGTCCCGAAGAACGCGCCGAACCCTGTCTTCGACCGCTACGACGCATGGGTGGCGGCGCAGGAGCAGGCCGCTCGGCGCGAGGCCACCAAGGCCATGCTCCTGAAGGTCGGCCTCATCGTGGTGCCGGTAGTCCTTCTGCTGCTGATCGTCGTCCTCGTTCTGGTCGTGACCCGTAGATCGTCACGGCGGCGGTCCAAGGGCACCGAGGGCTCGCCTCCGGCGGGACCACCCCCGGGCTTCGCCCCGCCGCAGGGACCACCCGTCGCCGGGGGCCCCGGGCCTCCCGCTGGTCCATCACCGGGTCCGTGGTCGCCGAGCGGGAGCCCGCCGCGCTGATGCCAGCAGCCGGCCGAAATGAAGACCGACGCGGGGGATCACATTCGGGGCGTTGGACCTTAGGCGAGCCTGAGCTTCCCTGTCAGAGCGATCCGGACCTGTTCTTCGCCGAGTCGTCCAAGGACGTGGAACGCGCGAAGTCCCTGTGCCGCGGCTGCCCGATCCGGAGCGCCTGCCTCGCCGGCGCCCTGCAAAGGGGAGAGCCCTGCGGGGTCTGGGGCGGGGAACTGTTCGCACAGGGCGTCGTGGTGCCGGGCAAGCGCGGACGGGGACGCCCTCGCAAGACCGAGGTCGCGGCCTGACCTTCCGGAGTTGGGTCAGCTGTGCGTCACCGCGACTGGGGCAGCTTGGCCGAGCCCCGCTTGACAGACGGTGCGGACGGCGGCGGCACAACCGGCCCGATGTCGCCGTCCGGGGCCTCGTCGAGGTCGACGATCACCGGGGCGTGGTCGCTGGGCCCGGTGCCCTTGCGGGCGTGCCGGTCCACCCATGCCGCCCGCACCCGGCCGGCGACCGCGTCGGTGGCCAGCATCAAGTCGATGCGCATCCCAAGATCCTTGGGGAACATGCCGGCCCGGTAGTCCCAGTAGGTGAACACCCGCTCGGTCGGCCAGCGATCCCGCACCACGTCGCGCAGCCCGAGCGCCTGCAACTCGGCCAGCGCCGCCCGCTCCGGCGCCGTGACATGGGTCTGGCCCACGTAGGCGTCCGGGTCGAACACGTCGGCGTCGGTCGGCGCGATGTTCATATCCCCACATACCATCGCGACCTCCGGGCCGGCGCCCACCATCTCCCGCAACGCGCCCAGCCAGGCCAGCTTGTAGTGATAATGCTCCGAGCCCGGCACCCGCCCGTTCGGCACGTACACCGACGACACCCGGATCCCCCCACAGGTCGCCGACACCGCACGCGCCTCCGGATGCGGGAATCCAGGCGCACCAGCGACCCCGGCCACGACGTCGTCCAGCCCCATCCGGGAGAGGATCGCCACCCCGTTCCACTGCACCTCGCCGTGCAGGGCGACCGCGTAGCCGCGGCCCGCGAGCTCCTCGCCGAGCAGCTCGGTGAACGCCTCGTCGGCGAGCTTGGTCTCCTGCAGGCAGACGACATCGGGCTGCCGCTGATCCAGCCACGGCAACAGCCGCGGCACCCGCTGCTTGACCGAGTTGACGTTCCAGGTCGCTACCCGCACCCGCCTACGGTAACCCCGATACCGGACCGCCCGCTGACCCCTGGACCGACACCTGAAGAGGACGAGATGAGCTGGCCGCGTAGCCGCGCGAGGGTCGCAGAGTCGCGGGCGAGGTAGAAGGCGTGTCCAGGTACGGCAGGATGACGCGGTGCGTGATTGTCCCGTAGCAGTCTCCGGCTTCACTCGGTGGTTGAGGATGGCGCCGGGGCGGTAATGAACGAGACCTGAGCGGAGCTCTGATCTAGGCTGACTGCTCGTGCAAACAATCGTCAGTGCGGACGAACCGTTCTGGCGGATCATCCTCGACGTATCGATCGCGGTGGGAACGGCCGCAGCAGCCGCAGCGGCCTGGTGGGCAGCCAGAACGGCGGGGAAAGCCAGCAAGAGCGCTAGTGACATTGCTGAGGCTGACCGCAGAGAGGCGGACAGGCGTGCCCATGAGGACCGTGCCGCCGCCGCTGAGCGCGACAGCCTGCGGCGCCGATACGACAACCTCCGCCACCGCCTCGATCACCTTGTCGGGATCGCTGAGGCGCTGGAGGCCTATCAATCCGCCAGGACGGCAATGTGGCCAAACGATGCGATGGCGAAGCGTGAGACCGAGCGAGCGGCGAGCGTCCTCCGCGCCCGGCTCGGCGCGGCGGCTGACCTGATGCTCGCTGTCGAGGCTGTGCTCGACCGGAGCAAGCTGACGCCGGCATGGGCCAACGGCATCTACCATAAGTACGCCGACCTCCTGCCGGAGGAAGCACGACATCAAGCCGTGGCCCAGCTCCGACAAGGTGATCCGATCGTCCCAGCGCGCGCCGAGATTTACGGGAAGATCCGAGATGTGCGCTTGGAGATGCTCAGGGACCAAGTCGAATCCTCGTAGTCCGCCGGGCCGGTTGGCAGCGCCCCACCCTCGCTGCCACGCGCTCTCGTGTGCTCACATCTAAGGGCGGTCGAACAGTCGGAACCCTAGTGTTCTGAGTCGTTAATTCGGCGGCAGTACGCGGCGAGGGTGTCGAGGATTTCGTCGGCGGTCTTGGCCCAGATGAACGGCTTGGGGTTGTTGTTCCATTTGCCGATCCAGTTGCGCACGTCTGCTTCCAGTTCG
>WHSR01000064.1 GCA_009379995.1 Streptosporangiales bacterium
CGAGGTGTTGGAGCTGGTCCTCGAAGGGGACCGTAGCCATGCTCGGGAGCGTCTCGCCGAGCTGACCGACTCGGCGATCGAGACGACGGGCCGTGGTGTGGATCTGACACAGATCGACCTGTCGGGATGCAATCTTTCCGGGTTCGATCTGCGGGGAGCCGTGCTCAACAGGGCGAGCCTGTACGGAACGGATCTCAGCGGCGCCGATCTTAGCGGAGCGTCGCTGGTGTGCGCGGGGATGGAACGGACCCGGCTGGCCGGCGCCCGGCTGCGCGGAGCCTACGCACACGCGGTCGCCGTTCAGTCCAGCGATCTCAGCGGCGCGGACCTGAGCGGGTTGGTCGACGCGACGGGCTCGCTGCTGCACGGCTGCAACCTGGCGGGCGCGTCACTGGCCGGAGCCGTGCTGGCGGGCGCCAGCTTCTACCAATGCGACCTGCGCACGACGAACGCGGGCGGAGCCGACGTGCGCGGCGGGATGTTCAACGAGTGCCACATGGACGGCGTCGACCTGCGCGACGCACGCGTCGGCGAGGCCGCCATCATCCGCTGCCGGCTGGAGACGGCGCGTCTGGACGGAGCCAGCGGCGACGGCCTGACGGTGCATCATCCGACCGGAGCCGACGGCTTGGGTCTGGAGGGCGCTCACCTCGACGGCCTCACGCTGAGGGGCGTCAAGGCCCGCGGCGTGCGCGCCCAGGGGCTGACGGCGGCCGGGATCGACGTGCAGTCCTGCGATCTGCCCGGCGCGGACCTGACGCGTGCCCATCTGCCGTACGGGCGGTGGCGGCAGGTGGGCCTGGAGGGGGCGCAGCTCACCGGCGCCACCGTGGGGGACACCGTGTGGCAGGACGTGTCGGGCGCTGGCGCCAGTCTGCGCAACGCGACCGGTGAGGGTCTGCTCGCCGCCGACTGCTCGCTGCGGGGTTCGGACTTCGCGTCGTTCGCCGGGCGGTACGCGACGTTCCGGAACTGCGACCTGGCCGAGGCAGACTTCGCGGCCGCCTATCTCTATCGCGGGGCGTTCGTCGGTGACCCGCCGCGTTCAATGTCCTTGGTGCGCTCAAGGTTCGACGGGGCGAACCTGGTCCAAGCCTACGTCGCGGCCGACCTGACCGGCGCGAGCCTGCGCGGAGCACAGTGCACCTACGCCAGGCTCAACCAGACCGTTTTCGAGGCCGCCGACCTGCGCGGCGCGACGACGTTCGGGGCGAGCGCGGTAAAGACCGACTTCACCAAGGCCCGGCTGGGCGGCCAGCGGGGAGTCGTGTTCGCCGACCGCTGTCCCGGGCTGGCGGACGCGCTGCAGGACTCCGCCGACGAGCAGGCGCCGAGGCTGGCGGAATTCGTGGAGGAACTGCAGGCGCTGCTGGACCGCCAGCCGAGCAAGTCCACGTAGCAACGAGGGGAGCACGGCATGCCGGTACGACACATGCGTTCGGTGGCCGAAGCGCGGCCGGTGTTAAGGGAACTATGGCGATCCGGCGGGTCCATCGGGTCGGTGCACACGCTGGGGGCGCTGCACGAGGCCCACGCCGAACTCATCCGCCGATCGGCGTCCGAGAACGACCAGACCGTGGTCACGATCTACCCGAACAAGATCCAACTGTTTCCGGGCAGCATCTACCGCTACGACCTCGAACAGGACGTCGCAGTCGCGGAGCGAGCCGGAGCGACTCTCGTCATCTCCTCCGACGACGAGGAGATGTACCCGCCCGGCTACTGCACCTACATCGACCAAGGCGAGCTACACCGGCGGCTCAACAGCTCGGTGTTCGACTTTGCCTCGCGCGGCCAGGTGACCGGAGCCGTCCGGTGGATCAGCCTCTGCCGCCCGCACGCCAGCTACTTCGGCATGAAAGACATCGAACAGTCGCTGCTGGTCGAACGCGCGGTCAAGGACCTGCTCATCGACTGCCAGGTCCGCCACGTGCCGTGCGTACGGCTACGCGGCACCGGTGTCCCGGTGTCGTCCCGGTTGCGCGACCTGCCGCCCGACCGGCTGGAGGAGGTCGGCGGCGTGTACCGGGCGTTGGAGGCAGGCCGGACGCTGGCCGCGGCCGGCGAGCAGGACGCGGACCGCGTCCTTGCGGCTATGCGGGAGGTGCTCGACGCCAGCCTGCGCACGTTCCGCCTGACCTACCTGACCGTGGTCGACCTCGACCAGTTCGCGCCGATGCGGCGGGTACGGGTGCCGTTCATCCTGCACTGCGCGATCACCGACGGCACGTTGTCGCACTTCGACGGGCTGTACATCAGTTCAAGGCAGGAGCTTGTGGAGTCGCCCGAGGTTGTCTGGATCGACGGCCCGCGGGAACCGCAAACGTCGACGCGCTGAGGAGGCCCGCATGCTCGCGCGATTCGCAATGGGGCTGCCGAGCTTCAACGAAGCCGACACCATCGCCACGGTTACCGCCGACGTCGACGCCGCGCTGCAGTCCCTTCCCTTCGACGCCTCGGCCGTCGTGGTCAACGCCGACAACTCCTCACCCGACGGCACGGCCGAGACGTTCCTACGAGTGCCCACCGCCGCGCCGAAACAGGTGATCACCACGCCGTACCGGGCCGGCAAAGGCGCCAACGTGCGGGCGCTGCTGGAGTTCGCCCGCGAGGACGACTGCGATGGCCTCCTCCTCGTCGACTCCGATCTCGCCGAGGTGCCGACCACCTGGATTCACGCGCTGCTTGGGGAGATCCGCGGCGGCGCCGAGTTCTGTTATCCGCTGCGGGCGGCGACCTGGAACGGCGGAGACCTGACCTACCACCTGGCCTATCCGATCCTGGCCGGCGCGTTCGGAATCGACCTGCGGGAGCCGCTGTGCGGCGAGGTCGCGATATCCCGGCGCGGCGTCGACCGGCTTCTCCACACGGCCTGGCATCCCGAGGACTCGGGCTTCGGCGTGGACCTCCTGATGGCCTCGGTCGCCGCAAGAGGCGGCTGGACCGCGGTGCAGCTCCACCCGCGGCGGCGTAACAAGCTGCGCAGCTTCTCACCGGACGCCGACGGACTGCGGATGGGGGCCAAATTCGCCGAGAGCGCGGCAGCCGCGCGGCACCGCGTCGGCGACCGGCTCGCCGAACCGCCGCCCGCCGCGCTCGTCCCCAGCCCCGCCGACGCGCCACCGGACACCCGCGGCCTGGTGCCCCTCCGCGATCCAGACATCGAACAGCTCAGTGCCGGGACGACACGATGGCTGCGCGACAGTGTCCGCGACGACTCGCTGGCGGCGCTACCGGCGCACGTCCGTGACGGGCTCGCCGCCCTGATCCGGTGCGGGGACATCGCCGCCGGGCTCCCCTGGCCGCTGTGGCGCGACTGCCTGATCGCTTGGATCTCCGAGCAGCCGTCTGCGTCGGCCGACACCCCGGTGTCTCTGCTGGAGACGCTGTTCCTCGCCCGGGTCGTCGGCCACCACACCGAGATCGCCGGGCGAACCGACTGGTACGCCACCGTACGGGCTCAGGCCCGGGACATGTTCGATCACCGGCACGGGCTGTGGAACGCCTTCCGCGCAACGTAGATAGACTGGCGTGCGCTGTTGTCCCCGCGCCACCCTCGTCTTGTGTGCGCGGATCGATTCATCGGTTCACGGAGCTGGTCAACGCATGACGGAAGAACGGGTCCTCCGTCCGGTCCCGATCAGCGGGTTTCCGGAGTGGTTGCCGGAGGCTCGCCTGGTGGAGTTGAGCTGGATCGACCGGATCCGGCGGACCTTCGAACGGTACGGGTACGCCTCGATCGAGACCCCGTCGGTGGAGTCGCTGGACGCGTTGCTGCAGAAAGGCGAAACGTCGAAGGAAATCTACACGCTGCGCCGGTTGCAGGCCGACGAGGACGACGACAGCGACGCCCGGCTCGGGTTGCACTTCGACCTGACGGTGCCGGTGGCCCGGTACGTGGCCCAGCACTTCAACGAGCTGGACTTCCCGTTCAAGCGGTACCAAATCCAGCGGGTATGGCGCGGTGAACGCCCCCAGGAGGGCCGGTTCCGGGAATTCACCCAGTGCGACATCGACGTCATCAACGTCGACCAGGTGCCGCTGCACTTCGACGCCGAAATACCCCGCGTCGTCCACGAGATCCTCACCGCCCTGGACATCGGCGCCTTCCGGATCCGCATCAACAACCGCAAGGTGCTGCAGGGCTTCTACGAGGGGCTGGGCATCAAAGACCCGATCGCCACCATCCGCATCGCCGACAAGATCGACAAGATCGGCCCTGACGGGGTGGCCGCGATGCTGTCGGAGGAGCTTGGGCTGGACGACGACCAGGTCCGTGCCTGCCTCGACCTGACCCAGATCCACACCACCGACGCGTCGTTCGTCGACGCCGTCCGCGAACTCGGCGTCACCAGCCCACTCCTCGATGAGGGCCTGGGCGAGCTTGCGTTCGTGATGGACGAGCTAGCCGACCTACCCCACGGGGATGTGGAAGCCGACCTGTCCATCGCTCGCGGCCTCGACTACTACACCGGCACCGTCTACGAAGGAAAGCTGGTCGACTTCCCCAGCTACCCCAGTGTGTTCGCCGGCGGCCGCTACGACGACCTCGCCGGCACCTTCATCCGCCGCCGCCTCCCCGGCATCGGCATCTCCATCGGCCTGACCCGCCTCTTCGCCAAACTCCTCGCCGAAGGCCGCATCCACATCGGCCCCAAGACACCCACCCAGGTGCTCGTGGCCCTCCCCGGCGACGAACGCCGCGCCGAAGCGGTACGAACCGCAGCGACCCTGCGTCGCCGAGGGCTCAACGTCGAGACTTACCACCAGGCCGACAAGCTCGCCAAACAAATCCGCTACGCCTCCCGCAAACAGATCCCCTACGTGTGGTTTCCGCCGTTCCGCGACGACGCCGACCACGAAGTCAAAGACCTGCACACCGGCGAGCAACACCCCGCCGACCCGGCGACCTGGCACCCCTGACCCGCACCGGTCAGGCATCCGCGAGGCGGCACAACTCCTCCAACAGGTCCGCATAGCCGTAGCCGGCCGCGGCCATCACCTTCGGGAACACGCTCACCTCCGTCAGCCCAGGGATCGTGTTCACCTCGTTCACCAGCAGCGCGCCCGTGCGCGTATCCACGAAGACATCGACCCTGGCCATCACCGCGCATCCCAGCGCCCGGTACGCTCGAGCCGCCAGCTCGCGGACCCGATCCGACACCTCCGGCTCCACCCTGGCCGGACAGGTGAAACGCGGGTTCCCGAGCTTGTACTTCTCCGCATAGGTATAGAGCGGACCTACTGGCACGCACTCACCCAGCGGCGAAACCGTCAGCTGCTCCCGGCCGATCACCCCCACGACCAGCTCGCGGTGCGGTACGTACTCCTCCACCAGGACGGTCTCGTCCCAGCGGAACGCCTCGGGAAGAACCGCGTCGAGCTGGTCGGGACGCTCCACCACGGAGATGCCGAGGCTGGAGCCGGAACGAGCCGGCTTGACGAACCACCTCCCTTCGCCCAGGACGGAAGCTGAACGCTCCCGTACGCCCACAGGGTCGACCACGAACTCGTCCTGCATTAGGTCAATTCCCTTGGTCACCGGCAGCCCACATCCCGCCAGAACACGTTTGGTGAGGCGCTTGTCGAAGCAAGCCGCCGACGCAGCCACCCCGCATCCGACGATCTTTATGCCGTACGAGCCGAACAAGCCCTGCGCCGTGCCGTCCTCTCCCCACCGTCCGTGGCAGGCGAGAAAGGCCAGCTCCCTGCCGCCGAAAACACTCACCGGCGGCGGACCGTCGAACCTTTCGAGGGAGGCGACCGACCCGGATCGCCGGACCGGCGCCACGCCGCTTGGCATCCTGGCCGGATCGGCATCCGCCAGCAAAGCCTCCAGCGCCCCGCTTCCAACCAGCCAGGTCCCGTCCTGGGTGACGCCCGCTTCGAATACGTCCCAGCCCCGGGCGGTCAGGTGGCTCAGCACCGCGGACGCGCTCGCCAGGCTAACCTCGTGCTCGGCGCTCGGGCCGCCGAAGACCAGCACCAGTCGATCACCCATCAGGCCCTCCAGAATGGGTCGTGCCCGATGCGGACACCAGCCAGCCGAGCTCCTCGCCACCGACCCCAAGGAAACGGAAGAGTGGCCAGCGACAGCCCCCACCTTCGGCTTCCCCGTGGGCACCATGACGTGCCTCCCGAGCGGGCACGCCATCACCGGGCACTACGTGAAGCCTGGTTCGACCACGGCCAGCTGCACGGATTTCAACCCGTCGAGATCCCGCCCGTGGGCTTCGAAAGCACCTTCACCACCGGCCACCACGCGGCCGGCCAGAAACTCTACGCCTTCCCCGACCGCCGCGGACGCCAGCTCGCCCTCGTCTCCGACAGCCTCCCGACCATACTGCGGCTGGCGAACCAGGATGGGCCAGGCAGCAACCGCCTCAGCTACTGCTGCCCCGTCTTCCGGTACGAACGCCGACCCCGCCGGCACTTCCACCACCTCGGCGTCGCCGAGATCAACGCCGGCATCCACACCCTCACCGAAGCGACCAACGCGACTCTTCGACTCCTCCAACTGGTGGCCGACTACCTCGCCCCGCTGCTCGACTGCACCGTCACCATCACCAACCCCGGCCTGTGGCGTACCGTCGCGGCCCGCTGCGTCGGACCCGCCGAGGCGCCCGCCTTCTTAGACCAGCTCCGCCGGACGCCGCCGCGGCAGCGTCCACGATGGCTCCACGCCCGAGGAGCCGAACCGGCCGTTGCCCAGCTCGCCGAACACCTCGCCCACCAACCCGGCTCACCGCCGCGCGCCGAGCCACCCGACCCCGCCGCGCGGCTCGACGCCGAACTCGCCGAGCACATCACCGCCTGCCACACCGTCGCCGCCGCCGTCGACACCCCGCGCATGTCCGCCAGCGTCGCGCTGGGCGACCTCCATGCCGTTGAATTCCACGACAGCCTCGCCTTCCAGATCCGCCCCCGAAACCAACAACGCCTGCTCGGCGACGGCGGCTCGTACGCCGCGTTCGCCAGCAGATTCCTCAGCCGCCCCACCACCACCTACAGCGCGATGGTCGGCCTCGAACGCCTCGCCGACCTCATCCCGCAACCAGACCCCCGCCCACCCGCGACGGTAGCGCTGCTCGCCACCGGACCCCCAGAGGCCCAGAGGCTCGCGATGACTCTTGCCCGGGACCTCCGCGCCGCCCACATCGCCGTCTGGCACGCCACGCTCGCCCCGCCGCTTTCCCGCCAGCTCCGCGAACTCGCCTCGCACGGGATCCCGTACGTGCTGGTCATCGGCCCACGCGAACTCGTCTGCGACACCTTCCGGATACGTGATGCCACGGGACAACTCACCGACGTACCCCGACACCAGCTCATATCCTGGCTCCAACAAGCTTCGGCGGACACTCTCACGGCGTGATCAGCAGGTGTTGCCGCCCGAGCGGGTCGCTGGAGTCGTTTGGGCGAGTTGTGCCCGGCGTCGGTGACCGAGGGCCTTGAGCATGGCTGTGACGCATGCGGTGCGCGCGGCGTCGATCTGGTCGCGTGAGTAGCCGACACCGAGGTTCATCTGTTCATCCGACGTGAGGACGGGCTGACGCCAGGCGTCGCTCATCTGCTGGCCTGCCTGCGTCTTCGCCGCTTGGATTAGGTTGGCGTAGCTGATCGCGACGTTCGGTGCCTCGATACGCATCCATGCTTCGTGGAAGGCGAGCTGGGACTGGATCTTGCTGATCTCGGCGGTAAGTTCGTGGCGGGCCTCGGGTGTCGGCTTGCGGCGCCGTATGAGGTATGGCATCTCGGCGTAGGTCTCGACTGCTGCGAGGGCTTCGGCGAAGGCCTTGGCTCGCCGCTCGTGTCTGGCTGCCCGCTGATTGAGCCAGTATGCGAGCACAGCGGTGATGATCGCGCCGACGAGGGCGATGACCGGGACGATCACTGCGGCGGTCTGCGCCCACGTCCATTGCGATTCGGCCGCCCCAGCGACTGCCATCTCCTCATCCTGCCTTGCCGAACCCGTGCGGTGCGTCCTCGATCAGCCACTCGCCGCCGTGATGTCCACCCGTGGCTCGCCAGTAGTTCTCCAGAAACAGGTGTCGACGGGTGATCTCGATGAGGTCGAGCAGACCCTTGTCGCTGGTCCACCGACGATCCGGCGGATCGAGCGGGTACCAGAGGCAAAGGGCACCGTCCGGGTAGCGGTGCTTGGAGGTCGCGTTCACCTTGGCGTGGACACGCGGGGAGTCCTGGGGTGGCAGACCATAGGTCGGGTATGGCGGGTTGGCGTAGAACGTGATCGTCACGTCCACGGGATCAGGGTCCCCGACGACGTCGAGGCCAGACAGCAGGTAGACGAGGCGGTGTCCTTCGCCGTAGTCGTATCCGTACCGGTGCCGCAGTGCGGGTCCGCACCGGCGCCGAGCGTCCCGTTCCAACGGTGCCCACCATGCCGCTGCCGCGCCGTACCAGACGGTCACTCCGGCGCCCAGGCCCGAGTGGGGACGGGCGCGGCGACGGTAGACATGCCAACGCCGGTGGTTATGCGCTTGGCTTCCTCGGCCATCTGGGCGGCGCTGCTGCTGTCGGGGATCACTTCAGGCAGCACCGAGTGCAGGGCGTGCTGGGCGCGGGCGGGTCGGCCAGCCTGCTTGTGCTCGATCGCCTCTTGGATCTTGTCCCGAGCCAGGCCCAGGCGCCAGGCCACCGATTCACGGGTCATGCCCTTGGGTAGCTTGATCTTGCCGGCCACCTTGGCGGGATCCTCGGTGAGCCCGTCGGTGATCGACTTCGCCGCGTGGGTGAAGAACTTCTCCAAGGCCTCCAGCAGGGGCATCGGCTCCTCGGCGATGCACTCCAGGGCGAGGGCCTTGATGTTCCAGGAGCAGAGCGGCTTGCCGTGGTGGTCCCGCCAGTGCTTCAGCAGCCGGATCGTCCGGGCGAACGTCCTGTCAGTCGCCTCGATCGCCATGAGGACGAGCTCGGTGTGGGTCTCCGGGTCGGCCCGGTCCCAGCCCTCCGGGAGCTTCATGTTCGGGATGAACAGGCCCGGCCTCGTCAGGTTATCGATCGCGACGATGACATCCGCGGTGAAGTCGTCCTGCCCGGGGGTGACCGGATCGCCGAACCGGACCAGGACGGCCCGCTTCTGGCCCTCGATGGTGACGGTTAGCTTTGGGTAGCCGTCCTTGAGATGGTCCTTGATCGCGTCTCTGGCCTGCTCCATGAGCGGCCGAGGGCCGAGGCCGTTGGGCCCGTACCCGTCGGCCTCCTTCACCACTACGCCGAGGTCGACGTCGGTGAGCGGCGTGTTGGCGTCACCGTGCGCCACGCTTCCGTTCACGTAGATGCGCGAACCGGGAAACGCGTCCTCCAGCGCCTCTGCCAACCCTCCCCGCCGGACGCGGGCCTCCTGTAGCTCTTCAGGCGTCACCTGCAAAACGAGCCGACCCTCGTCAAGCTGCTCCTCCAACGACTCGGCAGAATCCTCCGCCATAGGTCCTCCTCTGTGGGCTGTTTCAGCCAGGGATGGACCCGGCGTCCGCGCGAAGGCGGCCGAGCATGACAGCTTGGTCACACGGTGCAGCCAAGCTGGTCTGGTTGGGGTATGGTCTCCAAGGCCAGTAAGGAGGACCCCGGTGCTCGTCGCCCGTCGCGCGAAGCGCCGGGGTTCCTTGCACTGCCAGCAGCTTACCGGTGTGCGCCGACAGTCGAACACAGTTTCTCGTCCATCCAGCGACCCGGGTGATAGCGACGAACCAGCCGTCCTTCGTCTACTGGGTACGCCTGGGCGGGTGTAGAGGATCTGCCACCCAGGCGCACCCAGCAGCCGAGCTACTCCACAATGGCGTGCAGCCCACCGGCGACGCCGATCCCCGCGACAATCGCGGCTACTGGACCACCCGCCATCCCGGCAACCGCCGCCGCGGTACTCGCCAGGGTGGCGATTACCGCCCAGCGCTGTGGCAACCTCCGAGGATCGGGTTCCTCGGGCTGATGCTCTTCCCGTCGTACGCTGTGCATGCGTCGTCCTCCAATCTCCGGAACTGGTGATGCGAGGCGCCGCAGGGAGTGGCCCCCGGGATGCAGCCTGGGGGTCACTCGCACGTCCTCCGTGCAGTCCCTGGCGCCTAGGAACTCATCATCGGCGGTCGCCGGCGGGGTCGCGAGTACACTGCGAGGACACCTTGACCCGCCAGTGATCTTCTTCGATATCGCACACACGCGCGTGGTCGTGTATAGGCGGGTCAAGCGGTTCAGAACAACAAGGAGAAATTCGTGGCCAAGATCCTTCCCGATCTTGATCGCGGGAGCGGCGGGGACCGCCAACGCATCGATCGTCGCCTTGCCCGGGTGATGAAGATGGCGCCGATGGTGGCGGCCGCAACCGCGAGGTTGCGGGAACAGGGACGGTGGCCCGAGACGGTACGTGTCCGACCCCATTTCGTTTACCGGCGTACGCCGGCTCCCGGAGATCCCTCTGATCGTCGTCTGCCCGAGAGACGTCATCGCCCTCCGGCGACGCGCATCCTCTCTCCGAACGGCATTGCGCTCCGCCTTTACCTGATCGCGTTGTTCGAGGCGCAGATGCACGCCCGTCCCGGACGTAGACCCGCCAACAGGTTGCCCCTGAGGGCTGGCGGCTCCGAGACCGGCTGGATCGACCTGATCGCGGTTCCCGTCGAACGCCACGGCTCCGGCACAACCTCCGCCAGCGTGTCGGACAAGAAACAGCGAAGGGTGCTCTCGGCCCTCAAACACCTCGCCGATCTTGAGGTGCAGCTGGTTCACCTACCGCAGCTCGGCATGAAGACAGGCAAGTACGAAGGCTTCCAGCTTCTCGACGAAGGTGGGGTGCGTGAGAACGCCGACGCGATCCCGTACGTCATTCCCCGCAAGAACGAACATGCATTCGATCTTCCGACCGGACTGTTCGAGAACGGGTGGATTCACGTCCTTGAGGACACCGAGTTGGCCTTCGTGATGATGCTCGCCTGTCGGCTACATGAGGCACGTCGGGAGGCCCAGGTCAAGGTACAGAGCGATGAGCGGATCCTTCACTTTGGGTTGGGTCGGGATGCCTATGAGGCGCATATGACGCTCGCCGGTTTCGGCTTGGTGGACGTGGAGGTCGATGAGAACCGCCACCACGACGGCAAGGTGCGTGACTTCGGCCGGGGTGGTGAGGCGCGGCTTCACACGTTCCGCCTGCTCTGGGACGGTTTCGGCGAGCCGGCCGCGGCCACTGTGCTGCGCGCACTCAGGAGAGCGAGGCACCGTGGATATCGGTGGTGACAGAACTCGCTCGGAGCCGATGCTCGTCGTCACGACGCGGGGTTGTCGCATTCGCCCAGAGCGGCGCAGATCTTCAGCTTCTCGGTTTCGGCACTGCTGGAGGTTCGGACCTCGACCCAGTGAAGCCGACTCGCGACCTCATCCAGAAGAAGGAGGAACCGTAAGAAGGAGAAGGAGTGAGTAGCAGGAAGAGGAAGAGGCGCAGCCCGGGCGAGGGCAGTGTCTTCGAGTTCACGACCAAGGCGGATGTGACCCGTTATGGGATCAAGTTCCTTGTCCCCCAGCCGGATGGCACCCTCAAGCAGGTGCTTCGGCGGCGTGGGCAGAACGGCGAGATCTGGGAGAAGTACGGGGACGCGGCGAAGGCGCTCCGCGACGCGCTCGGCAAGGTCGACCGTAACGAGTGGGTCGAGCCGTCCAAGCAGCCGCTGGGGGAGTACCTCGACGAGTGGGCCGCCGGGCTGCGGCTGGCGGACTCGACGGTGGCCAGCTACCGGAAGAACATCCGGCTACACCTCAAGCCGTACCTCGGTGGGGTGCCGCTCGCTTCGCTGACCACGGCGAAGATCAACGAGCTGTACCGGACGCTGGAGGGCGGCGGTCGGCGCGACCACAAGACGGGCGGTGCGCTGTCGGCCCGCACGGTGCGCTACATTCACACCATCCTCCGTGCGGCCCTGCAGGCGGCGGTCGAGTCCGACCGGCTCACCAAGAACCCGGCGGACAGGGCCGACCCGCCCACGGCGAAGCAGGCGAAGGCGCCGGAGATGCATCCGTGGAGCGACGACCAGCTGCGAGCGTTCCTCGACTGGTCGAAGGACAACAGCGCCCTCCACACCGCGTGGTACGTGCTGGCGATGACCGGCATGCGGCGCGGGGAGCTGCTCGCCCTGCGATGGCGGGACGTCGACCTGGACGCGGGCACGATCAGCGTCCGCCGGTCGGTCGGCCTCGTGCGGAACAAGGGCAAGGGGGCCGAAATCAAGGAAGGGCCGACGAAGACCAGCAAGCCGCGCGTGGTCGACATCGACGACGCGACCGTGACCCTGCTGCGGGCGCACCGACGCGAGCGCGGCAACCTCGCCCTCCAGCTCGGCCGGGACGACGCGCTCGTATTCGGCGACCACGAGGGACGCTGGCGGCACCCGGAGCGGTTCTCCCGCACCTTCAAGGCGCACCTGAACCGCTGCCGCAGGGATCTGGCCAAGCGCAAGGTCGAGCCGCCCGAGGAGATCCGGGTGCACGACCTACGGCACACCCACGCGACGATCCTCCTCCGGGCGGGAGTCCACCCGAAGATCGTCAGCGAGCGGCTCGGGCACGCGAACGTGTCGATCACGCTCGACACCTACTCGCACGTCCTTCCGACGATCCAGCGCGAAGCGGTCGCCAAGCTGGCCGCGATCATGGGCGGGAACGCCTGACCGATGCACGAAGTATCAACGAAGTATCACGGGACCGGTTCTGGGCCGCACATGAAGAAGCCCCGGGCCCGTGACCTGCACGTTTCCCGGGGCTCTCGGGTGTCCGAGGGGGGACTTGAACCCCCATGCCCGTTACCGGGCACTAGCACCTCAAGCTAGCGCGTCTGCCTATTCCGCCACCCGGACGCGTCAGTGGACCGACGCCGTCGGCGCCTCCACACGATAGCAAATCCGACGCCACCCGGTAGTCGCGGAGGGGCCACGGCAGGATGGCCTTAACACCTATCCGACCAGAGCGACCCTGCCGACCAATCCGAACAAGGGGAGCCCCGAAGGAGACGCCGTGTCCGACCAGGATGACCTGCACCGCCACGCGAGCACCGCGGCCGACGAGGTGGTCGACCTCTGCCGTGAACTCATCCGGATCGACACCACCAATACCGGTGACGACTCCGGTCCGGGCGAACGCGCCGCGGCGGAGTACGTGGCGGGCAAGCTCGCCGAGGTCGGCCTGGAGCCGCGGGTGTTCGAATCGGAGCCGGGGCGGACCAGCGTGGTGGCCCGGGTTCCGGGCGAGGACCCGCAGCGGGAGGCGCTGCTGGTGCACGGCCACCTCGACGTGGTCCCGGCGGACGCGGCCGACTGGGAGGTCCACCCCTTCTCCGGGGAGATCGTCGACGGCTGTGTCTGGGGTCGGGGAGCCGTCGACATGAAGGACATGGACGCGATGATGCTCGCCGTGATCCGGCAGCGGCTGCGGGAGGGCCGCCGCCCGCCCCGGGACGTCGTGCTCGCTTTCCTCGCCGACGAGGAGGCCGGCGGCGTGCTCGGTGCCCGATGGCTGGTCGACAACCACCCGGAGCTGTTCGACGGCTGCACCGAGGCCGTCGGTGAGGTGGGCGGCTTCAGCGTCACGGTACGGGACGACCTGCGTCTCTACCTCATCGAGACCGCGGAGAAGGGGATGGCCTGGATGCGCCTCACCGCCCGCGGCCGGGCCGGTCACGGCTCGATGCTGAACGACGACAACGCCGTCACCGAGCTGTCCGAGGCGGTGGCCCGCCTGGGTCGGCACCGCTTTCCGATTCGGCTGACCAAGACGGTACGGACCTTCCTGGAGGAGCTGTCCGACGTCTTTGGCATGCGGCTCGACCCCGACGACTTGGACGCCACGGTGGCCAAGCTTGGTCCGATGGCGAGGCTGATCGGCGCGACCCTGCGCAACACGGTGAACCCGACGATGCTGTCGGCCGGCTACAAGGTGAACGTGATCCCGCAGCGGGCCGAGGCTCAGGTCGACGGCCGCTTCCTGCCCGGCTTCGAGGACGAGTTCTTCGCCCAGGTGGACGACTTGCTCGGCCCGAAGGTGCAGCGGGAGTTCGTCCAACACAACATCGCCCTGGAGACCGAGTTCGAGGGCGCCTTGATGGATGCCATGGCGGCCGCATTGCGAAGTGAAGACCCGTATGCCCGTATTGCTCCATATTGTCTATCTGGCGGCACGGATGCGAAATCCTTCAGCCTTCTCGGCATGCGTTGCTTTGGCTTCGCCCCTCTTCGTCTTCCGGCAAACCTGGACTTTTCCGGCATGTTTCACGGAGTGAATGAGCGTGTACCGGTCGACAGCTTGACCTTTGGTGTGAAAGTGTTCGATAGCTTCCTAGACCGGTGCTGAGGACCTGTGCAGGGGAAGCGGCGCAAAACACGACACATTTTTTGTGAAGTCCTTGAGACATAGTCCCTCGGTGGTGCTAACGTGACCGCCGTTGTGGGGGCAGTCATTGCTGACCTCGTGTCAGAAGTGTCTGGAGGTGCGCGTGCGGGGAAGGCCGCTTGACGCACGCCCGTGGGGCGTTGCGTCTCGGCTGCCCGGGTTCCTGGGCCGGCCCGCCCCTCGCCAAGGGCGCTCGAAGGCGCTGCGCCGCCTCGGCACGGTCACCGGGCTGGCGGTTGTCGGCCTCCTCTTCGGCGGTACGGCCTTCGCCTACGCCGCGGAGGCGCCAGCGGCGGCCACGCAGCCTGCGGCCCTCCAGTCGGCGGCCGCCGAGAGTACGGGGGCCCTGCAGAACGCCGTAGCGGATACCCGGTCCGCGACCGAAAGCTCCAAGCTGCCCGAGCGTCCGACCGTCCCCGACGTCCCTGACCCGGCCGCCGCTTCCGGCAGCGCCGGGGCCGTCTCCCAGGGAGCCGGGGCCGCCGGTTTAAGAGTCGGTGCGCCCGATGACGCTCGGGCGGACGGCGGATCGTCCCGGCAACCGAACGTCGTAGTCGACGAGCTTGGCGAGCAGCTCGCCGACCCGGTCCTCATGTCGGTGGGACCGTCCTCGTCGCACGGGTTCAGCTTCCAGGAGGGTTCGCCCGAGTACCCGCTGCCCTTCGACAGCCTGCTCGACGACCAGACGAAGGCCGTGCTCGGAGGATCGGCGCCCCGAGCCCCACGGTCCAAGGCCCCCAAGCTGGGCGCCGGGGCAGACGCGCACACTCTTGTCGGCCATTCCGTCAACTACTTCTGCCTGTCCCGCCTGCAGCTAGCGGGCGGATCTTCGGCGGCCACGAGGTTCGGTCAATGCCCCGTGGTGCGGCCGAGATGCGCACACGGCAGATCGCCGTCCCAGTCAGCCGCGTCCACGGGGCACACCGCCAAAGCGGGCGACGGGTCGTCGTCCGCAGCCGACGCCGGGGAGGACGACCCGGCCGGTTCGGCGCTGTGTCCGGTGAGCGTGGGGGCCGGACGGCTCTTCTCCAAGGACGCGCCCGCACCGGGCGCAAGCGTGGCGTTCGCCCGGATCGTTCCGGACGAGCGCCTCTTTTCCCTGATTAAGCCCGTTCACCGGCCGGGTCCCGGCCGGAGTCGGGACGTGCCGTCGCCTGACGGCACGTCGCATAGTTCCCACCCACTCTGTCGGAAGTAGTAGGGAGCACCATCGATGCGAAGAAAGTGGGCGAAGGGATCCGCTAGAGCGGCCCTGCTCACAGCCAGCTTCGTGGTACTCGGTGCGGGCGTGGCCCAAGCCGGTACGGCGAGCGGTGTGGACAGTGTCCTCGGCGGTACCCCTGTCAAGGATCTGCCGGTCTCGGCGGATCTGCCCAGCACACCGGAGCTGCCGGGTGCTGGCAATCTGCCGGATCCAGGCAGCCTGCCGGGCGCGGAGAACCTGCCGAGCACGGATGAGCTGCCGACCGGTCAGGTGACCGAGCAGCTGCCGGGCGCGGAGAACCTGCCCAGCACGTCGGACCTGCCCAGCACGTCCGATCTGCCCAGCACGTCCGATCTGCCCAGCACGTCGGACCTGCCCAGCACGTCGGACCTGCCCAGCACGTCGGACCTGCCCAGCACGTCGGACCTGCCGGCCGCGGACCAGCTGCCCGGCGCGGAGAACCTGCCGAGCACGGAGGACCTGCCGACCGGGCTGCCGAGCACTGACCAGCTGCCAACGGGCGAGCTGCCCGGCGCCCAGGAGGTGCAGGACCTGGCGGGCAAGCAGCTGGCCGGCACCACCGGTGAGGGTGGTATCGGCAGCGGCAACCAGGTCGACGTTCCGGTCAGCGTTCCGGTCAACGTCTGCGGCAACGCCGGCGGCGGCTTCGAGTCCAAGGCGGCCTGCGAGGGCGGCGCCAAGGTCAAGTCCAGCGGTGGTTCGGGCAACTCGACCTCCGGTGAGGGCGGTGTCCTCAGCGGTAACCAGGTCAACGCCCCGGTCAGCGTTCCGGTCAACGTGTGCGGCAACTCCGTCGCGGTTCTCGGTGGCGCCAAGGCGTTCTGCAAGGGCGGCGCCGAGGTCAAGGCCAGTAGCGGCTACGGCTCCGGTAACTCGACCTCCGGTGAGGGCGGTATCGGCAGCGGTAACCAGATCAACGCGCCTGTTAGCGTTCCGGTGAACGTCTGCGGCAACGCGGTGGCGGCCCTCGGCGAGGCCAAGGCCAAGTGCGAGGGCGGCGCCAAGGTCAAGTCCAGCGGTGGTTCGGGCAACTCGACCTCCGGTGAGGGCGGTGTCCTGAGCGGTAACCAGGTCAACGCGCCTATCAGTGTTCCGGTCAACGTGTGCGGCAACGCGGTCGCGGTGCTGGGCGACGCGGCGGCGGCTTGCGCCGGCGGCGCCTCGGTCGGCTCCCACGGCGGCGGCGTGAAGACCATGCAAGCCGCGGCGGCGGACACCTCCGGTGGCGGCGGCCTTCTCAGCGGCAACCAGCTGAGCACCCCGGTCAGCGTCCCGGCGGACGTCTGCGGCAACTCCGCGGCGATCCTCGGCTCGGCCGGCGGCATGTGCGGCGGCGGTTCCGTGCCTCCGCCCGGTGACGGCGGCGACGACGGCGACGGGCCCGGTGACGGTGTCCAGCCGCCGGGCGACGGCGGGGACCCGGGTGGCGGCGGCGAGGCTCCGAAGCCTCGTCCGGTTCCGTCCGACCAGGCCGGCGAGGAGCTGCCTGTTACCGGTCTGAACCTCGGCTCGCTGGTGGCCCTGGCGCTCGGCGCCCTGGCCGCGGGCGGTGCCTGTGTCGTCGCCACGCGTCGTCGGCCTCGGGTGAACCGCGGCTGATGCTCGGCACGCAGTCTCCTGAGACGGAACCCCTGATAGGTTAGGAGTTCCCGACGAGACAGCTCGCGCTTTGCCCGTCCCGGTGGCGCGGACCGGGGCGGGCAAAGCCATTTCCGAAATCACTAGACAATTTCCGGACAACCTACTGGAACCACGCCGGGACAGCGCGTTACGGTCAAACCGGTCGACGTGCTCGGGCAGCTGGGTCGACCTGGCTCGGGGGTACCGTTCAAGGCTCCCGCGCGGTTTCCGTACCATCCGTACGACCGAAAGGGGACCCGCGTGAACCGTACGTGGGGAAAGCGTTCAGCTCCGTTAATACTGCTCACAGCCGGCTTCCTGACCATCGGGTCCGGCGTGGCGAGCGCCGACATTGACATCGGCCCGGTCAAGGTTCCGGCGGAAGGCGTCAATGTCAAGGTCGGCTCGAACTCCTCGGGTAGCTCCGAGGCACAGAAGTCGACATCCACCAAGTCGGTGTCCACCCAGAACGAGCAGAACTCGCCGGGTGTCGCCCCGCAGCAGGCGCCGCTGCAGGTGCCGCAGCAGGCGCCCAGCGGTGTGCTCAGCGGCAACAGCGTGGACGCGAATGTCAACGTGCCGGCGACCGTCTGCGGCAACGCCGTGGGCGTTCTCGGCAGTGCCTCCGGCAGCTGCGGCGAGGGTGAGGCGCCTCCGCCGGAGGAGCCGCCTCCGGGTGAGCCGCCGACCCCGGTCCCGCCGCCTCCGGGTGAGGAGGAGCCGCCCGCCCAGCCGCGGCCGGTGCCGCCTCCCGGCGCGGCAGGCGAGGAGGCAGAGGAACTGCCGGTCACCGGGACCAACGCTGGTTCGCTGGTGGCCCTGGCGGGTGCCCTGCTCGCAGCGGGCGCCGCCTGCGTCGGGGCGACCTCGCGCCGCGTCCGTTTCGGCCGCCGGTAGCCCTTCGGCCTCGCCTTCCAGGCGATGTTGTGCCCGCCCCCGCGCGAGGGGGCGGGCACAGCGCTTTCTACCTGGGCCGCCCGCCGGCGTCTGGACCGCCGACCGCCCGGCAATCCACAAGCGGCCGGGAACGCAGGATGGCCAAGGCGGCAAGGGCGGGTACGGTCCGATGTACGGTCTGCATTGACCGGTAGGGCTTGATACCGAGTAAGCGAGGCAGGATCAGCGTGGCGACGAACAGCCGCACCTCGGGGGGCAGCACCCCGCACCATCTGGTGATCGTCGAATCTCCCGCGAAGGCGCGGACGATCGCCGGTTACCTCGGCAGCGAGTTCCTCGTGGAGTCGAGTATCGGTCACGTCCGGGATCTGCCCGACAGCGCCGCGGAGATCCCGGACCGGTACAAGAAGGAGCCGTGGGCGAGGCTCGGCGTCGACGTCGAGCGAGACTTCGAGCCGCTGTACGTGATCAACTCCGACAAGCGAGCCCAGGTCAAGAAGCTCAGGGGCCTCCTGGCCGACGCCGACACCCTCTATCTCGCCACCGACGAGGACCGGGAGGGCGAGGCGATCGCCTGGCATCTGCGCGAGGTGCTCAGGCCCACCGTGCCGGTGCGGCGCATGGTCTTCCACGAGATCACCCGGGACGCCATCCGACGGGCGGTCGAGAACCCGCGGGACATCAACGAGCGGCTGGTCGACGCCCAGGAGACCCGGAGGATCCTGGACCGGCTGTACGGCTACGAGGTGTCCCCGGTCCTATGGAAGAAGGTCATGCCCAAGCTCTCCGCCGGCCGGGTGCAGTCGGTGGCTACCCGGCTCGTGGTGGAGCGGGAAAGGGAACGCATCGCGTTCCGGGCCGCGCACTACTGGGACCTGCAGGCCCTCTTCGCGCCCGCCGACGGCTCGGAATCGGCATCGGGGGGCGGGGGTCAGGATGGGGGCGACGGCGAGCCGCCCAGCTTCGCCGCGTCCCTGGTCGCCGTGGACGGGCGCCGGGTCGCGTCCGGGCGGGACTTCGGGTCGGACGGCCGGCTCCGGGACGAGGACGTCCTGCATCTCGACGAGGCGACCGCTGGCGCGCTCGCCGAGCGGCTCGCCGACGCGCCGTTCGCGGTGCGGTCCATCGAGCGCAAGCCGTACCGGCGGTCTCCGTACGCGCCGTTCCGCACCACCACCCTGCAGCAGGAGGCGTCGCGCAAGCTGGGCTTCTCCGCGAAGTACACGATGCAGGTCGCCCAGCGGCTGTACGAGAACGGCTACATCACCTACATGCGCACCGACAGCGTCACGCTGTCCGACGCGGCCATCGCGGCGGCGCGCGACCAGGCCCGCCAGCTGTACGGCGACGCGTATCTCCCGGAGGCACCCCGGCGCTACCAGAGCAAGGTCAAGAACGCCCAGGAGGCGCACGAGGCGATCCGGCCCACCGGCGACTCGTTCCGTACCCCGGCGGAGACCGGGCTCACCCGCGACGAGTTCCGGCTGTACGAGCTGGTCTGGAAGCGCACTGTGGCGTCCCAGATGAGGGACGCGGTCGGCCAGTCGGTCACGGTACGGGTCGCCGGCGCCAGCAGCGCCGGCGAGGAGGCGGAGTTCTCCGCTACCGGGAAGGTCATCACGTTCCACGGGTTTCTCAAGGCGTACGTCGAGGGCAGCGACGACCCGGAGGCCGAGCTCGACGACATGGAGCGCCGGCTGCCTGACCTGGCCGAGCACGACCCGCTCACCGTGCTCGAGCTGGAGGCCCGTGGCCACAGCACCCGTCCGCCTCCCCGCTACACCGAAGCCTCCCTGGTCAGGGAGCTGGAGGAGCGGGAGATCGGCCGCCCGTCCACGTACGCGACGATCATCGGCACCATCCTGGACCGGGGGTACGTGTTCCGGAAGGGCACCGCGCTGGTGCCGTCGTTCCTCGCCTTCGCCGTGGTGAACCTGCTGGAACGGCACTTCGGGCACCTGGTGGACTACGAGTTCACCGCGCGGATGGAGGACGTGCTGGACGCCGTCGCCCGCGGTGAGGCCGAGTCGGTGCCCTGGCTGGCCCGGTTCTACTTCGGTGGCAACGGCGACACCGGGCTGAAGGACCTCGTCACCGACCTAGGCGAGATCGATGCGCGCGAGGTCAGCTCGTTTCCCATCGAGGACACCGACATCGTGGTGCGCGTCGGCCGCTACGGCACGTATCTCGAACGCGGCGAGGAGCGCGCCAACGTCCCGTCCGACCTGGCGCCCGACGAGCTCACCCAGGAGCAGGCCGAGGAGCTGCTGGCCCGTCCGTCCGGGGACCGTACGCTCGGCGCCGACCCGAGCACCGGACGGACGATAGTAGCCAAGAGCGGCCGGTACGGTCCGTACGTCGCCGAGGTCGTGGACGAGGACGAGGACGACGGGCAGGCCACCAAGAGGTCCGGCAAGGGATCCGGCAAGGGGGCGGCCAAGCCGCGCACCGGCTCGCTGCTCCGGTCGATGTCGCTGGACACGGTGACCCTGGAGGACGCGCTGGCGCTGCTCAGCCTGCCGCGCGTGCTGGGGGAGATCGACGGCGAGGAGGTGACGGCGCAGACCGGGAGGTACGGCCCGTACCTCAAGAAGGGGAAGGACACCCGCTCGCTGGACACCGAGGAGCAGGTCTTCACGGTCACCCTGGAGGAGGCGAAGGAGTTCTTCGCCCGGCCGAAGGGCCGGCGCGCCGCGGCGGCCGCGCCGCTGCGCGAGCTCGGCGAGGATCCGGCGAGCGGCCGGCCGGTGGTGGTGAAGTCCGGACGGTTCGGTCCGTACGTCACCGACGGCGAGACCAACGCGAGCCTGCGGCAAGGCGACGCCGTCGAGTCGATCGGCCTGCAGCGGGCCGCCGAGTTGCTTGCGGAGCGGCGGGCCAAGATCGAGGCCGACGACGGTCCTCGACGCAGCTCACGTACCTCCCGCCGCAGGACCAGCACCCGCCGCTGAGGCCCTCGCCCCCCTCTTGGCCGTGATCTTGCAGAAATTCAAGCCCTCTAGGTTGAATTTCTGCAAGATCACGGCCAAGAGGGGGGCGTCATCGGGTCGAGAACCCTGCTACGGTGCTCCGCAGAAGCGGAACATGCTCGCGCTGCATCGGGGTCTGTTGAAACCCTCCGAGTCGCAACCCTTTGCGCCGATACGCTGACAGAATGACCACAACGGGCAGTACCACCTCCGGTCGCGGGATGCGCGCGGTCCTGCGGATCGCGCCCTTCCGCCGGCTGTGGTTCGCGCTGTCCTTCTCCAGCCTCGGGGACTGGCTGGGCTTTCTCGCGCTCACCTCGCTGGCCGCGACCATCACCGAGGGATACGCCGCCCGCGCCTACGCCGTCGGCGGCGTCCTCATCCTCCGTCTGCTGCCTGCCCTCTTCTTCGGGCCCATAGCCGGTGCCGTCGCCGACCGGTTCGACCGCCGGATGACCATGGTCATCGTCGACGTCGCGCGGTTCGGCCTGTTCGTATCGATTCCGCTGGTCCGCAACCTGCAGTGGTTGCTGGCCGCGACCTTCCTCATCGAGTGCCTGACGCTGTTCTGGCAGCCCGCCAAGGACGCCACGGTCCCCAACCTGGTGCCCAAGGAGCGGCTCGAGGCGGCCAACCAGCTCAGCCTGTTCACCACGTACGGCAGCGCGCCGGTCGCCGCGCTGCTGTTCTCCCTGCTCACCGTGGTGAGCCGACTGCTCGGGATCGCGTTCCCGTTCTTCCGAGCCAACCCCATCGACCTGGCGCTCGGGATCAACGCTTTGACCTTCCTTGTCTCGGCGATCACGATCTTCGCGCTGCGGGAGATCCCGCGCCGGGAGGCAACCCCGCACATCTCCCAGCCGTCGGTGATCAAGACGATCATCGAGGGCTGGCGGTTCATGGGGCGCACCCGGTTGGTCCGGGGGCTGATCATCGGCATCATCGGCGCGTTCGCGGCCGGGGGAGCGGTCATCGGAGTCGGCCGGGTGTACGTCGACACGCTCGGCGGCGGCGACGCGGCGTGGGGCCTCCTGTTCGGCGCGGTCTTCACCGGTCTCGCCTGCGGCATGCTGCTCGGGCCGCGGCTGCTGCGGGACTTCAGCCGTAGCCGGCTGTTCGGTCTGGCCATCGTCAGCGCGGGCATCACCCTCGCGCTGATCGGCCTGCTGCCGAACCTGGAGATCACCCTCTTCCTGTCGTTCTGCCTCGGCGCGTTCGCCGGCATCGCCTGGGTGATCGGGTACACGCTGATCGGCCTGGAGGTGGACGACAGCCTGCGCGGCCGTACCTTCGGCTTCATCTACGTGATGGTGCGGATCGCCCTGCTGGGCGCGACCTCGGTCGCGCCGTTCCTGGCCGGCCTGATGGGCGCCCACCGCATACAGATCACCGACCAGTTCGCCCTGCGGCTGGACGGCACCAGCTTCGTGCTCCTCCTGGCCGCGCTGCTGGCCGCGCTGGTGGGGCTGGCGGCGTACCACCACATGGACGACAGGCGCGGCATTCCGTTGTGGCGCGACCTGCTCGCCGCCGCCCGCGGCGAGCCGTACGTCCCGGTCGAGGAGACCATCCTTCCCGGAGTGCTGATCGCGGTCGAGGGCGGTGAGGGCGCCGGCAAGACCACCCAGGCGCGTGCCCTCGCGGTGTGGCTGCGCGACCAGGGATACGACGTGGTCACCACCCAGGAGCCCGGCGCGACCCGGGTGGGCATGCGGCTGCGGGCCATCCTGCTCGACATGTCGCACAAGGGCCTGTCCCCGCGTGCGGAGGCCCTGCTGTACGCGGCGGACCGGGCCGAGCACGTCGACTCGGTGATCCGTCCGGCGCTGGAGCGAGGCGCCATCGTCATCACCGACCGGTTCGTCGACTCGTCGTTGGCCTACCAGGGCGCCGGGCGGGTGCTGCCGGTCGAGGAGGTTGGCCGGCTCAACCGCTGGGCCACCGCCGGTCTGCTGCCCGACCTCACCATCCTGATCGACGTTCCGGCGAACGTGGGGCTGTCCCGGTTCGCCTCGCCCGCCGATCGTCTCGAGTCGGAGCCGCCGGAATTCCACGAGCGGGTACGCCGGGGTTTCCGGATGCTGGCCGACGCTGATCCCGAGCGCTACGTGGTGATCGACGGGACTCTGCCCACCGAGGAGATCGCCCAGCGCATCCAGGATCGGGTGCGACCGATCCTGCCCGACCCCGTGCCGACGGGCGCCGAGGATACCACCAGCACCATGCCGGCCGTCCGGCTGGACGGCCCCGGCGGCGGGAATCCCAGGCGTACCCCGCCGACCCAAAGGATGCAGGCCCAGCGCACGCCGACCCGACGTACCAGGTGACGGCGTACCCGTGAGCGTCTTCGACGACCTCGTCGGCCAAGAGCCCGCAGTCCGGGAGCTGCGGTCGGCGGCGGCGTCCGCCGCCGAGGTGCTGCGGGGCGGATCCGGCGCAGGTATGACGCACGCGTGGCTGTTCACCGGGCCGCCCGGCTCCGGCCGGTCGGTGGCCGCCCGCGCCTTCGCCGCGGCGTTGCAGTGCCCCGATCTGGGCTGCGGCGAATGTGACGCCTGCCGGCACGTGCTCGCCGGTACCCATGCCGACGTCGAGGTGGTTCGCCCGTCCGGCCTGTCGTACGGCGTCAAGGACTCCCGTGACCTGGTGCTGAGGGCCGGCTCCAGGCCGTCGGGCGGGCGGTGGCAGGTGGTCTGCTTCGAGGACGCCGACCGCGCCACCGAGCAGGCGGCGAACGTCCTCCTCAAGGCGATCGAGGAGCCAGCGCCCCGTACCGTGTGGCTGCTGTGCGCGCCGTCGCCGGAGGACCTCGTACTGACCATCCGCTCGCGCTGCCGGCTGGTGACCCTGCGTACGCCGCCGTCCGCGGCCGTCGCCGAGGTGCTGGTGCGCCGCGACGGCATCGACACCGACATGGCGGCCTTCGCCGCCCGGGCGGCGCAGGGCCACATCGGCCGGGCCCGCCGCCTCGCCACCGACGCCGAGGCGCGCCGCCGCCGCGAGGAGGTGCTGCGGATCCCGCTGTCGCTGGACGGCATCGGCGCGTGCCTGTCGGCGGCGGCCCAGCTGGTGGAGGCCGCCGAAGGAGAGACGAACGCGGCCGCCGGTGAGCTGGACGCCGCGGAGACCGCCGAGCTGCGGCGGGCCCTCGGCGAGCGGGAAGGGGGAAAGGGCCTGCCCCGCGGGTCCGCGGCCGTCCTGCGCGACCTCGAGGAACGGCAGAAGTCCCGAACCACCCGGATGAGGCGTGACGCTCTCGACCGCGCGCTCCTCGACCTGGCGTCGTTCTACCGGGACGTGCTGATCGTCCAGGCCGGCTCCGGGATCGACCTGGCCAACGCGGACAAGGAAGAGGAAATCCGCGGCGTCGCCTCCGGCGCCGCGCCGGAGACGACCCTGCGCAGGCTCGAAGCGATCATGGAGTGCCGCGAGCGGCTGGAGGCCAACGCCAACCCGCTGCTCGCCGTCGAGGCGATGACCGTCTCCCTGCAGTTCCACTGAGGTCCCGGCGTTCAGTGCCGGGAGGAAGGTGCAGGGGAAGGCTTTCGACCCTTACGCTGGCGACGTGGGCATGATGATGGCCGTCGGCTTCGAGCGATACGGCCGGCTGTACTACCTCGACCCGGGGCCGCACGAGCCCGCGGTCGGTGACAAGGTACTGGTGCCCACCGACGCCGGCCCCGAGGTGGCCGAATGCGTATGGCCACCGCAGTGGGTGAGCGAGGACGTCGACGGGCTGCCGGTGTGCGAGGGGCTGGCGGGCGAGGAGGAGATCGCCCGCGACGACCGCAACCGCCGCCGCCGCGCCGAGGCGAAATCGGTGAGCAAGCGGCTGATCCGCAAGCACGACCTGCCCATGAAGGTCGTCGGCGTGGACTACCTGGACGGGGAGAACGTGTTCACCGTCTACTTCTCCGCGCCGCACCGGGTGGACTTCCGGGCGCTGGTCCGGGAGCTCGCGCGTACGCTCCGCGCCCGGGTCGAGCTCCGCCAGATCGGCCCGCGGGACGAGGCACGGGTGCAGGGCGGCATCGGTCCGTGCGGTCGTGACCTGTGCTGCGCGACGTTCCTCAAGGACTTCGAGCCGGTATCGGTCCGGATGGCCAAGGACCAGGACCTGCCGATCAACCCGATGCGGATCGCCGGGGCGTGCGGTCGGCTGATGTGCTGCCTCAAGTACGAGCACCCGCTCTACCAGGAGTTCAAGGCCGATGCCCCGCGCATCGGGAGCTCGGTCGACTCGCCGGAGGGCCCCGGCACCGTGGTCGGCTACAACGTCCCGTCCGACTCGGTGGTCGTGCGGGTGAACGACAGCGGCCGGCGCTGCGCGTGCTCCAAGGCGAGCGTCTGCGGGCCGCGCCAGGCGTACGAGGCCACCTACCGCAGCGGGACGGTGGACGAGTGAAGCGTGCCGGCACGGCCGGGGCGCTCGTGCTGACCGTGGCCGCCGCTGGCTGCGGCATGTTGCCGGACGGCGACGCCGCGGCGCCGCGACCGTCGGACGGCCCCAGCACCGCGCAGGAGGCTCCCTCGCTGGAGGCGTACTACCAGCAGAAGCTGAACTGGCGGGACTGCGGGGACGGCTTCCAGTGTGCGCGGCTGCTGGTGCCGCTGAACTACCAGGATCCCGACGGCAAACAGCTTCAGCTCGCCGTCATCCGGCTGCCGGCGGCCGACCGTGATCGGCGAGTCGGCTCGCTCGTGGTCAATCCGGGTGGTCCGGGTGCCTCCGGCGTCGACTACGCACGCGCGGCGCGCCAGACCGTGACGGCCGGGGCGCGGGAGCGGTTCGACGTCGTGGGGTTCGACCCACGCGGCGTGGGCGCGAGCCGGCCCGCCGTCCGCTGCCTGGACGCCGACCAGATGGACGCGTACCTCGCCGCCGACGCATCCCCCGACGACAAGGACGAGGAGCAGGAGCTCGTCGCGGAGGGGCGGGACTTCGCACAGGGCTGCGAGCAGCGCTCCGGCGACCTGCTGCCGTACGTGGGCACCCGCGACGCCGCCCGGGACATGGACGTGCTCCGCTCCGCCCTCGGCGACGAGCGACTCACCTACCTCGGGAAGTCGTACGGCACCTACCTCGGCGCGCACTATGCCGACCTGTTCCCGAAGCGTGTGCGCGCCTTGGTGCTCGACGGCGCCATGGACCCGGACCTGTCCGGCGTGCAGACCTATCTCACCCAGGCCAAGGGCTTCGAGGTCGCGCTGAAGGCGTTCGTGACCGACTGCGTACGCCACGACGACTGCCCGCTCGGCTCGGGAGGCGTGGACAAGGCGATCGAGCGGCTCGAGGACCTCGTCGCCCGCACCGACCGCAAGCCGCTGCGGAACCAGCTGGGCGACGGCCGTGAGACCACCCAGGCGCTCGCCGTCCTGGGTATCGCGCGGGCCCTTTATAGCAAGGACGCCTGGGGATATCTGCGGCTCGGCCTGCAGCGGGCATCCAACGGCGACGGGACGCTGCTGCTGCAGCTCGGCGACGACCTCTCCGGCCGCCGGCCGGACGGTACATACACCAACCAGAGCGAGGCCAACATGGCCGTCAACTGCCTCGACCGGCCGATGCCGCGGGAGGTGGACGAGTTCCGGGAGGACGCGAAGAAGGCCGACAGCGCCTCCCCGCACTTCGGCGAGTTCGTGGCGTGGGGTGCCCTGCCGTGCGCCTTCTGGCTGGTTCGGCCGAGCGAGCAGGAACAGGACCTCGACGCCGCGGGCGCGGCGCCGATCCTCGTCGTCGGCACCACGCGCGACCCGGCAACGCCGTACGGCTGGGCGGAGGCGCTCGCGAAGCAGTTGGAGTCCGGCTTGCTGCTCACCCTGGACGGCGACGGGCACACCGCGTACGCGAGCGGCAGCTCTTGCATCGACCGCGCCGTCGACGACTACCTCGTCGAGGGCAAGCCGCCCGAGTCCGACACGACCTGCAGCTAGATCCTGCCTACGCCGGGGGAATGCGCGCCGGCCCGGCACGTCTGGGTACACTCAGGGATCGTTGTCGTGCGAGTCGTACGACGCGCCGCCTTAGCTCAGTCGGTCAGAGCGGCTCACTCGTAATGAGCAGGTCGTCGGTTCGAATCCGACAGGCGGCTCCAGGTCAGAGGGGCTTCCCCACCCAGCTCCCCGGCGGTCAGCAGCAGCGGGTGGCGATCGCCCGTGCCCTGGCGATGGACCCCGACGTGCTGCTGCTCGACGAGGTGACCTCCGCGCTCGATCCCGAGCTGATCGCTGGAGTGCTCGACGGAATCCACAGCTCAGGAGGCCGGGACGGTGGCGCCGACATATTGGGCGATGTCGGCCAGGCGGACTACCTGCCCCATGGCGCCCCAGTTGCCGTCGGGGATTTCCACGATGTGGACCCACGCAACCGGCTCCCGGTAGAGCCGCTGCGGGTCTTGGTCCCCGTCGGCGAGCACGCGCGTGATGCGTTCGACCATGTCGGCCCGCTTGGTGTCATCCAAGGAGTTGGCCGGGACGCTTACTCGCACCACGTACCGAGGGGGCTCGGTGTCGGAAATGGGCTTGCCGCCAACGAACCAGGCGTCGGGCTGGTTCACCACGAGCCAGGAGATCGAGCGGGCAGCCTCGGTATCCGGTGCGCCCTCGGCCGCCATCACCTCGGCCACCAGCTGTTCGGTCACGCGCCTGCCACGCTCGCCGTCGAGGGCGTCTTTCGGTGCGAACAGTTCCACGAAGGGCATAGGAGAATCCTTTGATTGAACTTACCCGGTGGCGAGCACGCTACTCGAGTGCATTCAATGATTCAACTCGGCTAGGCTGGCGGGCATGCACCGCACCAGCTTCGCCGAGATGCACTGCTCGATCGCGCAGACCCTCGAGGTCGTCGGCGAGTGGTGGACGCCGCTCATCTTGCGAGATGTCTACCTGGGGCTGCACCGCTTCGACGACATCACCGAAAATCTGGGGATCTCCCGCAACCTGCTCGCCCGGCGGCTGGACAGCCTGGTCACCGCGGGGATCCTCGTGCGTAGGCCCTACCAAGACCGGCCACCGCGCCACGAGTACCACCTCACCGAGGCCGGCCGGGACCTGGTGCCTGTGCTGATGGCCCTGATGGCGTGGGGAGATCGATGGGTGACCCCACCGGGAGGACGACCGGCGACCCTGGTACACGACACCTGCGGCGAGGAGTTCACCCCCCAGGTGACATGCTCAAGCTGCGGTCAGCACGTCACCGCGGCGGCGGTCACCGTACGGCCCGGGCCGGGTGCGGCACCCGGGCCGGGCACCCAGCTCCTTGCGCGCGGCAGTGCTGCGCCAGCCGTCCGACCGGGTTCACCGCCACTGCAAGCAGGTGTTGGTTCGGGCGGAGGATGAGGACAAGGCACAGCTTATCCCGGAGACAGATCCTCCGGCCTAGACGGACCCGTCATCCTGCCGGACCGCGTTCGGGGAGCGTCCACCCGGGGGCGTCGAGGTTGCCGGCCGGTGGTGTTGCCTAGCGGCGCGGGGGCTGATGGGTATGCACAGCGGCGCTCCGGTGGTGGGGTCTTGGATGATCGAGACATCGAGGTCGAAGATGTCGCGTACGACGTGCTCTGTGATGACGTGGTGCGGTGGGCCTTCGGCGGCGAGTCGTCCGCGCCGGATCGCGAGTATCCGGTGGGAGTAGCGGGCGGCCTGGTTGAGGTCGTGCAGCGCCATTACGATGGTGCGTCCGTCGCGTTCGTTGAGTTCGTGGAGCAGGTCGAGGATGTCGACCTGGTGGGCGATGTCGAGGAACGTGGTGGGCTCGTCGAGCAGCATGATCTCTGCTTCTTGGGCGAGGGTCATCGCGATCCAGGCGCGCTGGCGTTGGCCGCCGGACAGTTCGTCGAGCATGCGGTCGGCGAGCGCGGTGGTTCCGGTTGCCGCGAGCGCGTCGGCCACGGCTTGTTCGTCGCGGTGCGACCACTGCTGCAGCATCCCTTGGTGGGGGTAGCGTCCGTGGGCGGCGAGCTGGCGTACGGTAACGCCTTCGGGTAGGTCGGGCCCTTGGGGGAGGATGGCCATGCGTCGTGCGATGTCCTTGGTACTCATCTGGGTGATGGCGCGGCCGTCGAGATACACCGCGCCGTGGGCGGGCCGCAACAGGCGGCCCAGCCCTCGCAGCAGGGTGGATTTGCCGGAGGCGTTGGCACCCACCAGCGCGGTGACCTGTCCTTGTGGGATGTGGACGGTGAGGTCGGCGATCACGGGGTCGCGGCCGTAGGCGAGGGCGAGGTCGTTTGCGTGAAGTGGCATGGCGTCAGGGTCCGGGTGTGCGGGATGCGGCGCGGAACAGCAGCGTAATGAAGAACGGGGCGCCGACGATCGCGGTCATAACGCCGACCGGGATCTCCACCGGGGCGAAGAGGGTGCGGGCCAGGGTGTCGGCTGCGATCACGATGGTGCCGCCGGCCATGGCTGCGACCGGGAGCGCCGCGGCGTAGGCGGCGCCGACGAGGCGGCGGGCGATGTGTGGGGCCATCAGCCCGACGAAGCCGACCGGGCCGGCGGTGGATACTGCGGCGCCGGCGAGCGCGGCCGCGATGGCGAGCAGGGTGAGCCGTTGCCGCTCGACGTGGACGCCCAGGCCCCGCGCGGGGTGGTCGCCGAGCCGTAGCGCGTCGAGGTGGCGTGCCCCGCCGAGGGCGAGCGGCAGGAGCACGATGATCCAGGGAGCGAGCGCGATGAGTTCATGCCAGCCCTTGCCGTAGACGCTTCCCGCCATGAAGATCACCAGTTGGCTGGCGTGGATGATCTCGTCGACGGAGCTCACCACGGCCATGACTAGGGCGTGCCCGACGAGGGTCACACCCACGCCGACCAGGATGAGTCGAATGGGGGAGGAGCCGCCGTGCCAGGCGAGCCGGTAGACGAGCGCGGTGGTGGCGAGAGCGCCGGCCAGGGCTGCGACCGGGAGTAGGGCGATGGGGGTGGCGGGCAGGACGACGATGACGATGACGGCAGCGAGGTTGGCCCCGGCCGCGACCCCGATGATCTCGGGTGCGGCTAGCGCGTTGCGGGTGAGTCCTTGAAATACGGCGCCGGCCGCGCCCAGCGCCGCGCCCACGGCGAACGCGACCACCGCGCGGGGCAGCCGCAGGTCCATGACGATGAATTCGTGTCCCGGGTGACCCTGGCCGACCAAAGCACGCACGACCTCACGCAGCCCGATCGGATACTCACCCAGGGCGATGCTCGCCACCAGTGCGGCGGCTGCGACCAGCCCCAACGCGAGCATCACCCAAAGCGCGCGCAAGTCGACCCGAAAAGAGACGGCCGGGCGGGCCAGCCGCACGGCCCGCCAACGCCCTTTGCCCGGCGGGGGAGGCACGGGCCCGGTCACGTGCCCGTCTGCATCCTGGACGGCGTCGCGGGTCACAGCGGAGCCATTCCTCGGCGGACGACGTGAACGAAGTAGGGCCCGCCCACCAACGCGGTCATCACCCCAACGGGTACCTCTTCGGGTGGGATTACGAACCGGGCAGCGACGTCGGCTACCACCACAAGCAGGGCGCCCAGCACCGCGGCCGCCGGCAGCACCCGCCGGTAGTCCCGCCCGAACAGGAAACGCGACAGGTGCGGCACGGCCAGCCCGACGAGTATCACCGGGCCGGCCGCGGCCACCGCGCTGCCGGCAAGCAGGACGACTGCCGCGGCCGCACCCCCCTTGACGAAGCCGGTGCGTTGCCCGAGCCCGCGTGCCACGTCCTCACCGAGGCTGAACGTGGTCAGCGGCCGAGCCAGCAGGAGTGCGAGGAGGATCCCGGCGAGCTGGTAGGGCAGCACCTGAAGCAGTAGCGTCTCGTTGGTGCCCACGATCGACCCGGCCAGCCAGCGCCGCGCCCCCTCCAGGCTCTCCCGGTCGAGCACCAGCAGCCCTTGGACGACTGCCGCGAGCAGCGCGCTGACCGCCGCGCCCGCCACCACGAGCTTGGCCGGCGTCAACCCTCGGCGCCCGAGCGCTCCCAGCATCACCACGGCCGCCCCGGCGGCGGCCGCCCCCACCAGCGCACACCACACCAAGCCGGTCAGTGAGCCAACCCCCAACAGCACCTGGGCGCCTACCGCGGCCAGCGCCGCCCCCCAGGAGATCCCCAAGATCCCGGGCTCGGCCAGAGGGTTGCGGCTCACCGCCTGCATGACCGCGCCGGCCATACCCAGCGTCGCGCCCACCGCGGCCGCGATCATGGCGCGCGGCAGCCGCACGGTCAGCACGATCACCTGCTGATCCGAGCCGTCGAAGCTGGTGAAAGCCGCAACGATCGTCTCGGGCGCAATGAACACCGTGCCTAGTGAGATGCTTGCCACCACCGCCGCCGCCAGCGCCAGCCCCCCAAGCAGGGCCAAGAGCAGGCCGGGAAGCGGCAGCCGGCCATAGCCGGCCAGGCCCGCGCCGGCGCGCTCCGCAGCGCTCACCTCACCGTCCCGCCGCGTCGCCCGGCAGCCGCTGGTTCTCGACGAAGATCGTGTGGAGATCCTCGACGACCTTGCGGGCGGCCAAATTCCCGATCCCCAGGAACCACAGATCGTCCGAGACCTCGTAGACCCGGTCATCCCGAACCACCCTCAGCCGCGACCACAGCGGACTGCCCATCAGCTGTTCCAGCAGCTGATGGTCGTCGCCGTACTTGGCAAGCACCATGACCTGCCCATCCAGGTCGCGGATCCGCTCCCGGGTGGCGGTCTCGGAGAAGACATCCTTGTCCTGCGGCTTCGGACGGGACAGCCCCGCATCCTCCAGGATGGTGCCGATGAAGCTCGCCCTCATGTAAATGCGGACCTCGCTGCCCACCGAACGCACCACCGACACCGTCGTGCCATCCAGCCGCTCACCCATCGCCTCGCGGAAGGCGGCGACCTTCTGCTCGTACTCCTTCATGAGGCGCTGCGCCTGCTCGCTGCGGCCCAGCGCCTCGGCGTGCAGCCGGAAATTCGCCTTCCACGTCACTCCTACTTCTTCCGTAAACACGGTGGGAGCGATCTGGGACAGCTGGTCGTAGATTGCCTCATGCCGCAGCTTGCTGCTCAAGATCAGGTCCGGTTGCAGCGCGGCGATCTTCTCCAGGTTCGGCTGCTCGATGCTGCCCACGATCTGCACACCTCTGGTCTGCTCGGCCAGATAGTCGGGGAAGCCCGCACCGGGGACCGCCTCCACCGCTCCGACCGGCTTCACCCCCAGCGCGATCGCGCTATCCAACTCGCCGGTATCCAGCACCACAACCCGCCCCGGCCGGCCAATGATCTCGGTCGTGCCCATCGCGTGCCGAACCGTCCGCGCTTGCTGCCCGGCCGTACTCTCCTTGCCGCCAGTTCCGCCATCGCCGCTACCGCAGGCGGCGAGACCCACCCCCACTAGGAGCACCACCAGCACATACCGAAGCGTTCTCATACAGCCGTTCCTCACAGGTAGATGATCATCACAAGTACGCGATCATTCGGCGCTTAGGTTAGGCTTAGCTAACCTAACGTTGGATCCCGTCATTGGACAAACGCTGATCGCAGATACCGATCGGTGAGATCGCCCAAAGACCGTGAGGTCTGCCACGGTCGCCGCCCACATCAGACAGCCTCAGCCGCCGCGGTCAACGGCCGCTCTCGTTCATCGACCGGGCCTTGTATGTGCCGCGGTCTTGGGCGTGCGACCCGGATCGCCGCGCCGCCGCCGGCATCCCCGACGCGGTGGCGTTCGCGACCAAACCCGAGCTGGCCACCCACATGATCACCCGCGCGTTGGACGCTGGGACACCGGCTGGCTGGGTGGCCGCCGATGAGGTCTACGGCGCCGATCCCGGGCTGCGCAGCGAGCTGGAACGCCGCGGCGTCGGCTATGTGCTGGCCATCGGCTGCGACCGGCGTACACACACCGGCCGGGACGCTGCGCCCCGACCAGATAGCCGTCCGGCTGCCCGCCTGCGCCTGGCAGCGGCAGTCGGCTGGCGACGGCGCGAAGGGACCCCGCTTCTACGACTGGGCCTGGATCGAGATCGATCACGACCAGCCCGGGTACCGCTGGCTGGTGATCCGCCGCAACGCCCACACCGGCGAGCTCGCCTACTACCGCTGCTACTCACCCCACCCGGTACCGCTGGCCGAGCTGATCCGCGTCGCCGGACGCCGCTGGACCGTGGAGGAGAACTTCCAAGCCGGCAACAACTCACCGGCCTCGACCAGCACCAGGTCCGCCGCTGGGCCTCCTGGCACCGCTGGACCCTCCTGGCCATGCTCGCCCACGCGTTCCTCGCCGTGCTCGCCGCCACCGAACGCGCCCGCCAGCCCACCCCCCACGACGAGATCCCCTTGGCCTGCAACGAAATCCGGCGCCTTTTCACCGACCTGCTCATCCACCCCGTCCGAGACATCTGGCACCGGCTGCGCTGGTCCACCTGGCGACGACGACACCAACACCGCGCCCGCACCAGCCACCACCGGCGACGAGCCGCCCAAGGACCATAAAGATCACGATCTACGGCTGGAGTACTAGTACTACTATCAGGCTTTGTGATCTATACTTTGGGTTGTGGCGGATGAGGTGACTGAGGACGTTCTTCGGTCGTGGGTGTCTGGGCTGGATGATCTGTTCGCTCGTGTGGCAG
>WHSR01000145.1 GCA_009379995.1 Streptosporangiales bacterium
ACGACTTCGCCCGGCGCGACCAGCGCAGCAGCGTCTCCCGCTCCTCCCCCGACAACACCAGCGGCTCTTTCGGGCGGCCACGTCCAGGCATGACAGAGACCGTACATTATCTCGTCGAACTTCAGGCGCAGGACACTAGGGGTCGAGCCGTACATGGACGAGCCGTACTACGTCGGGTTCCGGATCGGCGACCAGGAACTCGGTCTGGATCCGCACGGTCACAGCCACGGCATGACGCCCTACTGGGAGGTCGATGACATCAAGAGCAGCGTGCAGGCGCTTCTCGATGCCGGCGCGGAGGCCGTGCAAGAGGTCAAGGACGTCGGCGGGGGCACACTGATCGCCTCCGTGAAGGACCAGAACGGCAACATCATCGGCCTCAGGCAGTCATCCTGATCGCCGGCCCTAGGTCAAGCGGCGGCCTCGCATCCCTCGAACCCCTTTGGGGGCTAGCTACACCCGCTCGACCAGCATCGACACACCCTGGCCAACGCCGACGCACAGGGTGGCCAGGCCACGCTGGCCGCCCTCCCGCTCCAGCCGGCCGAGCAGGGTGACCGCCAGCCGGGCACCCGAGCAGCCGAGCGGATGGCCGAGCGCGATCGCGCCGCCCCAGGTGTTCAGCCGGTCCATGTCCAGCCCGAGCCGGCGCACGCAGGCCAGGACCTGCGGCGCGAAGGCCTCGTTCAGCTCCACCGCGTCGAGCTCGTCGACCTTCCAGCCGGCCCGCTCCAGGGCCTTCTGGGTGGCCGGCACCGGGCCGAGCCCCATCGTCGACGGGGCGACACCGGCGCTCGCCGCCGTGACCACCCGAGCCCTCGGAACGAGCCCGTACCGCTGGATCGCATCCTCGCTCGCAACGATCAGCGCGGCCGAGCCGTCGGTGAGCGGCGACGACGACCCGGCCGTGATGATCCCGCCGAACACCGGCTTGAGCGTGCCGAGCCTTTCCAGGCTGGTATCGGCACGCGGCCCCTCGTCAACGTCCACCGTCCCCGCCTTGGTCTCGACCGGGACGATCTCCGCGTCGAACGCGCCGTCCCGCTGGGCGGACACGGCGCCCTGGTGGCTGCGCAACGCGAACGAGTCCGACTCCTCGCGGGTGATGCCGTCCTCCCGCGCGACCTTCTCCGCGGTCTCGCCCAGGCTGATGGTGGCCTCACCGCCGTCGACGTCCCGCATCTTCGGGTTGACCAACCGCCAGCCCAGAGCGGTATCGACGACCTCGCCGGGGCGGGCGAACGGCCGCTCCGGCTTCGCCATCACCCAGGGCGCTCGGGTCATCGACTCGACGCCGCCCGCGACGACGACGTCGGCCTGACCGACCAGGACCGACTGCGCTGCCGAGACCACGGCGGTGAGGCCGCTGGCGCACAGCCGGTTGACCGTGTAACCGGGCACGTGGTCGGGGAAGCCGGCCAGCAGCGCGGCCATCCGGGCGACGTTGCGGTTGTCCTCGCCCGCCTGGTTGGCCGCGCCCAGCACCACCTCGTCGACCGTGGCGGGATCGAGACCGGACCGCCGTACCGCCTCGCTCACCACCAGGGCCGCTAGATCGTCCGGCCGGGCCGTGGAGAGGGCCCCGCCGTACCGGCCCATCGGAGTACGTACGCCACCTACGAGATACGCGCTTTGAGTCATCACCCTTCGATTGTGAGCCCCATCGACCGTATGGGGCCAGCCACGGTCTTCTCCGCCTGGTCGAGGCGCCGGGTGCCCCGGTCCGGGAGACGCCGTACGTGGGATGCTGCCGGGATGGGAAGCCGCCGCACGACCGCGCTGACGCCGCCGGCCGCCGTGCCGGCCGCCGTGTTGGTCGCTGTGGTGGTCGTCCTGCTGGCCACGGTCTCCGCCTGCGGGTCGTCCGGCGAGCGGAAACGTGCGGGGGCGGCATCACCGTCGCCGCGTGCGACCAGCCCGAGCGTTGCCGTCAGCGCGACCACGCGATCCGGCCGGCCGCCGTTCGAGGCCGAGATCGAGCGGGTGGACCGCGACCAGGTGCCGCGCTCCTGGCGTCCCGGGTGCCGGCGCCGCTCTCCGGGCTGCGGCTGCTGCGGATGACCTACTGGGGCTTCGACCGGGAGGCGCACACCGGGCTGCTGGTCGTGAACGCCAAGGCGGCCCGCGACGTCGTCGAGGTGTTCCGCACGCTGTACCGGAAACGATTTCCGATCCGCAAGATGCGCCTGGTCGACGAGTACGGCGGCAGCGACTTCCGGTCGGTCGACGACGACAATACCTCGGCGTTCAACTGCCGGACCGTCGCGGGCTCCAGCCAGATGTCGATGCATGCCTACGGGCTCGCGATCGACTTGAACCCGTGCGAGAACCCGTACGTCGAGGCGGACGGAAGCGTCGCTCACCAGCACTGCCAGCGGTACGCGGACCGTGACCTAAACGCCAAGGGCATGGTGCGAGACGGCGGCAAGGTGGTACGCGCGTTCGCCCGCGTCGGATGGGAATGGGGTGGCCATTGGTCCGGAAACGCCGATTATCAGCACTTCTCGGCCAACGGACGTTAATACTATCCCGATCATCCGCTAGAAACGTTCACGCGTACAGAAGAACGGAGGAGGGAGGAAGCCATGACCGAACCACGCAAGCCACCGCTTCCCTACGAGTTCCTGCCCCCGGTGCCCTCGTTCACGCTCACCAGCAACGACATCATCGACGGCGAGATGATGAGCAACGCGCAGGTGTACAACAGCTTCGGTATGTCTGGGCAGAACATCTCGCCGCACCTGCGATGGGAGGGCTTCCCGGGCGGGACGCAGAGCTTCGCGGTGACCTGCTACGACCCAGACGCACCCACCGGCAGTGGGTTCTGGCACTGGGTGATCTTCGACATCCCGGTGAGCACCACGGAGCTTCCGGCCGACGCGGGGAGCGGGGCGGGGCTTCCGTCGGGCGCCACCCACGTCCGCAACGACTTCGGCGCCAAGGACTACGGCGGCCCAGCCCCCCCGCCCGGGGAGCCACACAGGTACGTGTTCGCCGTGCACGCCGTCGACACCGCGAGCCTCGGCCTCGACTCCGAGGCCTCGCCAGCCGTCGTCGGGTTCAACCTGACCTCCCACACGCTGGCCAGGGCGGTCCTCATCCCCATCTTCGGGCACTGACTGGCCCTTCACCCTGAGTGTCGGCGTGTTCGGCACCGTACCGTGCACGGCCTGCCGCACACGCCGACACTCGACGCTCGGGAGGCGGGCTACGGTGGTGTGCTGGGCGTCTCTTCGCCGAACGGCGGGCGCCCGCACCCGCTGCATTCGCATGCATCCCGGGAGGTCACTGACGTGCAGGGCTGGATAGCGCTTGGCGCCACCGTCCTGGTAGCTGTCGCGATCGTCGAGGTCGCTAGACGCATCATGACCAGCCGGATGGCGTCGCGCTGGCCGTTCACCGCGGAGATCGTGCGACGCTGCACCAAGCCGGCCTTCGCCACCGCGGCCATCATCGGCGCGTTGATCGGGCTCGTCGCGGTGAACCAGGGGGACTACCTCGCGCGCTACGAGCCCACGCTGGAGCATGGCCTGGTCCTGGCGCTGACCGCGGCGACGCTGTGGCTCATCGTCCAGGCCGGCTACGTCGGGACCGACATCTGGCTGGACAACCTCGCCAAGCTGGGTGACCCGGAGGACCCCGAGTATCGTCGCCTCCGCACCCAGGTGCTGCTGCTGCGCCGGCTGGCGGCCGCCACGGCGGCGGTCATCGCGGCGGGTGTGGTGCTGTTCTCGTTCCCGGGGGTACGCGCGGTAGGCGCCGGCCTGCTGGCCTCCGCCGGTCTGGCGGGCATCATCGCCGGCCTGGCGGCCAGGTCCACCCTGGGCAACCTGATGGCCGGGCTGCAGCTCGCGTTCAGCAACGCGCTGCGGATCGGCGACATCGTGGTGGTGGAGGAGCGCTGGGGGTGGGTCGAGGAGATCACGCTCACCTACGTGGTGGTACGCGCCTGGACCGGCCCCCGGATGATCCTGCCGGTCTCGTACTTCACCGAGAATCCGTTCGAAGCCTGGTCCAGGCAGAGGCACGAGTTCGTCGGCACCGTGTACCTGCGAGTCGACTGGATGGTGCCGATCGAGGAGGTCCGTCAGGAGCTGTACCGCTTCGTGCACGCGTCACCGCTCTGGGATCAGCGCGACTGCGTGCTCAACATCACCGACGTCCTGCCTGACGGGACCGTCGAGCTGCGCGCCCTGATGAGCACGCACGACTGGGCGAGCAACTGGGACCTGCGCTGCGACGTACGCGAGCACCTGGTGACGTTCCTGCGCGAGCACTATCCCTCGGCCCTGCCCCGGCTGCGCGCCGAACTGGTGGACCCAACCAAGCTCACCGGCGACGGCTCCGGTCGCATCCAGCCCGAACCCTGACCGCGTACGGGAACGGAGGGGTTCGGCGGGAGATCACGAGCCGGTCGCTCGGCCCCGCTCGTTTCCCTGCGTCGGGACCACCGGTCGTGAGGCCGGGCCGAGGAGCCGGTGCAGCAACTCCCGGCGCTCGGGAGTCATCTTCGCTGCCTCAGGGTTCGGACCCTGATCGACAAGCCTCTTGACGTAGGCGACGATCTGGGGGTCCACGTTCGGGAACGGCATGGCGCACTCCGCATGGTTACATGGGGTGATTGTTCGTACACCCTCGGTGCGGAAGGTAACACCACGGCGTCTCCGGCGCGCTGCTTTCGCGCTCAGTGGGTCCACCGTGTCGGCGCGGTCTGCAACAGCTTCTCGGCCTCGGCACCGATCTGGGTTACCAGGTCCTCCGCCCGCTCCAGGCCGGAGATCAGGTCGACGCCCTCGCTCGCCCACACCATCGCGGTCTCGGTGTCGCCGTCCGCCACGGCGCCGCGGAACGCCTGCTGTTCGGGCTGGTTGTCGCGTAGTTCGTCCTCGTGGCCGGTCCAGCGCCGCAGGAACGCGTTACGCAGCGCCCGTCCGGTATACGCGGCGGGCCAGGTCAGCCCGCGAGCGGCGTCGAAGACCCGGGTACGTTCCGTCTGCTCGCCGGTCGCCTCGACCAGCCTTTGCTTGACGCGGGGATGCCCAAGCGCCTCGTGGGAGGCGTAGAAGCGGGTACCGAGCAGCACCCCGTGCGCGCCGAGCATGAGCGCCGCGGCCAAGCCGCGACCGTCGGCGATCCCACCGGCCGCCAACACGGGGACCGGCGCCACGGCGTCGACCACCGCCGGGACCAGCGGCAGCGTCGACCGGCCCCCGCCGTGGCCCCCGGCCTCGGTGCCCTGGGCCACGATGACATCCGCCCCGCAGGCGGCCGCCTCTTCGGCCTCCCGCAGGTCGGTGACCTGGCAGATGAGCCGCGCACCCGCAGCCTCGATCGCGGCGGCGTACGGTGCGGGGTCACCGAAGGACAGCATCACCGCCGACGGCCGGTGGCCCAGGACGAAGTCGAGCAGCTCGTGGCTCGCACGCCAGGTGATGAGCCCGACCCCCCACGGCCGGCGGGCCTCCTCGGCGGCCAGGGACAGCTGTGGTGTCATCCACTCCGGGTCGCCGTAGCCGCCGCCAACCAGGCCCAGCCCGCCCGCGTTGGACACCGCAGCGGCCAGACGTCCGCCGGAGACTCCCGCCATCGGCGCCTGCGCGATCGGATGCTCGAGCCCGAACATCTCGGTGAAAGCTGATTTGATCGCCACAGTTCACCTTGGTAGCAGTCCGCGCCGGCGCCAGGCCAGGCGGGAGTATGGTCGGGTGACGTCGCGGCGGTACATCGAGATACGGGACCCGTTGACCGGTGGCAGATTGGGGAAGCGTCACGTCGGGTGTGCTTGTCGGCATCACCGTGCTGTCGGCGCTTGTCGCCTGGACCGTTGGACCCGCCGTGGTCGTCGGGGGCAGGTACGACCGCCGGCTCGCTAACCGACGACATCTCCTGCGGCCGCGGGTCCCCCCGAATCCCGGGTTATCGCTGCTCGCTGTGACGGGGCTCGTCTACCTCAACCAGCTACTGTTCACCGTTTACGTCATCCGCGTGCACGGCGGCGACCCCTCGTTCGTGGCCCGCTTTCTTCCCGCTGGATGGTTCGACCTGGCGACGGGGAGTCCCCTGCTGCGCGCCCTGGCGGAGATCTTCCCCGCTCCCGAGCTGCTGGCCCCCACCGTGTTGCGGGTTCAAGCATTCTTGGAGCTGCCGTTCGTGCTGTTGGGCTATCTCACCGTGTGCCGGTGGCTCGATCCCGCCCTGTACCTGCGGATGGCTCGTTCACCGTTGATCTGGCTCGCGTCGGCGTCGTACACGCTGACCTTCTGCGTGATCGAGTGGACCCTGCGTAACCCGTACACGTTCGACGACATCTGGCTGAGGCTGACGTCGGCCCTGGTGGCGCCGGCGTGGATCGCCTGGATGGCGCGAAGCGAACCCGGCAGGGACCAGGCGGGGTTCCGATCGCCGTCGCCGCCCGCGCTGCTGGCGTTTACCGCCTCGGGGTGGGCGCTGGGATTCCTCGTTCTGGCCGTCTACGACACCGCGCTGCTCTACAACCTCGGCCATCTCGGTCCGCGGCTTCCCGGCATCGCGCTCACGCTCGCCGTCCTCGCGGCTGCCCGGCTGGCCGCCCAGCTCCTCGAGAGGCGAGGGTCGCCCGTGCCGCAGTCGTCCTCGATCGTCAGCGACACCGTGGCGTCCGCCATGCGATGGTTCCTCGCACTGTTCTTCGTCGTCGCGCTTCCCGTGCGGTACGCGGCCACCGAACCGGCCGCCCAAGCCGTGGGCGCGATCACCATCCTGGCCGCGGCGGCCGCCAGCGGGTTGGGCGTCCTGCGCCGGGTCCGTCCCCAAGACCCGCACACCTCCCGGCCCCCACCGCGGGCCATCACGGCCTGGACGGTCAAGATGAGCGTTGCCGTGCTCGTCGGGATCGCCGTCGCCCTCGCCGTCGTGTGGCGGGTGCAGGACATCTATCCCGAAACGGTGCTCCTGCACGCCGTCTCCGCCTTTCTCGCCTGCACAATCGCCGCGGGCGGCCTTCTCGACAGGGTTAGGCTCACCGGACGTCGCGGCCGGTCAGGAGTAATTTGAGTACAAGAAGATCTGGCACGTCTTCTTGTTGCGATGCGAAACCACCACGTACCGCTGCGGGGATGACTTCTTCTCGGCCAGACCCGCGTACCTCTCCTTCGGCCCCAGCTCCCAGCCATAGTGAACAGCGTTGCCAACGATGATGGAGGGCGCGTAACCGTCCTTGAGTCGCTTGCGGAAATTGCTTTCCTGCAGAAAGCTAGCTATGTTACCGCATTTGGTCCTGAAGGTCAGATCGAGCTCATAGTCCATGGGAGTGGTCACCTTGAACCTCAGACCCCTCGCATCCTTCGGAAGAACGATCTTGTGCTCCGAGAGCGCGACGTTCAGGCCGACATCGGGATCGCTGCGCGGGTAGGCACGTGGGTCCGGGTTCTCGGATTCCTCCTCGGCGCATGCTCCAGCGGCAGCCATGACGGCGCCGAGAATGCAGAGAGAAAGCACCCTCTTGGCGACGGAACCCCCCTGCCGCATCACTTGGTGAACTCCGCCTTGCCCTCGACGTCGAAGTCTCGGGCGAGCCCCGTGGTATGCAGGTGAGCCAGGTCCTTTTGCGGGATGTCGAGGAACTTGATCCCGAACTTCTCGTACTCGAAGTCGTTTCGCTGCTGCTCGCCGGGGTTGGCGGCGAAGTTATACGTCTTGGCCACCTCGACGTTGTAGGTGGTCTGTTCTTGCCCGTTCACCACTACCGATTCACCGGTCACCCGGTACTGAAAGCCGTTCAGCGCGTAATAATAGTCCAGGCTCTCGTCCTCGTGGGCGCGGGTCTGTTGCCAGCCCGAATTGAACTCACCCTGCCCCTTGTTCGCCGCGACGATGGCCTCGACCTGCTTTCGAAAGCTGGGGAGCTCGTTGAGCATCTCTTTTACGTCGACCTGGTAGGTCTCTCCGGAGCCCGCCAGCCAGTGCCTGAGCAGTGCCTCGGCGTTCTCCCAGCCTTTGATCTTGGCCCCGAGCGGAAGCCACTCCGCCTGGTCGCGGACGTCGTGGTCTCTGTCCGTTGGATCCTGCGTGCCGTACGGACGGTAGTCGGCAAGAGGTATCTTCGGGTCGTTCACCGCCTCCCGATGGGCCCACTTCAGGTAGGCGGCGGCCTTTTCGTCGGCCTCGGTCGCCCGCCTCACAGCGGCCTCGATCAACTCCGACGCGTGGTCGGCGGCGGTTTCGTCCTTCGCCCATTCGAGCGGGTTCCAGTCGAACCAGGACACCGACCCGTCGTCCTCGACTGTCAATCCCTTGCCGGAGGCGTACTGGAGCGCGCCGTTCAGCTCGGCCTTGGCCATTCCGATGTCGCGTCCTGCCTGTTCAAGCGCGTCTGACACGCCGAGCATGGCCTTGCGGGCATCGGTCAGCTCCTCGGTCAGCGACTTGAGCTTCTCCATCGCCTCCCGCGACGCCGGCCCGGACCACTCCTTCAGCACGTCCAGCACATCCGACTGCATCTCCTCGGCCCGCCGGCCCGCATCCTTGGCCCGCTGCTCCCAGGTCTGGGCCGCGCCTGCTAACTGATCCGGCTTGGCGTCTCGCAGATCGGCGAACGTCACCATCTTCCCGGTCTCCTCTCACTCGCCCAGCATGCTGCCGAGCGAGTCGAAGCCCTTGCTGCCGAGCGAGTCGGTGATGTCGTAGTTCTTGGCGTTGTCCCGTAACCCGGTGCCGGCCTCGCTGATGTTGCGCCCGAGCGCGTCCAGCTCCTTCTCCCATGCCTGCGCGCACGTGTTGTGCGCCTCCGCGAGCGCGAAACCGGACAGCCCGCCGGAGATGGTCTTCGCCGACGCCTGTATGTCGTCGCGGTGGCTGAGTAACTCGCCACCGATGGCGGTGGCGTTCTCTCCGGCCTTCTTCAGGTCCTCGGGCCGTACCTTGATGTCATCATCGCCACCCATACCGCACCTTCCCGTGCCCATCTACCCTATTTATTACATTTCTTATAGATCATTTCCATTTATTTTCTTGTTCCACAGCGCACCGGCCTTGGCGGTCAGTGAACGACCGCGATCAACGCGGCTAGTCGATCTCGACCGAGTCGATGTTGACCTTGTCCTTGGGGAAAGCCGCAGCATCGAAGCGGCCGGGTGATCTGCCCGGCGGAGGAGGGCCAGCATGGGTCTGCTGACGATCGGGGCCTTCGCGAGGGCCTCACGGCTGTCGCCGAAGGCACTGCGTCTCTACGACGAGCTCGGGTTGCTGCCGCCCGCTCACGTCGACCCCGTGTCCGGCTACCGGTTCTACGATCCGGCACAGCTGGAGCGGGCCCGGCTGGTGGCGTGGCTGCGTCGGCTCGGCATGCCGCTGGCACGCATCAGGGTGGTGTGCGAGCTGGAGCCGGCCGCGGCGGCCGACGAGGTCGCCGCGTACTGGACCCAGGTCGAAGCCGACACCGCGACCCGGCGGCACCTGGCCACCTTCCTCATCGACCACCTTTCCGGAAGGGGCACCCCCATGTCCGATGCGCAGAGGACGCTGGGAATTCGGTACGCCGCACGATCCGACATCGGCCTGGTGCGGGAGAGCAACGAGGACTCGGCGTACGCCGGTGCGCGCCTGCTCGCCGTGGCCGACGGGTTCGGGGCGCATGGCGGAGGCGATCTCGCGAGCGCGGCCGCCATCAACGCACTGAAGCCACTCGACGCCGAGGTCCCGCCGGGTGATCTCCTCAACGCCCTCGAGAACGCGGCTCACCAAACCAACGAGGCCCTGCACAGCATCGTTGAGTCGGACCCCTCCCTGGAGGGCATGGGCACGACGCTCACGGCGATGCTGTGGTCCGGCTCCCAGCTGGCGCTGGTCCACATCGGCGACTCGCGCGCCTACCTCTTGCGCGGCGGTGAGCTGTTCCAGATCACCCACGACCATACGTACGTGCAGTCCCTGGTCAAGGAGGGACGCATCAGCCTCGACGAGGCGGCTTCGCATCCCCAGCGGTCGCTCCTCCTGCGGGCGCTCGACGGTGGCGATATCGATCCCGATCTCCAGCTGCGCGCAGCCCAGGCCGGCGACCGTTACCTGCTGTGCTCCGACGGACTGTCCGCCGTGGTGGCCACGGAGGCCGTTCACGACGCCATGAGGACGACCTCCGACCCGGAGCGGGTGGTGCGGGAGCTGATCGATCTGGCCAACCAGGGCGGCGGCCCGGACAACATCGCCTGCGTCGTGGCCGACGTGGTGGAGCTGTGAGGATCTCTCACCTGATCAGCCCACAGCACGCAGGAGCGCCAGATGCACCCATGTCTACACGAACAGTTGATCCGGATGCGGAACGAAGAACTCGAGCGCGTGGCTGAACGGGCATGGAGCGAAGTTGAGCTGGCCGGCCGACATTCCTCCCGTCGTCACTTGCGCATCAGCGCCGGCTGGATCCTGGTTGACATCGGGCTACGGCTCGCCGTCGGCTTTCCGAGAAGAGGGCACCGGGCATCGGGACTGCCCGGCGACGAACCATGGCGGCGGCCGTCCCTAGGCGCCGGGATCCGCACGGCTCGGCGATGGAGGGGACGGGTAGGGCCTGCAGTCCTATCGGTAACCCCGCTTGAGCAGGTACTTGGCTCCTGCCTCGAAGCCCTCGGGGCTGAGCAGTTCGAAGCCGAAGGCGTCGGCGAGCCGGTCGGTCGTGTTGAACGCGGCGCAGACCGCTAGCGCGTCCTGGACCTGCTGGTGTGAGACACCTGCGGACAGCACTTCCCGCATGTCCTCGGCGCCCACCTTTCCCTCCCGGGTCAGCTTGCCGAGCATCCGCAGCGTTGCCCGGAGCGCGTCCCCGATGGGGGCCGATTCCAGGTCGGCCAGCACCGCTTGAACCTTCGCGCCGTCCTGGTACGCCTGCCCCGCGGTCGCGGTGTGTGCGCCGACGCAGAACGCGGACTCGTTTACCTTCGAAACGTAGGCCGCCATCA
>WHSR01000095.1 GCA_009379995.1 Streptosporangiales bacterium
CAGCTCAGCCCAGCGAGCCACTGACCAAAGCGAACCCCAACCCCTAGATACACGCCGTCACAACAGCCAACGGCACGTTCCCGCACGTCAACCCGCGAACTCGCGGACTATCCCACTACATCAGCTGCGGAACCCCGGACAAAACGGGGCCAGAAGACCGGCCGAGGACCCACCGGCCGTCCTGTTTCACCGTTTGTCAAGATTTCTTGACGCCAACCAAGGCGTCAAGTTATCTTTACATCAACCGGACATAGCGGGAGGAAGGCATGTTCGAACGTTCACCCGGCCCGCACGGCAGACGGTCGTCGGCGCCCGCGAGGCGGCATCCCGGCTGAACTACGTGACCATCGGGCCCGAGCATCTGCTGCTCAGCCTCGTCCAGGCCGGGGACGGTGTTGGCTACCGGATCCTGGTCGGTTACGGGTTGACCGCCACCGAGCTGGAGCGCGAGATCTCGGAGCGGACCCTCCGCCGCGCCGGCCTGTCGGAGCGCGACGCCGAGGCGCTGCGCACGATCGGCGTCGATCCGGACGAGATCGTCCGACGGGTCGAGGAATCCTTCGGCAAGGGGGCGCTGAGCAGCGCCGGTCCCGAGCGTCGCCGTGGGCTGCGCGGCTCCCGCGGCCCGCACATCCCGTTCACCCGTGAGGCGAAGCAGATCCTCGAGGGGGCGCTACGGGAGGCGCTCGCACTCAAACACAACTACATCGGCACCGAACACATTCTGCTGGCCATGCTCAGCGAGGACCGCGGGATCGCGACGGACGTACTCACCGAGCACGGCCTGTCGTACGACGTGGTACGCCAGCGCGTGCTCGACGAGCTGCGCCGCGCCTCGTAAGCCCCTAGGACTCGTAAGCCTCGTGTGGAGACTAAGGCCGGGCTCGAGCTCGGCGTTGGCCCAGACACCGACGGTCCAGCGTAGAACGTCATCGGCTGCAGATCCGGGGGCGTCGGCCACTTCCACGAACGCGGTGAAGCGCGAATAGCGTTTCCCCAGCATGTAGCCACGAAACAGGTCGAGGTCGTCGTCCGCCTGGCCGCTCATCGCGTTCTGTAGCGCTGCCCACCTACCGTGGCGGGCTGCCTGCTCCACTCAGCTACGGAGCCGGTCGACGGGCGCAGGTCTTCAGATACACGTCCCCTGCTGACCCGGCACCGTCGGAGTCGGGGTCAGACCAGACGTGGGGACGGAACCGAAGTCACCGTGGTGGTGACTGCCGATTGAACCAGGCGAACGGTCCCCGCTTGGTATGCCACGGCCGTGAAACCGGCCGTGTCGTGGTCACCCTCGTACGAGCACGCCCCCGGCATCGGCTCCCACAGCAGGTAGCGGGTCCGACGGGACGGGGCTCGGTACGGCAGGGACGAGAAAGCGAATTAGCGGCCCGCGGGAACCCCCAAGAACGTCGACGGCAGACGGCGGGCGAGGCCGGCGGAGGCGGGTTGCTTGCACGTGTTTTCAAGTTTAGAGTAAGCACAGGGTATACGTACGGTTGAGTAACGGAATACTAAGGGGTTCGGTCATGCGGTTCGGACTGTTCGGGGGGCCGTATCGTGCGGGCTCAGGGCCATCTGGCTACAGAAAGGGCTACTCGCAGTTCATAGACATGGTCACCGAGGCCGAGAGCCTGGGATTCAGCTCGGTGTTCGTGGTCGAACACCATTTCACCGGGCTCGGGCAGGTCAGCGCCTCCCTGAACCTGCTGACATCCCTTGCCGCCCGTACGTCCACGATGCGCCTGGGTACCGCTGTCGCGGTGCTTCCCTGGCACAACCCGGTGCTGCTCGCCGAGCAGACGGCCACCGTCGACGTGCTTTCCGGTGGCCGTCTCGATCTCGGCATCGGCCGCGGATACCGGCCGGTCGAGTTCCACGGCTTCGGGATCGATCCCGCGGAAGCGCAGGAGCGTTACGAGGAGTGCCTCGAGGTATTGATCAAAAGCTGGACCAGCTCGGAGCGATTCTCTCACCAGGGCACGTACTGGAATTTCCGCGATGTGGTAGTGGAACCGCAGCCAATTCAGGAGCCCCATCCCTGCATATGGACCGGTGCCGGCAGTGAACGCTCGATTCGGGGTGCGGCGCGAAGCGGCTTTCGGCTTCTACTCGACCAGTATGGCTCCGCCGAGCAGGTTCGCCAGCGCATCGAGTGGTACCGCTCCGAGGTCACCACCATGGGGCGGACCTTCGACGCCGCCGACGTCGCCCTGGCCCGCCCGTTGCTCCTCGTCGAACCCAAGGATCTGGACACGCTCGACGCGGAGTACGACCGCCGCGTGGCGGCCATCCGGAGGCTCCGCGAGGCGTCCCGGATCCCCGGCGACGACACGCCGTTGACGGCGGAGGATCACGACTTCTTCAACGACGCCCGCGTGGCGACGGTGGACGCGGCGATCGCCGGCACCCCGGACGACTGCATCCAGCGGCTCCTCGAGCTGAAGAACGCCGGGGTGGAGACGGTGCTGTTCAACGATCCGTCGGGGAGCATCGAGCGGCTGCGGTACTTCTCGAAAGAGGTCATGCCGGCCTTGGCGTGAGCGCCTCGACGACCAGCTGCACGGCGGACGTCGCCGCGGCATCATCGAACGGCTCACCGGCGAGTTCCTTGATGAACATCGATCCCATCACGACGAGGACCGCCGTCTCGATGTCCGCGTCCCCGCGGATCCTGCCCTCGCGCCGCGCGGCTTCGAAGAGCGATCGCAGCGTCGCGCGACGGGGCTCCAGCAGGCGCTTGCGGTACGTCGCGATGAACTCGGGATGGCGCCTGATCTCCGCGAGCATGAGGCCGACCATCGGCACGCTGCCGGACCTCTCGAGATTGCGGTGCGCGGAGAGAAGTTGCCGGCTCAGGTCCGTGACGAGGTCACCCGTCGATGCCGGCCCCTCCCGGGCGACCAACAGGGTGATCGCGGCGGTGGCCAGCGCGGGCTTGTTCGGCCAGCGTCGGTAGATCGACGGCTTGCCGACGCCGGTACGGGCCGCGACGCCGTCGATGGACATCTTGTCGAACCCGTGAACGGCCAGCTCCTCGAGGGTCGCCTTGAGCACGATTTCCTCGATGTGCGGATCTCTGGGCCGACCCCGCCGAGTCGGCCCCCGCCGCGTCGACCCTGCGTGCTGGGGCTCCTGCTCAGCTCCCGTCACTATCCCCTCCATTCAACACAGCACGCAGCAAAGCACCCCCGAGCCGACGCAAGCCGATGCTTGTTAGTTCCTGATCGGTATCGTATCGTATTAGCGCCCGGGACGTCGGTAGCCCGCCAGCGTATGAGGGGGCGCGCCATGGTTGACGGTTTCGTCGCGACCAGTTTCGGCCGGATCCACTACGTACGTTCTGGGCACGGGGAGCCGTTGCTACTTCTCCACAGTAACGGAAACTCGGTTTATGAGTTCGAGGATGTCATTCCGCGTCTCGAGGACGCGTACGACACGATCGCATGGGACATGCCCGGCCAAGGGGATTCCGATCCCGCCGTCCGGCATTTGACGATCGACGACTACGCCGGCTGCGTCGTAGAGGTGATGGACGGCCTCGGCATCGACGACGCCTTCGTGGCCGGCACATCGATCGGCGGCTTCGTATGCGCCTCGCTGGCGACCCGGCACGCCGCTCGGATGAAGGCGGTCGCGCTGATCGAGACGATGTTCCGCTCCGAATCGGAGTGGGCCGAGAACTGGGGGATGGTGGAGGCGAACTTCGGCCTTCCCACCCAGTCAATCGAGAAGGTGCAGGCCCGCATCAACCGGGTGACGCCGGAGTTCCTCGAACGTTGGAACATCGACCGGAACAAGGCGGGCGCCTGGTCGATGATGAGCGTGATGTGGGCGATTCGCGAGTACGACATCGGGTCGGCCGCGCGGCGCATATCGATACCGGCCCTTCTGATGTTCGGCACGAAGGGGCCGACGATCGCGACCATGGATCAGTTCCGGGCGGCCGTACCGCAAGCCGAGGTCGCCGTACTCCCGGACACCGGACACTTCCCCATGATCGACCAGCCCGGCGATTTCGTCGCCGAGCTCCGCAAATTCTTCTCCAGGTCACGTTCTTTCGATCCGTCTCGTTAACGGAACCTCGGGTTGGCGAGGATGCGAGCTGCTGTCGTCTCCGAGCCCGGGCGGCTCACGTTCGAGGACCTCCCCGACCCGCGGCCGACGCCGGGCGAGGTAGTGGTGACCGTCGCCGCGAACGGCCTCTGCGGCACCGATCTGCACGTCCTGGACGGCGAGCTGACCCTGGCCACGTACCCGGTCGTACCCGGTCACGAGACCGCCGGGACGGTGGAAGAGGTCGGCGGCGACGTGCCGGCGGCGCTCCGGGGTCGACGGGTGGCCATCGACCCGTCGATCTGGTGCGGCGACTGCGTTCAGTGCCGGGTCGGTCGGCGCAATCTGTGCCCGCGCGGCGGTGGGTACGGCATCACCCGGGACGGCGGCTGCGCGTCCCACATCCGTGTCCACCAGCGCAACCTCGTCTTCCTGCCGGAATCCCTGCCGTTCGAGGCGGCGTCCATCGCCCAGCCGCTCGGCTGCGCGTTGCATGCGCTGAGGCGGGCCGGCGTAGGGCCCGGCGACACCGTGCTCGTGGTGGGTGCCGGAGCGGCGGGCCTTCTGTTGGCTCAGGCGGCGCGGGCCCGGGGCGCGGCCGAGGTGGCCGTCTGCGAGCCAGTGCCGTCGCGGCGCGACATCGCGGCCCTTCTCGACCTCGACGAGGTGGGCCACGACGCCGCCGCGCTGGCCGATCGACATCCTGACGGGTTCCGCGTCGTGGTCGACGCCACCGGCCACGCCGCGGTGACCGGTGCATGCCTCGACCTGGTCGGCCTGGGCGGCCTCCTGCTCGTGTTCGGCGTGGCTCCCCCGCACGAAACGGTGCCGATCGCGCCCGCTGCACTGTACGAGCGCGAGCTCACCGTGCTAGGCACCAGGGGCATGAACGGTGACCTCCCGGCCGCGATCGCACTGCTCGCCTCGGGCCGGGTGCGGTGGGAGCCCCTGGTCACGGCGCGGCGTCGGCTCGAGGAGCTGCCGGCGGCGATGGACGGCCTTCGCCGTGGTGAGGGAGTGAAGGCGATGATGGTGGGCGAAACGGATGGTGGGTGACACGTGAGCGACATCCCGCCCATGATGTCGGCGATGGTGCTCAAGGAGTTCGGCCGGCTGGTGCCGCGGGAGCTGCCGACCCCCGATCCGGCGGCCGACGAGGTGTTGGTCCGCGTCGAGGTCTGCGGGGTCTGCCGCACCGATCTCAAGATCCTCCACGGCGACCATCCCGACGTCCCCGCTGCCCGGCTGCCGCACGTTCTGGGACACGAAATCACCGGTCACGTCGTCGCCGCGGGCGCGGCGGCCGAGGTACCGGCCGAGGTACGGGCCGAGGTGCCGGCCGCGGGCGGCCGGGTGGTGGTGCCCCTGTCGCTGACATGCGGGGAATGCGCCCAGTGCCGGCGGGGCGCCGACCAGTTCTGCGCGGCGATGCGGGGCCGCCCCGGGTTCACGGTGGCCGGGGGGTTCGCCGAGTACATAGCGGTGCCCGCCCGTTCCGTGGTGCCCGTTCCCGCGCACGTTCCGGCTGCCTCCGCCGCGCTCCTTCCCGACTGCATCTCGACCGCGTGGCACGCCATGCGACGCGGCCGCGTCGTCGCCGGCGACCGGGCCGTCGTCCTCGGCGCCGGGGGCCTCGGACTGCATGCCGTGCAGTTCCTCGTCAACGCCGGGGCGCACGTCGTGGCGGTCGAGCCCGATGCGGCCAAGCGTGACCTCGCCGTTCGTCTCGGCGCATCCGGCGCGCTCGACTCGGCCGCCGGCACCGACGACGACGTACTCCGCGACGACCTACGCCGCCTGCTCGGCGAACGAGACGAACACGAACCGTCTCCGGCCGACATCGTCCTCGACTTCGTCGGCGACGGATCCTCCGGTACCCGGGCGACGGGCTGGCTTGCGCCGGGTGGCCGGCTCCTCCTCGTCGGATACCAGGCAGGCACGGAGGTTCGGCTGGAAACCGTGGCGGCGGTCTCTTCCGAACTCCAGGTCATCGGCTGCCGGGCTTCGACGCTGGCCGACCTGGACGAGGCCACGCTGATGCTCGCCGAGGGTAAGGTTCGCGCCATGATCGGACGGACCTATCCGTTTGCCGCCGCGAGCGACGCCCTCGCCGATCTGGCCGCCGGTGACGTGCTCGGACGGGCCATCGTCGAAGTCGGAGGCCCCGTTGATTTACGTTACGGTTTCGGATACTATGGTCCGCCTGCTGCCGCGCATCCGCACGATCGGACGCAGGAGAGATGTGGTGCGTCTCGCCGTGGTAGGCCCGCCACCAGGGCTCGGACCTCGTCACCTCCTGCTAGGTCGAACGTCGCGGGTGCGCACAAGCGGCACCATGCGCCGCCGCAGCGGGCGCGGACCAGCAGGCGCCCCACCCCCCCGGGTGTCATGGTCGATAACCAGCCCGCTGTGGCGGTTCCTCTCCCGTGGAAGTCCACCAGGCCGTTTGATCCCGCTGGGAGGTCCTGGTCGTGAGCGTCGACTTCTTCTTGACCCAGACCCTGAACGGCCTGAGCTTCGGGGGGCTGCTGTTCCTCCTCGCGAGCGGGTTCACCCTCGTGTTCGGCCTGATGCGGATCGTGAACCTGGCGCACGGCGCCTTCTACCTCGTCGGCGGCTATATAGGCTTCACCACCCTCCTCGTCACCGGTAATTTCTGGCTCGCCGCCCTTGTCGGGGCGGTGGCCGTCGCGGTGCTCGGCACGTTCGTAGAGCGGGTCCTGCTTCGTCCGATCCGCGGCCAAGATATGCCCGAGGTGCTGCTCACCATCGGTGTGGCCTTCGTGCTGGGCGACCTGTCGCTGGCGATCTGGGGCGGCGACCCGGTACAGCTCCCCATCCCGGGGTACCTCTCCGGAGGCGTGGACCTCGGCGTCGTCTCCTACCCCCGATTTCGCATATTCGTCGCCGTACTCGGGGTGGCCGTCGGCGTCGCCCTGTGGTTCCTGCAGCACCGCACCCGGGTCGGCGCGATCGTCCGGGCCGGGGTCGACGACCGGGAGATGATCGCTGCTCTCGGGGTCAACATCAGGCTGGTGTTCACAGGGGTGTTCCTGTTCGGCGCGTTCCTCGCCGGCCTGTCCGGCGTCATAGGCGGAACATTCCTCTCCCTGGTCCCCGGCGCCGACATCGAGATCCTGCTGTTCGCGCTGGTCGTCGTCATCCTCGGCGGGCTCGGCAGCCTGCCGGGCGCCGCCATCGGCAGCGCCCTCGTCGGCTTGATCGACTCCTTCGCCCGCGCGCTCGTACCCGAGCTGTCGTTCTTCACCCTGTTCGCGCCGATGGCGATCGTGCTCGTGCTCCGGCCGCACGGACTGCTCGGGAGGCGTTGATGCGTCGTCTGACGTCGATGTCGCTCACCGCCAAGGTCAAGCTGATCCTGCTGGCCGCTGCCATCGTCGCCGGGGTCGCGTTGCCGTACGTGCTCAGCCCCTTCCTGGTCAGCGTCGTCTCGCTCGCGCTGGTCTTCGGGCTGTTCGCGATGAGCATCGACCTTCTCGCCGGCTTCGCCGGGCTGGTCAGCGTGGGACACGCGGGCATCCTGGCCACCGCAGCCTACGGTGTCGGCTACGTCGCGACGCACGGCGGCGGGTACGTCGCGCAGATCCTCGCCGGACTCGGCGTCGGGCTCGTCGCAAGCATCGTCTTCGCCCTCATGGCGATGCGGACGTCCCGCGTCTATTTCCTCCTGATCACGCTCGCCCAGGGGATGATCGTCTGGGGCCTGTCGATCCGGCTCTACAGCATCACCGGGGCCGAGAACGGCCTGCGCGACATCCTCCGGCCGTCCGCGGTGTCCGCGTACTGGAAGTACTACTACCTGTGCCTCGCGGTGCTGTTCGTCTGCGGCGGCCTGATGTGGGTGATCGTGCGCTCGCCGTTCGGCTACGGGCTACGCGGCCTCCGGGACAGCGAGGAACGGGTCCGGATGCTCGGCTACAACACCACGCTGCACAAGTTCTACGCCTTCGTGCTCTCCGGCTTCTTCGCCTCGATTTCCGGGGTGCTCTTCGTCTACCAGAACGAGTACATCAGTCCCGCCGCCGCCGAGTTTCTCGTCTCCGGCACCGGGGTGCTGATGGTCGTCCTCGGCGGTGTCGGGACGCTGGTCGGTCCGGTGATCGGCGCGTTCATCATCACACTGATCGAAAACGAGCTGAGCGCCTACGTCGAACGCTGGCCAACCGTCCTGGGTGCCGTGTTCATCATCACGATCCTGTTCGCCCCCAACGGCCTCGTCGGCGGGCTTTCCCGGCTCTGGCGCCGATGGACCGGCCCCCGCGGAAGGGGCGAACCAGAAACCGCAACGGCCGAGGAAGCCGCCGAGACCGAGCCCGCGGGGCGCTCGGCGCCCTCGCACCAGATCTCCACCGGAGGAGGTAAGTAAGCGATGACGGGTCGCACGACCTCGCGCCGGAGGCGCGGAAAGAAGGGCAACACACCGGGACGGGCCAGGGTGTCGCCGATCCTCGTGTTCGGCGCCCTGTTCGGGGTGGTCGCATTCGCCTGCTCGCCGCCGGGCGGGGACGTAGCCCAGCCCGGCGGCGGCGGCGAGGACGATGTCATCAAGGCGGGTCTGATCGCCCCGCTCACCGGCGTGGCGGCAGCTCCCGGCAACGACATGGTGGACGGGTGGAACCTGTACTTCAAGCTGAACGGCACCCAGTTCGCCGGAAAGAAGATCGAGACCGTCACCGAGGACACCGCCGGCGACCCGGCGACGGCGCTCAACAAGACGGAGCAACTCCTGGGCAGAACGGGCTCCGATTTCATCGTCGGGCCGGCGCTTGCCAGCTCCGGGCTGGCGATCGCCGGGCAGATAAGCCGTCAGGGCGTGCCCTTCTTCCTGCCGGTCGTCTCCGCCGATGACCTCACCCAGCGTGGGCGGCTGCCCGGGGTGGTCCGCATCGCCGGCTGGTCCAGCAGCCAGACCACCCACGCCTTCGGCCAGTGGGCGTACGACCAGGGCTACCGTCGGGTTGTGACGCTGTGTACCGACTACGCGTTCGGACACGAGAGCTGCGGCGGCTTCGTCAACACCTTCACCGACGCCGGCGGCAAGGTCGTCAAGCAGCTGTGGCAGCCGCTCGGCACCCAGGACTTCGGCACCTACGTCGCGCAGATCCGCGAGGCCGACCCGGACGCCGTCTTCGTGCTCACGGTCGGGGCCGAATCACCGCGGTTCGTGAAGGCCTGGTCGGACTTCGGGCTCAAGAACAAGATCCCGCTGCTCGGCGGCGAGACGACCCTGGACCAGTCGCTGCTGCGCGGGATGGGCGGCGAGGCGACCGGGCTCACCTCCATCGGGCATTTCGTGGAGGGACGCGACTCGCCGGCCACCCAGCGGTTCGTCGAGGCGTACCAGAAGGAGTACGGCAAGCTGCCCTCCTACTACGCCGCCGCGATGTACACGGCCGCCCAATGGATCACCCAGGCGATCAAGGAAGTCGGCGGCGACGTTTCGAACACCGACGCCTTCCTGAAGGCGATCCGAGGGGTACAGCTGGAGGATTCGGCGCTTGGTCCGATCCGGCTCGACGAGTACGACAACCCGGTCCAGAACGTCTACCTCCGCAAGGTGGAGAAACGCGACGACGGGAAGCTCTGGAACGTTCCGGAACAAACCTTCCCGCAGGTGAGCCAGTTCTGGAAGTACGAACCGCAGGAGTTCCTCGACCATCCGGTGTACGGCCGGGAGTACCAGGGCAACGGCGTCTGGCCGGAACCACGGAAGTAGGCGCCGGGTGGATGACCACGCACTCCGGGTCGAGGACGTCTCCGTCCGCTTCGGCGGCATCCTCGCGGTGGACGCGGTGTCGATGACGGTCCGCAAGGGCGACCGCTGGGCCGTCATCGGCCCCAACGGGGCCGGCAAGACCACGCTGTTCCGGGCGATCTCCGGCGAGGTGTACCCGACCCGGGGATCCATCAGGCTGCACGGTGCCGACGTCACGCGTGCCCCGCCGTACCGCCGGGCGCGGCGCGGCCTCGGCCGTACCTATCAGGTCACCAACCTCTTCCCCGACCTCACCGTCGAGGAAAACGTCCTCATCGCCGCGAACGGCTGCGGCCGGACGCGGTTCCGCTGCTGGTGGCCGGTGCGGATGACCGGCGAACTGGGGCAGCGCGTCGACGGCGCGCTCGGACAGGTCGGTTTGTCGCAGCGACGCCGACACCATGTCCAGGAGCTGTCCCACGGCGAACAGCGCCAGGTCGAGCTGGCCCTCGCGCTCGCCGGCCGGCCGCGGATCCTCCTCCTCGACGAGCCCGCCGCCGGCCTCGCCGCCTCGGAACGCGCCACCATGCGCCAGCTCATCGAGGACCTACCCCGCGACCTCACCATCGTGCTCATCGAACACGACATGCAACTCGCCCTCGACCTCGTCGAACAGGTCGTCTGCCTGGACAACGGCAAGACGATAGCCGCCGGCACCCCCGACCAGATCCGCGCCAACGAGCAAGTCCAGATGGTGTACCTGAGAAGCGACTGAGGGCGACCCATGCTCACCGCAAACGACGTGCACAGCTACTACGACACCGCGTACGTGCTGCGCGGCGTGGACCTCAGCGTCAACGAGGGCGAGGTAGTCGCCCTGCTCGGCCGCAACGGCATGGGCAAGACCACCCTGGTGCGCTCCATCGCCGGCATCACCCCACCGGTGGTACGCCGGGGCCGCATCACCTGGGACGGTCGGGACCTCCGCGGCCTGCTCAGCTACCAGATCGCCAAGCGCGGCATCGGGCTGGTACCGCAGGGGCGGCACATCTTCGGCAGCCTGACCGTTGAGGAAAACCTCACCACCACCGCCCGGAGCCGGGCCAACGGCGGCGGGTGGGACCTCGACGCCGTCTACGAGTTCTTCCCCCGCCTCGCCGAACGGCGCGGCAGCCGGGGCGTCCATCTCTCCGGCGGGGAACAGCAGATGCTCGCCATCGCACGGGCGCTGATGACCAACCCCAGGCTGCTGCTCATGGACGAACCCTCCGAAGGGCTCGCCCCCATCGTCCTGGCGCAGGTGCGCGAGCGGATCGAGCGGCTCAAGGGCGGAGACATCGCGATCCTCCTGGTCGAGCAGAACCTGGGACTAGCGCTCCGGCTCGCCGACCGCGTCTACATTCTCGGCGAGAACGGCCGCATCACCTGGCACGGCGAGCCGGATGAACTCGACAACGACCCGGCGGCGAAACGCCAACACCTGGGGGTCTGACCCTCCCCCTTTGCCGTGATCTTGCAGAAATTCAAAGCGGTCAGATTTGAATTTCTGCAAGATCACGGCAGGGATGGAGGGCAGCCCGGCGCATCCACGCGAACTCGAGGACCTGCCGACCGATGAGCTCCAGCCCGGCGCGGGTCCCGTCGTCCACGCAGTCGCCGTCCTCGTCGAACACCCGTCCCGCGGTGTTGATCGCCGCGCCGTAGGGGGTGGGCCAGCCGCGGAGGGCGTGGACGACCGAGCGAAGGGCCGTCAACGTCGTGCCGGTGGCCTGCCAGCCCTGCGCACACGCGAGGCAACCCACGGCCCGGCCGTCGAGATACGGCGGGTCGTCGTCGGACAGATCCTCCACGTAGTCGAGCGCGTTCTTCACCAGGCCCGAAATGGTCCCGTGGTAGCCGGGCGAGCCGATGATCAGCCCGTCGCAGCGGCGCACCGCGGAGACCAGCCGACGGGCCGCCGGAGCGCGCCGAGCTCCTTCCGGGGAGTAGATGGGCAGGTCGAGATCGGCCGCGCCCAGCAGCAGGGTCTCCGCCCCCTCCCGCTCTGCCGCCGCCAGCGCGATCCGCAGTGCCCTCTCGGTCGACGAGTTGGCCCGAGTCGTACCGCCGATCCCGAGTACGAACAGCTGGGACATCGGCCCCTCTTTCCCGCGAGACACGGCATCCCCGATATTTTATCCGATGCCGTAACGTAAATCAACGATCCCGCGGAACCGGGTCAGATCTCCTCGCCGGTCCGGCCCTCGGCCAGCACGGTGTCGGCGTCGACGATCTGGTAGGCGTACCCCTGCTCGGCGAGGAACCGCTGCCGATGCGCCGCGTACTCCTGGTCGACGGTGTCGCGGGCCACCACCGCGTGGAACCGGGCGGAACGCCCGTCGGCCTTGGGTCGCAGCAGCCGGCCGAGCCGCTGGGCCTCCTCCTGCCGCGAGCCGAACGTCCCGGAGACCTGGATGGCCACCGTCGCCTCCGGCAGATCGATGGAGAAGTTCGCCACCTTCGAGACCACCAGGGTGGAGATCTCGCCGCGCCGGAACGCCTCGTACAGCCGCTCCCGTTCGGCCACCCGTGTCTCGCCCTTGATGATCGGGGCGTCCAGGTGCGCGGCCAGCTCGTCGAGCTGGTCGATGTACTGCCCGATGACCAGCATCTGGTCGTCGGCGTGCCGGCGGGCCAGCCGTACCACCACCCGTGTCTTGGTTGGCGTGGTCGAGCAGAAGCGGTAGCGGTCGTCCGGTTCGGCCGTCGCGTACGCGAGCCGTTCGGACTCGGTCAGCGTCACCCGGACCTCGACGCAGTCGGCCGGGGCGATCCACCCCTGCGACTCCATGTCCCGCCACGGCGCGTCGTAGCGCTTCGGCCCGATGAGCGAGAACACGTCGCCCTCCCGGCCGTCCTCGCGCACCAGCGTCGCGGTCAGCCCGAGCCGGCGGCGGGCCTGGATGTCGGCGGTGAACCGGAAGATCGGCGCGGGCAGCAGGTGCACCTCGTCGTACACGATCAGGCCCCAATCACGGGCGTCGAACAGCTCCAGATGCGGGTACGTGCCCTTACGCCGGGTCGTCATGATCTGGTAGGTGGCGATGGTGATCGGGCGGATTTCTTTCCTCTGCCCGGTGTACTCGCCGACCTCGTCGGCGGTCAGCGACGTGCGGCGCAGCAGCTCGGTCTTCCACTGCCGGGCCGCGACCGCGCTGGTGACCAGGACGAGCGTGGTCGCCTGCGCGTGGGCCATGACCGCGGCACCGACCAACGTCTTCCCGGCCCCGCAGGGCAGCACGACGACCCCGGAGCCGCCGGCCCAGAAGCCGTCGGCCGCCTCCCGCTGGTACGGGCGCAGCTCCCAGGGGTCCCGGTCGGGGTCGTCGAAGCGCAGCTCCATCGCGTGGTGCTCGCCGTCGACGTACCCCGCAAGGTCCTCGGCCGGCCAGCCGAGCTTGAGCAGCGTCTGCTTGAGTCGGCCCCGCTCGCTCGGGAAGACGGCGACCGTGTCGTCGTCGAGGCGCTCGCCCAGCATCGGCTGCACCCGCCTGCTGCGCAGCACCTCCTCCAGCACCGCCCGGTCGGTGGACGCGAGGACCAGGCCGTGGGTCGGGTGATTCTGCAGCTGCAGCCGCCCGTACCGGCCCATCGTGTCCGCGATGTCGACGAGCAGCGCGTGCGGCACCGGGTAGCGGGAGTAGGTCAGCAACGTGTCGACGACCTGCTCGGCGTCGTGACCGGCGGCGCGAGCGTTCCACAGCGCGAGGGGCGTCACCCGGTAGGTGTGCACGTGCTCCGGCGACCGCTCCAGCTCGGCGAACGGCGCGATCGCGACCCGGCATCCGTCCGCGAGCTCGTGGTCGACCTCGAGCAGCAGGGTCTTGTCGGACTGGACGATCAGCGGCCCGTCGGTCACGCGGTACACCTCGCTAGATGTCGCTCATTCCTAGCAGCGGGATGAGCGGGATCAGGAACACGGCCAAGACGAAGAGGACGATCAGGACCAAGCCCCCGCCCGTGCAGATCCACGCCCACTTATTGAGGTTACGTGCCGATTCCGGCTGCTCCCTCCACATCGTCATCGCGATGATGCTCAACACGACCCCGCCGATGGCGAAGATGTTCGAGCAGCAGAACAGCGTGATGACGCTGACCACCAACGCGAAGATGGAGTTGGTCTGGATACCCTGGTCCGCTGGCTCCATCCAGCCGGGGTAGCCGTGCCGTGGGTCGCCGTACCCGAACTCCTGACCCCAGCCCCAGCCGTACGTCGGCAGGCGTTCCGGCGGTATGAACTCCGGCCGCATGTTCGGGATACCCGGCCCGTGATGGCCCGGCTGCCCATAGGCCGGTCGCCCATAGCCGGGGCGAGGCGGGTAGCCCGGGTGCGCGTAGCCCGGCGGCCCTGGGGGCTGCTGCGGCGCGGGGAGCTGCGGCGGCCGGGGCGGCCCGGAGTAGGGCCCGTACCCGCGCGATTCCCCCGGCGGCTGCCATCCCCTGCCGGGTCCGGCACCGTAGGCCGGCCCGCGCCCCGGAGGGTCGCCCTCCGGCGGCGGGTAGTTCCCGCTCATCGTGTCCCCTGAACTCGAACCCGGACCCCGCATCGAACCCCACGACCATAGACCCGACGGCAGCGGTTACGGGGCGCCATCCTCGACACCGGCGACCCCGGTGATCCGGTGCAGCGCGAAGCGGTGCACCGATGCGCGGGTGGTGTCGAACGCCGTGAGGTAACCGCCCTCCACCTGTACCGGGTCCACGATCCGGCTACTCGGGCGTCCCTGGGTGTCGAGGTAACCGATCCACACCCGCCGCCCGTCCGCGGCTGCCTCCTGCAGGGCGTCCATGGCCGCCGCGGTGGAGGTGCGCGGCGGCTCGCCCCCGGCGCCGCCCATCTCCGTACCGTCCACCACCGAACCCGCGACCGAGCCCATCGCCTTGTCGCCGGCCCGCAGCGCGTGTACGGCGGCGTCGATGACCGACGGGTTGGGCGGGGTGGGCGCGGCCGGGGGCCTGGGCCGCGCGGGTTGCCGCTGGGTGCGCCTCGCGTCCGGCCGGGTGACCTGCACCGCGCCGTCGGGCGACTCGGCCATCGGCGCGTACCCGAGCGTCCGCAGCCCGTCCAGCAGCGTGTCCCGGGACGCCCGGCTGGCGAGCACGGTCGGCGCGAGCCGGAACAGCCGCAGGGACACCGCCCTCCGGTCGGCGAGCAGCTCCGTCAGCGTGGCCGGGTCGTCGCAGCGCAGGTACGCCGAGGCGATGCCCACCCGGATGCGGCCGTGCCGGCGAGCCACGTCCTCCACGAGGTAGCGCAGCGGCTGGGGCATCGGGGTGCGGGAATGCCGTTCGAGGAACTCGATCAGCTCACCGGCGGTACGGCCGGCGTCCAGCGCTCGGCGTACCGAAGGCTCGGTGAACCGGTAGACGGTGGCCCCGCCGGTTGATTCGACGTCGGCGGCGAGCGCCAGCTCCCGGCCGAGCTCCTGGGTGAGCGGTCCGGGCGCGACGGCTGTCAGGTCGGCCTGCAGCAGCATGTGGTCCAGCTGCTGCGGCAGCAGCGGGACCACCGCGTCCGCCGCGCCGTCGGAGCCACCCCCCGCGTCGACCAACCTGCGGCCGGGGGTGGACAGCGCGCCCAGCCCGGTCACGCCGAACGCCTCGGCCTCCTGCAGCGTCCAGCCGACCATGCGGGCCCAGATCGGCCCGGTATGCCGAGGTCGCAGCCAGGCGAGCCGGGCCCGTACGGACTCGGTGTCGGCCGCTGACCCGGGCGGGGCCTCGGCCAGCACCCGGAGGGTCTGCTCGCGCACGCCGGGCGCGGCACCGCGGTCGAGGCCGTAACCGAGAGCGTTCAGTACCCTGCCCCGGTCGTCGCGCTCGCCGACGAGTCCGGGGACCCGCGTGGTCTCCAGCCACGCCTCGACCAGGGTCGCCCAGCGCTGCTCGACCGGGCGGGTACGCCAGAGGTCGTAGGTCTGGGTGGGAAGCCACTCCCCGTCCACCGCGCCGCTCGCTCCGAGCAACCCGGCGACCCAGGCGGTCTCCGCGTACAGCGCGGCCATCCACTCCTCGACGTCGAGGGCACGCGCCGCGCGCCGCAGGTCCCGCACCCCGAGGCCGCCGCTGCGCAGCACCCCCGGCGGGTCGACCCCCCACAGCTCGAGCAGTCCCTCCACGGCGCGCGTCGCACCGAAGGCCTGCCCGCCGGCCGTCCGGTCGACCAGCTCCAGGTCGTGCGGGCGGATGTGCAACGACGGCGGCTCGGGTTCGACCGACCGGAAGACGCGTCCCCCGCGCAGGTGCAGCGCCACCTCGCGGGGAAGAACCACTGTCCGTTCGTCGGCGGCGGCGAGCAGACCGCGGGCGAGGAGATGCTCCATCGGGGACTCGGCGCTGGCGAGCCGGACGGTGCGGCGGGCATCCTCGACCCGTCCGATCGGCGGTCCCCAGGCGAGTCGCTCCAGCGCCGCGGCCGCGCCGGGCCCGGCGGATTCCACCAGCTCGGCAAGGCGACCCGGGTCCGCGAGGTCGGCGGCGAGTACCTCCCACGGATCGGCCCCGCCGGTCCCGCCGGCCCCATCGCCGCCGTCCACGGGCGGATGGCCGAGGTCGACGAGAAGGTCGGCCATCCTGTCGGCCGGGTAACCGTTGAAGGCGACGGCCGCGGGCGGGCCGAGGCCGGCCGGGTCGGTGATGACGTGCCGTACGGTGCCCACGGGGCGGATCTCTTGGTCATCGCCCCAGATCAGCGCCAGCCGGTACAGCCGGTCGAGGGCCCGGCGCAGCGGGGGCTCGACGTCGACCGACTCGACCTCGGACATTTCTCCGTCGGCCGGTCCCGGCGGGGAAACGTCCAGGGCTGCCCGCAGCTCGTCGTAACCGACCGGCTCGGGGAGCGCGAGGAGCGCCTCGAGGACCTGGAGGGTGAACCGATCGAGCTGGTCGAGGGCGCGGACCACCGACGCCTGGCCGGCCGCGCGGTTCGCCAGCGCCGCCAGGTCGGAAGGCACCGGATGCATGAGGTCCGGACGGGCGGCCAGCAGAGCGTGCAGCTCGGCGTCGCTTCGGGTACGAAGCCACCTAGGGAAGGTGTCGGGCCCCGGCGACGTACCCGAACCCCGTGCCGAACTGCCGCGCTCGCCGCCGTCACCGGCACTTAATGCGTCGCGGAGGTCTCGAAGGCGTCGGCCGACCGTACTCATTCCTTCAACTCTAGGTAGGTCCGCGCTCGCGGAGGAAACGCACCATGAGGCACTATCGCGTCATGCACGAGCGAGCGGACCAGATTGTGCTCGAGTATCTGCGCCGGGTCGGCGACGTGGCCCACCGCGTCCTGCGTTCCGACGAGCGGCTGGACTTCATGACCCGGCTACGCGCCCGAATCGAGGAGATCCGGGCGCAGACCGGCGCGGTCGAACCGGAGCAGGTCCGCAGGGTGATCGCCCGCTTCGGGGATCCGGCCCGGCTCGTTGAGCGGGAGCGCCAACGATTGGAGCAGGAACGGGCGCCACAACAGGAGGCCGAGACCGAGACCACAATCGCGCGGGCGGCCGTCAACGGAACCGCTCCCGGTAGCGAATCGTCGACCCAGCCGATCCCGGTGGTTGCCGACTCGACCCAGCCGGCCGAGGCAACGGAGCGTACCGAGGCCTCGGCCACCGAAGCGTCCGGCGCCGAAACCGCGCAGACCGAAACCCAGGGGTCCACAGCGGGAACCCGGGAGGGCCCCACCCCCGTGACCGGCTCCCCTGGCGCGCCCCCCGCCGCCACGCCGCGACGACCCTCGGGGGCCGCCGGGAGTCCGGGGCCGGGCGGCGTCGCGCGTCCGCCCTACGAGGGCCCGCCCACGTACGAGGAAACCACCTCGTCCAGGGCGCTCCCCGGCATGCCGGGTATGGGCACCACGATGTCGGCCATCGACTGGCGCGCGCTGGTACAGGAAAACAGGCTGGAGACGGCGGCCATCGCGTTGCTGGGCCTCGGCGGGCTGTTCGTCCCGCTTCCGTACGCGCTCGTCCCGTGGCTCATCGGCGGCGGCTGTGTCCTCATCGCGGGCGCCTGGTCGGTCCGCGACAAACTGCTCGCCGTGGCCGCCCCGGTGGCGCTCTTCGTTCTCGGCGTCTTCGTGGTGGGAGCTGCGACCCGCAGCGAGCGGGTGATGATCGACCTGGCGGCCTACGGTGCCGCCCTCACCGGTTACGGAGCGACGTTCATCCGGGTGGGCGCGCTGGTCGGCGCGGGTTATCTCACCTGGCGGCTGATCAGGGTGGCGGTGGGCCGTGAAGAGCCGCCGTCGCCACCCGGCGCGCGGCCCGGGTGGCGACGCGATCGACCCTGGTCCCGCTAGCTCTGCAGCCGCCGGTGCGCGCGGGCGATGTCGGTGTCGATCTGCTCGAGGGCACGCTCGAAGTTACCCGTGACCTGATCGAGGTCCGCCTCCAGCCGTCCGGCGATGTCCCCGGTACCCTCCCGGACCTTGCTCTGGAGGTCGTCGATTGCCGCGTTGACGGCGGTGGTGATCTCCGCCGCCAGGGTGTGGGAATCCATGACCGGACCGCGCTGCCCCATCCGCATCACCTGCGGATCCAGATGGAGGGTCCGGAGCCGACCGTCGGAACCGACGGTCACGCTGACCAGCCCGTTCGCCGCCTCGCCATGCCCGGCCAGCTCGTCCGAGGCCGGTTGCGGTGAACTTGTCATACTGCATCCCTCCCTGCCGGCAGCCGCGGCGATCAACGGGCGAACTTGTCCGCTACGTATCAAACTGCGGCCGGTGTCGCTCACCATAATGTAGGCCAACTCGAGCCGTCGGCTAGTGACGAGGTGATGACTGTGGGGGACTCGTTCTCGATCACGCCAGAACGATTGCGCAAGTCCGGAAACGACATGGCGGACCTGGGCGGAAGGGCCGGGGGGCTCGGCACTCGGGTGGTCGGAGACCCGTCGATCTGGGGCTCCGATGAGGCAGGTGCCGCGTTCGGCGGCGCCTACACCGAACTCGTGGAGGCCGCCACCGAGGCGCTCACGGCGCTGGCCGACAGCCTGGCCACGGTGGGCGAGAACCTGGGGGTGATGGCCGACAACACCGAGGCCGCCGACCAGGCGGGTTCCGATCGGTTCGGCCAGATCAGCGGGGAGGTGTAGGCAATGGGTCTGACCTTGCCTCCCGAGTTGGCCGGGCTGCTGGCGCAGGCCGGCGGCCACTGGCCCGAAGCGGACGAGGACCGGCTGCACCAACTCGCCGGATCCTGGCGAGGGCTGGCGGCCGACCTGCGCGCCCTGGGATCGGATGGTTCCTCGGTGGCCCAGACGGTCGCGGGCGAGCATCACGGGGAGTCCGTCGACACGTTCACCGCGTTCTGGACGGACTTCGCGGGCGAGATCGAGGAGGGCGCGAGCGCCGCTGAGCAGGCCGCCACCGGCGTCGACGCCATGGCCCAAGGCACGCTGCAGGCCAAGACCGCCATCATCGATGCGCTGAGGACCACCCACGCCCGCATCCAGGACGCACGCGGCACCGCCGCGGTCGCCGTCATCGGCCCCATCATCGGGATCCTGCTGCGCATCCTCGGCCGGTTCATCTGGCAGATCCTCAAGTTCCTAGGCAAATGGATCTGGCGGGGCATCGTCTGGCTGTTCAAGCAGATCGCGCGGTTCTTCAAGTGGCTGTGGCGCAAGCTGTTCGGGAGAAAGCCGAAGACGCCCAAGAAGCCGGTCTACAAGCGTGGTGGCAAGCTGCCGCGTGCACGCGATCTCATCAAGAACGGGACCCAGCACAAGGGCAAGTTTCCGCTCAAGTCCAAGCCCAACAGCGTACTGTACAGGCGGGACCCGCAAACCGGGAAGGTCACAAACTACTCCGTCTACGACGAGAGCGGGCATATCATCAAGCGCGTGGACGTCACCGGTCGATCACACGGCGGCGTGGATACACCGCATGTCGTAGAGTACACATTGCACCGAAATCCCAAGACCGGAGAGGTGTTCCCCAAACCTGGCAAGACGGTGCGCCCCGCCAATCCGGAGGAGATACCGTGACCAGCAACGAGAACGCGGACGCCGGGCGTGCGCTGCCACGCTTCTTCACCGAGTGGCGCGCACTGTTCGGCGACGACGCGGCCGACTTCACACCAATCGATTACCTCAACCAACAGGAGGGTCTCCCCTTCGTCATCGCCGCGCAGTGGCTGTTCTGCCCAACGTTCACGAAGTACCGCGACTGTGTAGTCATTGTAAAAGATCTTGACGGAGGGCTGTCGGACGGGGAAAAGAAGGTAATCGACGATTGGCTTGAAGTATTCGATGGCGACACGTCGAAGACCGAGACAAAGAAGAACCTACTGATCTTGAGTGACATCTTCACCTCATTCGACACCGAGCCATACGAGGAGGATCTGTCCCGACTGGCCCGCACACTCGCCCGGTGCTGGCAAGGACTTCTGAAACTCGAATATCCAGAACGGGACCTCGTGGTGGAGGTGTACGATGACGAATGGTCATATGGCCCCGAGGTCACCTTCTACACCCGGCCGTCCTCCTCCTGATCAGACCCCTATTCCTCCGGCGTCTGGTGATGCACGATGCACGTACGGACGTGTGACCGACGCAGGAGGTCGAAGATGGCCGAGACCACCGCCTTGTCCTACGCCCACGGAGCCTCCGACGTGCCCCTCCTCGGTCAGACGATCGGGGAGAACCTGGAACGGACAGCCGCCCAGTTCGGCGACCGGGAAGCTCTCGTCGACGTGCCCAGCGGACGGCGCTGGACGTACCGGCAGTTCGACGACGACGTGGACGTCCTCGCCCGCGGGCTGATCGAGACCGGCATCGGCAAGGGCGACCGGGTTGGCATCTGGTCCCCGAATAACCCCGAGTGGGTGCTGCTGCAGTACGCCACCGCCAAGATCGGCGCGATCCTCGTCAACATCAACCCGGCGTACCGGACGCATGAGCTCGCCTACGCCCTCAACCAGTCGGGCGTCCGGCTCGTCGTCTCCGCCGAGAGCTTCAAGACCAGCGACTACCGGGCGATGGTCGACGAGGTACGTCCCGAATGCGGAGAGCTGGAACGCACGCTCTACCTAGGCTCGCCGGAGTGGGACGAGCTGCTCGCGGCGGGGGCGGCGGCGGACCCGGCTGCATTGGCCGCCCGGAAGGCCGAGGTTCAGGCCGACGAAGCGATCAATATCCAGTACACCTCGGGCACCACCGGCTATCCCAAGGGTGCGACCCTCTCCCACCACAACATCCTCAACAACGGCTTCTTCATCGGCGAGTTCTGCCGCTATACGTCCGCCGATCGGGTCTGCATCCCGGTGCCCTTCTACCACTGCTTCGGGATGGTACTCGGAAACCTGGCGTGTACCACCCACGGCGCGTGCATGGTGATCCCGGCGCCAGCTTTCGAGCCGAAGGCGACCCTCGACGCGGTCCAGGCGGAGCGGTGTACCTCGCTGTACGGGGTGCCGACCATGTTCATCGCGGAGCTGGGGCTACCCGACTTCCCGAGCTACGACCTGTCGTCGCTGCGAACCGGGATCATGGCCGGTTCGCCGTGCCCGGTCGAGGTGATGAAACGGGCCGTGGACGACATGCACATGACCGAGGTCACCATCTGCTACGGCATGACGGAGACCTCGCCGGTCTCCACCCAGACCCGGTCGGACGACGACCTGGAACGGCGCGTCTCCACGGTCGGCCGGGTCCATCCGCACGTCGAGACAAAGATCGTCGACCCCGGCAGTGGGCGGACGCTGCCCCGCGGCGAGCCCGGCGAGCTGTGTACCCGCGGTTACTCGGTGATGCTCGGGTACTGGAACGAGCCCGACAAGACCGCCGAGGTCATCGACTCGGCTCGGTGGATGCACACCGGCGATCTGGCGACGATGGACGCCGAGGGCTACGTCAACATCGTCGGGCGCATCAAGGACATGGTCATCCGGGGCGGGGAGAACATCTACCCGCGCGAGATCGAGGAGTTCCTCTACACCCACCCCGCGATCGAGGACGTCCAGGTCATCGGGGTTCCCGACGCGAAGTACGGCGAGGAGCTGTGCGCCTGGGTCCGGCCGCGTGAGGGCAAGACCCTGACCGAGGAGGAGGTCAGGGAGTTCTGCAAGGGCAGGCTCGCGCACTTCAAGATCCCCCGGTACGTGCGGTTCACCGAGGAGTTCCCGATGACCGTCACCGGCAAGATCCAGAAGTTCAAGATGCGCGAGCAGTCCATCAAGGAACTCGGCCTCGAGTCGGCCGCCGGATCCCGTACTGCCTGACGGAGGAGCGTCAGCGGGTTCGGCGAACGAGACCGGCGACGAACCGGCCGACGACCAGGTAGACGACGGCGGCGAGCCCGTAGTTGACGAGCACCCGCACCCGCTCGTCCTGGGGGAGGAACAGGTCCCGGAACACGAAGGCCAGCCTCTCCGCCAAGTCGCGGACGAAGACCACAACCGCGTTGTCGGGGTTGGCCCCGAAAACCACGAACACGATGTGCATCGCGAAGATGATCGCCACCAGCGTCGCCAGGAAGGTGATCAGCGAGGCGACGACCCCCGCCACACGACCCAAGCCGCTAGCCATGGTGCCTATTGTCGCGCCGATCGGGACCCTGGTACGCCGTTCCCGGGCCATCCCGTCCCCCTTTGAGCCTGGAACACGAAGCCTAATCCGCTGCGTTGGTACACGCCATCCTTCCCACCCACGGTGACCGGCACTCGCCGCCCGGGTGGCCTACACTGCCGGCCATGCCGTCGGTGTCGGAGGATGGTGTGACCCGGCCGGCCGTGCCGGCGATCGTCGGCGAGCCGTCGGTCTTCGCGGGCGCCCGGGACCGCCCGGTCTTCGTTGGGGCCTGCCCACGCTCGGGCACCACGCTGTTGCGCACCATGCTGAACAGCCACCCGGAGCTCGCCCTGCCCCTGGAGACGCGTTTCTTGATGGAGGCATGGGAGGCCCGTGCCTCGTTCGGGGATCTGTCCGATGCGGATCGGCGGCGTCAGCTCGCCAGGTGGATCTTCCGGCGCAAGCGGACCCGATGGCACAGGCTCGGGGTAGACCAACGCCCGGCGATCGCACGCCTGGTGTCGGCCCCGCCGACGATCGGCTCGCTGCTCGGGACCTGTTTCCTGATGTACGCGGAGCACCACGGCAAGCCCCGGTGGGGGGACAAGCGGCCGATGTACGACCAGCATCTCGATGCGATCTTCGCGATGTTTCCCGACGCGCAGTTCGTACACCTGGTACGGGATCCGCGAGCGACCGTCGCGTCGGTCCGGCGGGTCGGCTGGAGCGGTGGCGACGTCGTGGCGCCGACGGAGCTGTGGGGAAGATCGCTGCGCGCCGTCGACGCGTGGCGCGGCCGGTTGGCCCCCGACCAGCTCCTGGAGATCCGCTACGAAGATCTCGTTATCGAGCCCCGGGCGACCATGGAGAGGGTCTGTGGCTTCCTCGGCCTTGCGCCCGAGGGCATCGACAGCATGCTGGCCTTTCACGAGCGCGGGGACGTGCCGCAGAACAGGCACCACTGGCAGGTGTCGCGGCCGGTGACGGCGGCCAGCGTACGTGGATGGGAGAAGACCCTGGACGCTCCGGAGGTCGCGTTCGTCGAGCGCGCCCTGGGCGCGCAGATGCGGCGGTACGGCTATCCGTTCGAAGCCGACGGGGTACGCGTACCGGACGAACTGCGGCGAGCGTTCCTGCGCCGCCGGTGCATGAGGACGGCCATCAGGGCACGGGATGCGGCGCGGGAGACGGCGCTGAGCCTCACCTACCGGCGGCCCGTGGCCGCGCGACTGACGAGCGGCCAACGGGCAGCCGACTGAGTCCCGGCGAGGCGGCTAACCGCGTGGTGTCGCCTCTTCGGTTTCCCGGCGGGCCAGGTGGCTGTTGCGTACGCCGTAGCCGAAGTAGATCGCCAGGCCGATCACCATCCAGACGACGAAGCGGACCCAGGTCCACCCGGCCAGGTTGAGCATCAGATACAGGCTGACGAGCACGGCCAGGATCGGCACCAGTGGCACCCACGGAGTACGGAACGCCCGTGGCAGGTCGGGTCGGGTGCGGCGCAGCACCAGCACGCCAGCCGAGACCAGGATGAAGGCGAACAAGGTACCGATGTTCACCAGCTCGGCGACGTCGACGATCGGGGTGAAGGCGGCGACGACCGCCACCACCAGGCCGGTGAGGATGGTGATGCGGTACGGCGAGCGGAAGCGGGGATGCACCCGGGCGAACCAGGTTGGCAGCAGTCCGTCGCGGCTCATGGCGAACGCTACCCGGGACTGGCCGAGCAACAAGATCAAGATGACCGCGAGCAACCCGACGATGGCGCCGAGGGAGATCAAGGCGGTGGCCCACCGGTTGCCGGTGGCGGCGAGCGCCGTGGCCATCGGAGCGGCGGTGTTGAGCCTGGGATAGGCGACGATGCCGGTCAGCACCAGCGAAACCGCCACGTACAGCAGGGCGCAGATGCCGAGGGAGCCGAGGATGCCGATGGGCATGTCGCGCTGCGGGCTGCGGGTTTCCTCGGCGGCGGTGGCGACGATGTCGAAGCCGATGTAGGCGAAGAACACCAGCGCCGCCCCGGCGACGATGCCCTGGAATCCGAACGTGCCCGGAGTGCCGAAGATCAGCTGCCATAGCGGGGTGTCCAGACCTCCGCCAGCCGGCCCACCGGGCTTGGCCGGGGGAACGAATGGAGACCAGTTGGCGGCGGTGACGAAGAACGCCCCGAACAGGAGGAAGAACCCGACGACGGCGAGCTTGATCACCACGATGAGGTTGTTGATCGCGGAGCTGAGGCGAATACCCGCCACCAGCACGGCGGTGAGGATCAATGCGATGGCGGCCGCCGACAGGTCGACTGCCGCGCCCTCCCCGCCGGCGATGGCGCCGGGCAGCGGGGTGCCGAGGGCCGCGAGGGCGCTGTTGAAGTACTGCGACCAGCCGATGGATACCGCGGAGGCGCCCACTATGAACTCCAGCACTAGTGTCCTGCGCCGGGGATCCGTTGAAGATATGAGGCGAGTCGTTCGAGGATCTCGTCGGCGGTCTTGGTCCAGGTGAAGGGCCTGGGGTTGTCGTTCCAGGTCGTGGTCCACTCACGGAGGTCCTGTTCCAGGGCGC